>NZ_JAUSYQ010000002.1:7114558-7423198 GCF_030816965.1 Streptomyces canus
CCGGTGCGGCAGCCCCCGCCGCACGAACGCCGCGCCCACGTCCTCCGCGACGGACACCAGGTAGTGCACGTGCGGAACCCCGAGGATCGCCTTGATCTCCCCCAGGAACGCCAGCGCCTGCACATCGGTGCCGAGCCGGTCCAGCTCGTCCACGGCGATCACGACCCGGTGCCCCCGAAGGCGCTCGTCGAACGCGATCCGGGTCAGCAGCTCCCGGAACTCGCCCACCAAAGCGGGGTAGTTGGGGGGTACGGAAGTCAGGGTGCTGGTGTGCGAGGAACCCAGGGTGAGCAGCTGGGCGGCGGCACCGGAGGTCAGCGCGGCACTCGAACTCTGCACGGTCTGGAGCCGGTAGAGGTGATCACGGCACTCGACGACCAGGCGGGGTGCGGGTCGCAGGAACGACCAGGGCCCCCTGCCGAGCCTGTGCAGCAGCGCCCCGAGCAGGAACACCAGGACGCGCACCGAGTGATCGGGGTCGGTGAGCAGGGGCCGGGTGTCCTCGTCCACCGCGGCGAGGACCAGCGCCAGCAGCGGGATCAGCTTGGCGGGCGGCCCGTAGAACCAGGCACGGTCCACCCGCCACCACAGCACCCGGGTGCGGAGTCCGGCGCCAGTGTTGAGGTACTGGAAGCCGCACACCATCCAGAGGAAGAACAGCGACACCGACCACCACGTGACCATGGCCGGCGCCCAGCGCCGCAACTGGTCGTCCAGGTAGAGCGAGACGACCGGACCGGCCATCAACCCGATCGTGACCACGCGGAAGAGCGTGCGGGTGATCCCCTGCACCCAGCGGGAGAAGGCCTGGGAGTCCCGCAGCACCCACAGCGCGATCCCGGCCACGGCGAGGCCGAGCGCCGCCTCGGGCCTCCGGCCCTCGAAGACGTCCCGGACGAACCCGGTGACCGCCTCCCACAACTCCTCGCCGTACCGCTGCGCCCAGGGCCGGTGGTCCTGCTCCAGGGTGCGTTCCGTGGCGTACAGGCCGGCAACGACCAGGGCCGCGGCGGGCACGGCGAAGGCCAGCCGGCGCAGCAGGCGACCCAGCGGACGGGACAGCGCGCGGACGGCCCTGCGCACGTAGGACAGCCGCACGAACTCGGGCGGGTCGTAGCCGGCCCGGCTCATGTAGGCCCGGCAGACCGTGACGAACAGCGAGGTCAGGAAGTCGTGCGGGGCGTAGGTGGCGGGGGCGTGCGCGAACACGGCGAAGTCGTCGGGGCGTACGCAGTTCTCCATGAGCGTCGTCTTGCCGACCCCGCGGGGCCCGCTCACGGCGATCACCCCGCCGTCCAACTGGTCCATCTTCCGGCTCAGTTCGACCGCGGAGCCGTTGAGGACGAAGTAGTGCCCGCGGGGTGAGCGCAGTCCCTCGTGGCTGCTGGTGACGAGCAGGGTGCCGCGGTCGTCGCCGAGCAGTTCCTCGACGACCCGGTCCACCGTGTGCGGCAGGCGCCCCCGCCGCAGGTCCCGGATCCAGAGTGCGGCGGTCAACTGCTCCAGCAGCCACAGGAAGAAGACGAGCGGGACCAGCGGGACGGCCACGAAGGCCGCCTGCCACACGGACGGGGGGTCGGTGTCCGGCAGGCTGCGCAGTACCGCCCGCCGGGCCTGGACGAACGTCAGGACGGTGAGGACCGACAGCAGGGCGAGCGGCGCGGCGACCAGCTTGGAGGCTCCCCAGGAGGTGAGCAGCGCCAGAAGGAACGGGAAGGCGCAGCCGCCACCGCAGGCGAAGGTCGCGAAGTCGTCCGTCCCGCCGAGCGCGGAGAGCGTGGGCGACTGGGGAGCGGCCCAGCGATGGCTGTCGTTCAGCCGCCCCGCGCGCAGGTGCAGCCGATGCGTGAACGTCCGGGCAGACGTGCCCACAACGCGCGTGACGACGGACTCCGCGCACATCGCCGCCACGACGGCGTCCTCGGTGACCGTGGGCCGCCGCTCCAGCAGTTCACGCAGCCGCTGGTCCTTCAGCCGGGCCCTGACGGCCCGTTCGTAGGCGGCCCGCTCCCCACTGCCGCGCCACGCGTACCCCCCGTCGGACACGCCCCGCCCTACTTGACCTCGTCTCGCCGCGCCAGCCCGAGAAAGGCGGCCCAAGTCCCGGGCGCCACACGGAGGGTGGGGCCGGTGTTCTTGGAGTCGCGGATGTGGACGGCGGACGGCTGGGTGGCGACCTCGATGCAGTTGCCGCCTTCGTTGCTGCTGTAGCTGGACTTGAGCCAGTGAAGTGCGGTGCTCATCGGTCTCCTAACAGTTCGTGCAGGTAGCGCACGCTCTCGTCGGGCGAGAGGGCCTGTGACCGCAGCATTCCATACTTGTGGTGATAGTCGCGGACCTCGGCAGGATCCTCGATGAGGAAGCTGGCGCGCTGTACTTCCAGGTAGACAAGGCGTTCGTCCCTGGGCGTCTCCAGCAGTGTCATGGGGCCGGCGAGCCCGGCATGCGGCATGCGGTCCATGGGCATGATCTGAAAACTCATGTGGAGCGGCGTGGTGTACGCCAGGATCTGACGGACCTGATCACGCATCACCTCAGGGCTGCCGACCTGCCGCCGCAGAATGCTCGGTGCCGAGCGCGGGATAACGAGAGTCGAACGGCGCGGCAGTAGTCCTTGGTCTGGAGGAGCCCCGGAACCAACTGAGTCTCGTACGACAGGAGGCTGACCGCCTCCTGCTCGTGATCCACCAACGACTGCGCGAACTGCACCACCTTCTCCCGCACCGGCATCCGCTCCACGAGCAGCGCCAACGCCCCCTTCGTCCCGAGCAGTTCGTCGAACTGTTCCGCGCGGTCCGGCTGGAGTGCCAGCCGCCCCTGCTCGATCGACCCCACGGTGTCGACGTGAACGCTCGCCGCCTCGGCGAACTGTTCCTGCGTCAGCCGGGCGTGTTTCCGATAGTGCGCCACGAGTGCGCCGACCGCTTGCCACGAACCGACCTTCTTCGACATGGTCGTCCCCTTTCCCCGCCCGCACTCCAAGTCCGCGTAGCGAGGTCGTAGTGATCAGGACTACGACCTCACTCACTGCCCCACGGTAGTCACTCCCTGTGACAGTCGTCCTGTGAACCCACAAGCCCAACTCCTCCACGCCCGCACCGCCCTCTACCCCCCCGCGACCGCAGGTCAGTAGCCGTGGCCAGAGATCTGACGCGCATCACCCTCACCGACTGGGGCGTGACCGAGCGGAGCGACGACGTCCTCCTCTGCGTCAGCGAACTCGCCACCAACGCCCTCCTCCACGGCGTTCCACCCAACCGCTGCTTCCGGCTCGACCTCGTCCACCTCGCCGACGGAGTCCTCCGCGTGGAGGTCCACGACAGCGGCTCGGGAGAGATCCGCATCCCGGACGCGACGCCGGAGTCGGAACACGGCCGCGGACTGCTGCTCGTGGCCGCGCTGGCCGACGACTGGGGTGTGCGGGAACGGGACTCGGGCAAGGTCGTGTGGTGCGACTTCGCGATCAGGGCACCGGCGGACTGACCGAGGGGCCACCCTCGGCGCGCGTCCTCAGCATGAAGACTCGGCGAGCTCCTCGAAGTCGCGAAGGCTCATCGCCCGGCCGTCGGCCCAGACCTGGCCGTACTTGAGCGCGTCGAGGTCGGCGGCGGTGAAGGTGACGGTGCCGTTGTAGGAGTCGCCGGTCACGTAGTGGCCGAAGCTCAGTGTGTAGTGGTGCTTCGGCAGCAGCCGCTGCGTGCCCCGGTGCCGGGCGCCCCAGGCGGCCGGAGGCGAGAACAGCGGGAAGTCGGCGTCTCCGCTCAGCTTCGTCTTCTTCACGAGCCACCCGGTGACGGATCCCTCCCCGACCGACCCGTTGAGCCCGGGCGTGCGGTAGCTGTCGTCCCCGCACGGCCTGAGCAACACGTACGGCGCCCCGTTCGCCCCTGCCCGGACCCCGGCCAGCGGCAGATCGACGGCCGTACACCCGCTCAACAGCCCCACGGCCCCGCCCACCAAGGCCACACCGACGATGAACCGTCGTCTCACAGCCCCACCCCCCGTCGCCTGCCGAGGATGGCACCGCTCAATCCTCGGTGCGACCACGGTTGTGCACCGGACGCGTTGCGGTCGTACAACTCGCCCGGGACGCCGGCGCCGACGACCGGGGCCGCGCGCTCGTCGGGCAGGCCCGGCTGATCGTCCAGCGGAAGGCGGCAGAGCGGATGACGGCCGCCATGGCCAAGCCCTTCGCCGACGCCGACCACCTGCTGCTGACCGGACACTACGGAGAGGCGGTGCGGAAGCTGACGCAGGCGTACCGGTCTGCTTGAGATGACCGCCTGAGAGGTCGGTTCCGGGAGGTTTCGGGTAGCTTCGAAGTATGAAGGCCGCAGCGCAGGCCGTAGTACGGACCCGGAGCCTTCCAGGGCTGCTGTTGGCCCTGGTGCTCACGGTCCTGGCCGTCCTGGCTGCGGGCGCCCCGCCCGTCTCCGCCACGACGAGCACGACGAGCGCCACGAGTGTCTCGGCCATCGGTCAGGCCCTGCGCAAGAGCCCCGTCTACGTCGATCCGGCCGCCGCGGCCCAGCTGTCCGCCAAGGACGCGGACGCCCTGGCGGACCGCATCACGAAGGCGGACAAGCCGCTGTTCGTCGCGGTGCTGCCCGCCGACTACCCGAAACAGGATCTCTTCACGAAGCTGCGCACCGCGACCGGCATCACCGGCCTGTACGCGGTCCGCCTGGGTGACGCCTTCGACGCCCGCGCCGACTCCTCGGTGCTGTCGCACCCGGCCGTACGGAACCTGGTGACGACCGTCCAGGGCGAGGGCACCCGCCCCCAGCTGACCGACTTCACCGCCGCCGCGGTCACCAACATGGGCGGCTCGGCCCCGTCGACCTGGCAGACCTCAGACGACGGGGGCGGGGTCTCGAGCACGGCACTGATCACGGTCGGCGCGGTGCTCGTGGCCGGTGGCGCGGGCGCGTACACGCTGGTGCGGCGCAACCGGCGCCGGCACGCGGAGGAGCAACGGGCGGCGCTGGAGAAGCTGCGGGTGGTGGTGGACGAGGACATCACGGCGTTCGGCGAGGAACTGGACCGGCTGGACTTCCACCCGGCCGAGGCGGGCGCCGACGACGCGATGCGCGCGGACTACGAGCGGGCCCTGGACGCGTACGAGCAGGCGAAGTCGCTCATGGGGGCGGCCACGAGACCCGAGGACGTGCGGGCGGTCACCCGGGCCCTGGAGGACGGCCGCTTCTCGCTGGCCCAGCTCGCGGCGCGCCGCGAGGGCCGGGCGCTTCCCGAGCGCCGGGTCCCCTGCTTCTTCGACCCCCGCCACGGCCCCTCCGTCACGGACGCCATCTGGACGCCGCCGGGCGGGGCCCCGCGCGAGGTCCCGGTCTGCGCCGCGGACGCCACCCGCCTGGCCGACGGCCGGGACCCGGTGATGCGCGAGGTCGACACCGACCAGGGCCGCCGCCCCTACTGGGACGCGGGCCCCGCCTACGGCCCCTGGGCCGGCGGCTACTTCGGCGGTGGCCTCCTCCCCGGCCTGCTGGTCGGCACGGTCCTCGGCAGCATGATGGCCACCCCCGCCTACGCGGCCGACTACGGCTCCGGTTACGGCGATTTCGGCGGCTACGAGGGCGGCGACCTCTCCGGCTCGGACTTCGACTCCGGGGACTTCGGCGGATTCGGGGGCGGCGACTTCGGTGGTGGAGGGGACTTCGGCGGCGGAGGGGACTTCGGGGGCGGGGGGTTCTGAGCGGGGGGCGGGGGTGCTGCGCGAAGGGTCGCACCCTCAGGGCCGACGGGGGCAGAAACCACGGGGTCCGGTGCGCAGCGCACCGGACCCGCAGCACAGAACCCGCCTCACCTCACAGTGACGCGGCCGCCGAAGCGATCGCCGAGGCGAACGTGGACACCTCGGTGTAGACCCCGGGCGCGTTCGCCCGGGCGCACCCTATGCCCCAGCTCACGATGCCCACCTGGACCCACGCGTTCGCCGAGTCCCGCCGGAACATGGGCCCACCGGAGTCTCCCTGGCAGGTGTCGACCCCGCCCGAGGCATACCCCGCGCAGATCTCCTCGTTCGCGATGAGTCCGCTGTACCCGCTGTATCCCCGGCAGGTGGCGTCGCTCACGAACGGCACGGTGGCCTTCAGCAGATACCGCTGCTGAGCCCCGCCCTCGGTGGCCGCACCCCACCCCGCGACCGTGAAGGTGCCGGTGTTGTACTGCGTCGTCGTCGCGATCTTCAGCGTAGGAAGGTTGATCGGCGCAGCGAGCTTGATGAGCGCCCAGTCCTTGCCGTCACCGTTGTACCCGGGAGCCCGGTACACGTACGTCGACTTGACCTGCACCCGCCCGCTGCTGGACTGGAGGTCCACGACCCCGGCGGTGGCGGTGATGCTGGTGTTCGCTCCGGTGCCGTTCACACAGTGCGCGGCGGTGAGCACGATCTGCTGGGTGTACAGCGCCCCGCCGCACCCCATGGACAGGCGCACCATGAACGGGAACTCGCCCTGTGCGGCACGGCTGCCGCCGACGACGGGCGAGGGGGCGGCCTGGGCGGCCGACACGGGCTGGAGGCCGGCGATCGCGAGCGCAACGGCTCCGACCGCCAGACATCTCTTGAGGGTCGTGAGGAGTGTCTTCAAGATGCCTCTTCCAGGTGAGGGGTGGCTTTGACGAGCTCATGCCAAATCCGAGGGAAAAGAAACGCCCAAGTTCTGACATGGGCCGGTCAAAGCAGTTGATGGATTATGGGAATCCTGTGAACTCACGCACAAGGGGTGCGATTCAGCCAGACGCAGGTGTCTCCGCGTCGGCGACCCGCTCCATCAACTCCGCGGCCGGCTCCGGCTCCCCCCGCCCGGTCGCGCTCAAGGACGCCCACGCCCCCGCCGGCCGGGCGTCCCGTTCGCCCATGTCCCTCTCCAGCGCGAGCCGCCCCGGCTCCGTGAGGGACAGCACCCGAGCGTGACCCCGCCCAGCAGCGTCGAGGTGGCCCGTCCTTGGCATCCGGAGCGACCATTCCGACCGCGGCCACCAGCGCGACGGCCAGGAATCCGGCGTTGGCGAGCGCACCCACCGCCCGGGTGCCGAGCGGCACCGGGAAACTGCCGGTCACCGCCCTGACGACAGGCACACTCAGGAGCACACCCGAAAACCCCAGCAGTGCCCGACGCCACGGCCACCGCCGGGCAAAGCCCGCCATCAAGGGCGCCCCGACCGCCATTCCCACGGCGAAACCGGACACGTCCAACTCCCGGGCGATGTCGCGCATCAGCCCGGGCAGCATGAACTCGGACGTCCCCTGCGCGAACACGGCGACACCGCGACACAGCGACACGGCACGCGGAACCGGCCGTACGGGCAGCGATGATGGCCAATCGTCAGACGGGCAGCACGGGGGCACCGCGCTCGCATTCTCCCGCGACGGACGTACGCTCGCCGTCGCCGGATCGGCCGGCAGCCCGCACCTGGGGGACCTGGCGTCGCAACGGCTCCTGGGGACCACTCTGCCCACCCCGGGCGCCGAGATCCGCGCACTCGCGTTCGGCCCCGACGGCACGCTCTACGCCTCCGGCACTCACATCCCCGTGCGGCGGTACGACCTGAACCCGGGCCATCTGATCACCGAGGTCTGCCGATGCGCCGGCTCCGGTCTGTCCGGGACGGCCTGGAAGACGTACCTCCCGGACCTCCCGTACCGGCGCACCTGCTGATCCGCGGCGACGGGGTCACGCGTTCCTGATCGCGGAGATGTCGAAGTTCAGCTTGATCTTGTCGGAGACCAGGACGCCGCCCGTCTCCAGGGTCGTGTTCCAGGTCAGGCCCCAGTCGGAGCGCTTGATCTCCGCCTTGCCCTCGAAGCCCACGCGCTCGTTGCCGAAGGGGTCCTTCGCGGCGCCGTTGAACTCGAGGTCGATGGTGACCGGCTTGGTGGTGCCGAGGATCGTCAGGTCGCCGGTGATGAGGTAGTCCTCGTCGCCGAGTGCCTCCGCCTTGGTGGAGCGGAAGGTCATCGTCGGGAACTCCTCGATCTTGAAGAAGTCCGCGCTCTTGAGGTGCCCGTCACGGTCCGCCGAGCCGGTGTCGATGCTGTCCATCTTGACGTCGAGGGAGGCCGTCGACGCGGACGGGTCACTGCCGTCCAGGTGCAGCGAGCCGGTGAACTCGGTGAACTTGCCCTTGACGTTGGTGACCATGGCGTGACGCACGGTGAAGCCGA
The DNA here is from genome assembly GCF_030816965.1 of Streptomyces canus. Taxonomy (NCBI): domain Bacteria; kingdom Bacillati; phylum Actinomycetota; class Actinomycetes; order Kitasatosporales; family Streptomycetaceae; genus Streptomyces; species Streptomyces canus. The sequence continues at coordinate 7,122,744 of NZ_JAUSYQ010000002.1, forward strand.
TCGTGGAGTGGGCCGCGTCGATCGTGTAGTCGCCGGTCAGTGCGGTCAGGTCGGTGTTCGTCATGGCGTGCTCCTTGGAGTGGTGATGTTGAATCTTGAACTACTCAACGCGAACGACCGTAGACCTATTCCATACAGGTTTCAACATCATCCGCGAAGTGTTGGCGTGATGGCCTCGAGGTGGTAGATGCCCCGGTATGAACCCGCAGCGCAGAGCCCTCGTGCGACCCACCCGCAGAGCCGTCTTACTCGCGGCGGCGCTCCTGGCCACCACCGCCCCGCCCGCCCGCGCCGCCGCAGCCGATCCCTACGACACCCTCCGCCGACGCTGGCTCGGCATCGCCCTCGGTACCGGATACGACCCGGCAGCGCAGCCGTACGCCGCCCGTCTCGCCGAGACCGGCGCACTCGCCCGCGGCTTCCGCGCCACCATGGCCCCGAGCGCCACGTCCCTCTGGCCAGGCCACCCCTACGACCCCCCGGCCGGCATCACCCGGAGCTACAGCCGCCTGTGGACCATGACCCAGGCCTACGTCCAGCGGGGCACCGGCTCGACCGGCGACGAGGCTCTCCTCGCGGACGTCCTCCGCGGCCTCGACCACCTCTGCGCCACCGTCTACAACCCCTCCACCACCCGCTACGGCAACTGGTGGGAATGGCAGATCGGCAGCCCCCGCCTCCTCATGGACACCGCGGCCGCCCTGTACGACCACCTCGGTCCGGACCGCGTCACAGCCGCCTGTGCCGCCGTCGACCACTTCATCCCCGACGCGATGCTCACCGACTACTCCGGCACCTCCACCGGCGCCAACCGCGTCGACCTGTGCCGCTCCGTCGTCCTGCGCGGCATCCTCGGCAGAGTCCCCGACAAGATCGCCCTCGCCCGTGACGCCCTCTCGCCGGTCTTCCCGTACGTCACGAAGGGCGACGGCCTCTACGCCGACGGCTCCTTCGTCCAGCACACCTGGGTCGCCTACTCCGGCACCTACGGCCAGGTCCTGCTCGACGGCCTCGGCCGCCTCTTCGCCCTCCTCGCCGGGTCCGAGTGGGAGGTGACCGACCCGAACCGGCAGACCGTCCTCGACAGCGTCGAGCGCGCCTACGCCCCGCTGATCCATGACGGACTGGTGATGGACAGCGTCAACGGCCGTGCCATCAGCCGCGGTCATCTCAAGGGCGACGACCGGCACGTCATGCGCGGCGACCACTTCCACGGTCAGGGGGTCATCGCCGCCATCGCGCTGCTGGCGGGCGGGGTGAGCGAGGGGGGGGGGGGGGGAGGAGCGGTTCCGCTGGCACGGCCTGGTGAAGGGCTGGATCGAACGGGACACCGTCACACCGATCCTGACCGCACCCCAGTTCGACGTGGCCGACCTCGCCCGGCTGCACGCGGTGGCAGAGTCACCCGTCCCCGCCACCCCCGAACCCGTCGGGCACACGCTCTTCGCCGCCATGGACAGGGCCGTCCACCGCCGCCCCGGATTCGTCGCGAACATCGCCATGGCCAGCGACCGCATCGCCGCCTACGAATGCGGCAACGGCGAGAACCCGCGCGGCTGGCACACCGGCGCCGGAATGCTCTCCTGGTGGGCCGAGGGCCGTGGCGGCCGGGCCGATCAGTACACGGACTGGTACTGGCCGACCGTCGACTGGTACCGCCTCCCCGGCACGACCGTCTCCACGAAACGTCTTCCCGACCGGGCCGGCGGCGAGTGGGGCGAGCCGAAGCCGGACGTCCGCTGGGTCGGCGGCACGACCGACGGCGAGTACGCGGCGGTCGGCCAGCACCTGAAGGGACTGGAGTCGACCCTTCAGGCCCGCAAGTCGTGGTTCTGCGTCGCGGACGCGGTGATCTGCCTCGGCGCGGGCATCACCTGCACCGACGGCGTCCCCGTCGAGACCGTGGTCGACAACCGCAACCTGGGGGAGGGCGGGACGCAGTCCTTCGTACGGGGACGGGGCTGGGCGCATCTGGAGGGGCACGGAGGCTGGCTCGTCCCCGGTGACCTGCGCGCCCTGCGCGAGGACCGCACCGGCGCCTGGTCCGACATCAACACCTCCAGTACGACCGAACGACGCACCCGGCGCTGGCAGACCCTCTGGCTCGACCACGGCACCGACCCCGTGGACGCCTCGTACGCCTATGTCCTGATGCCCGGGGCCTCCCGTCACGCCGTCGCCGCCCGCGCCGCCGACCACCACTGGCTGTCGGTCCTCGCCAACGACAGCGGGTGCCAGGCGGTCCGCGTCGACCACCTGGGCCTGATCGCCGCCAACTTCTGGCGGGCCGGCACCGCGGGTCCGCTCAGCGCGTCGGCCGGGGCGAGCGTGCTGGTCCGCCGCAGGGGTCGTACCGCTACTCTCTCCGTGGCCGAGCCACCCCGTTCGGGCGAACCGCTGGAGATCGTCTGGAACCGGCCCGTGCGTTCGGTCGTGCGCGCCGACGACACGGTCGACATACGCGCCACGGGCCGCCTGCTGCACCTGCGCGTCACCCCGGGGGCGGTATGCGCCACGCATGAATGTGAGGTGACTCTCACACCCTGACTTTGTAAGACCCCTACAAGCGGCAGGCCCCCTGAGCAGTCAGAACGCCTGCATGCCTCCCGGGTTCTGTTCAGTGGCACCAGGAAAACGGGCCGGAGACTGTGAGGAGTCGACGGCTCGCATTCCTCGCGGGTCTTCGTAAGGTCGCTACATGACCGTTTTGGATGATGCGCCGGGTGAGACGACGGGTGAGCCGACGGACGCGCGCGGGCGGGTGGCCGAACTGCACGGGATCCGTGCGGCGGCCTTGGCCGGCCCCAGCGAGAAGGCGACCGAGGCGCAGCACGCCAAGGGCAAGCTGACCGCACGGGAGCGCATCGAGCTGCTGCTCGACGCGGGTTCCTTCCAGGAGGTCGAGCAGCTGCGCCGGCACCGGGCGACCGGTTTCGGCCTGGAGGCCAAGAAGCCGTACACCGACGGTGTCATCACCGGCTGGGGCACGGTGGAGGGCCGTACGGTCTTCGTCTACGCCCACGACTTCCGCATCTTCGGCGGCGCGCTGGGCGAGGCCCACGCCACGAAGATCCACAAGATCATGGACATGGCCATCGCGGCGGGTGCGCCTCTGGTGTCCCTGAACGACGGCGCGGGCGCCCGTATCCAGGAGGGCGTCTCGGCCCTCGCCGGTTACGGCGGCATCTTCCAGCGCAACACCAAGGCATCGGGCGTCATCCCGCAGATCAGCGTGATGCTCGGCCCGTGCGCCGGCGGCGCGGCCTACAGCCCCGCCCTCACCGACTTCGTCTTCATGGTCCGCGAGACGTCCCAGATGTTCATCACCGGACCGGACGTGGTGAAGGCGGTGACGGGCGAGGAGATCACCCAGAACGGCCTCGGCGGCGCGGACGTGCACGCCGAGACGTCGGGTGTCTGCCACTTCGCCTACGACGACGAGGAGACGTGCCTCGCCGAGGTGCGCTACCTGCTCTCGATGCTCCCGCAGAACAACCGGGAGAACCCGCCGCGCGTGGAGTCCACGGACGCGGCGGACCGGCGCGGCGACGTGCTGCTCGACCTGGTCCCGGCGGACGGCAACCGGCCGTACGACATGACCAAGGTCATCGAGGAGATCGTCGACGACGGCGACTACCTGGAGGTCCACGAGCGCTGGGCCCGCAACATCATCTGCGCGCTGGCCCGGATGGACGGCGAGGTCGTCGGCATCGTGGCCAACCAGCCCTCCACGCTCGCCGGTGTCCTGGACATCGAGGCGTCGGAAAAAGCTGCACGCTTTGTCCAGATGTGTGACGCTTTCAACATCCCGATCGTCACTTTCCTGGACGTCCCCGGGTTCCTTCCGGGTGTCGACCAGGAGCACGGCGGAATCATCCGCCACGGCGCCAAGCTGCTGTACGCGTACTGCAACGCCACCGTGCCGAGGATCTCCCTGATCCTTCGCAAGGCCTACGGCGGGGCGTACATCGTCATGGACAGCCAGTCCATCGGCGCCGACCTCACCTACGCCTGGCCGACGAACGAGATCGCGGTGATGGGTGCCGAAGGTGCCGCCAACGTCATCTTCCGGCGTCAGATCGCCGAGGCCGAGGACCCCGAGGCCATGCGGGCCCGCATGGTCAAGGAGTACAAGTCCGAGCTGATGCACCCGTACTACGCGGCGGAGCGCGGCCTGGTGGACGACGTGATCGACCCGGCGGAAACCCGCGAGGTACTGATCCGGTCCCTGGCGATGCTCCAGTCGAAGCACGCCGACCTGCCCTCCCGTAAGCACGGCAACCCTCCGCAGTAACCCCGCGGACCCTCCGCGACACCCTCGCGGAAACCTCTCTCACGGAGACTGTGACCTATGAGCACCCCTGACATCCGCGTCGAGAAGGGCCACGCCGAGCCCGAGGAAGTCGCCGCGATCACGGCGATCCTCCTGGCTCGCGCGGCGGCCGCCCCGTCGTCCACCCCGGCCCACCGAGCCCGCCCCAAGGCCGGCTGGCGCCGCCTGGAGCGCGAGGGCGGCTTCCGGGCCCCGCACAGCTGGCACTGAGCCGTAAGCACGTCTAAGGGCCCCTCTCCATGAGAGGGGCCCTTAGACGTGCCCCGAAGGGGCGCGGGGCTGTATCGACTTGCGGCTCCGCCGCGTGGGCGCGACAAGCCACTGGGCCGCCGCAGACGGCGCGCAACCGTCCGTGGCAGCCCAGTAGCCGCAAACAGAACCACTTACCGCAGGCGAGCCATCAACGCGTGCTCCACGAGAGTGATGAGCGCCGACTTCGCGTCCGCACGGTGCCGCGCGTCGGTCGTGATGATCGGCGTGTCCGGCCCGATCTGCAAAGCCTCCCGGACCTCGTCCGGGTTGTACGGCTGGTTCCCGTCGAACCCGTTCAGGGCGATCACAAAAGGAAGCCCCGAGTTCTCGAAGTAGTCGACAGCCGGGAAACAGTCGGCAAGGCGCCTCGTGTCAACGAGGACGATCGCGCCGATGGCGCCGCGCACCAGGTCGTCCCACATGAACCAGAAGCGGTCCTGACCGGGCGTACCGAAGAGGTACAGGATCAGGTCCTGGTCGAGGGTGATGCGGCCGAAGTCCATGGCGACCGTGGTGGTTGTCTTGTCACCGGTGTGGGTGAGGTCGTCGATGCCCGCCGAAGCTGACGTCATGACGGCCTCGGTGCGCAGCGGGTTGATCTCCGAGACGGCGCCGACGAACGTGGTCTTGCCCACGCCGAAGCCGCCGGCCACCACGATCTTCGCGGACGTGGTGGAGCGGGAAGGCCCTCCGCTAGAGCTTGCGAAGTCCACTGAGCACCCTTTCGAGCAGTGTCACGTCTGGCTGGCCGCCGGCGTTCTCGTCGCCGCCGGGCTGATGGATGGCGACCAGGCCCGCCTCCGCCAAGTCGGCGACGAGGATCCTGGCCACGCCGAGGGGGATGGTCAGCAACGCCGAGATCTCGGCTACCGACTTGATCTCCCGGCAGAGGTTGCAGATCCGCTGATGCTCGGGCAACTGGCCCTGCATCTGGTGCGGCTGCGCGGTGGTGTGCACCAGCGCCTCGATGGCGAGCTGGTAGCGCGGGCGGGTTCGGCCGCCCGTCATGGCGTACGGGCGCACCAGAGGATTGCTGGCGCCTCCCGCGGGTGAAGGCTCAGGGGTGCGTCGCTGCGGCTGCACGGGCTGGATGCGCGGGGCGGGCGGCTGGTCGTACGGCGACGGCCCGGGGCCCTGCGGGGCGTACGGCTGCTGACGCCGCTGGCTCGGTGCGGAGGGGAAGTTGTAGCGGTTCGGGTTCTGGGAACCGTCGTTCTGGCCCTGGCCGGGGCCGTACGACCAATTGCCAGATGAACCACCTGGGGGTGTTGCCACGTTCTCTCCTCCTCCGACTGTGCCGGGCACCCATCACGCTGTGTGGAGCCGCGTCCCGAAACCTTACGGCCCCGGGACGCCAAAACGCACCGTCTGTCTGTCAGTTGAGCAAGCTGCCCTGGAGCTCCGCACGCAGATCGGGCGTCAGGACCGAACCGGCTCGGTCCACCAGGAGGGCCATCTCGTACCCAATGAGGCCGATGTCCGCCTCGGGGTGCGCGAGCACCGCGAGCGAGGAACCGTCGGATACGGACATGATGAACAGGAATCCCCGCTCCATCTCCACAACCGTCTGATTCACGGCGCCGCCCTCGAAGATGCGCGAGGCACCCGCGGTCAGCGAGGTCAGACCGGAGGCGACGGCCGCAAGCTGGTCGGCTCGGTCGCGCGGAAAGCCTTCGGACATCGCCAGAAGGAGTCCGTCGGCGGAGACCACCACGGTGTGGGACACCCCCGGGGTGTTGTCCACGAAGTTGGTGATCAACCAGTTCAGGTTCTGCGCCGCCTGGCTCATCGGGCTCACACTAACGCTCCTGGTTGTAGGTGCTGTCAGAACCGAAGCCCTGACCGTTCGTTTCACTGCCTGCGTTGCGACCCCGCTGGACACCACGACGCAGATTGCTCAGCCTGCCCCTGACGTCCTCGGGAGCACGGGAGACCGATGGGCCCCCCTGGGGGGTGGATTCGGCGGCTCCCTCGACCAGGTTGGCCTTGGGCACCCGCCGCGGCAGACCGGAGGAGGTGACCCCGCCCGCCTTGGGCTTCCGGAGCTGGGAGGCCTGCTGCCAGCGCGCGTCGTTGGCCGAGCGCCAGGATTCACCGCCGCCGTTGCTCTCCGGCGCGGAGGCCGACGGCTCCTGGTTCGCGTGCCGCGTGCCGTTGGCGCCGCTCCCGGTGGAGCCACGGCGGGGGAGCCCGGCGTCGGTCAGCTCGTGACCCACGGTGGCGGGGGCCGGCCCCGGACGTTCGAAGCCTACGCCGTTGCGCTCACTCACGTCAGCGGCCTGCACAGATTCCGCTTCCGGAGCGTACTGGTCCGGGTAGCCGTTCTGGTAACCGTCCGGCTGCGGCCAGTCATCCTGGTAGCGGCGCTCCTCGAACCCCGAGAAGGTCTCCGGCGCGGCCGCGTGCACCGCCGCGGGCTCCTCCTGGACCGGCTCCGGATAGGAGGGCTCCGGGTAGCCGCCACCGGCGGAGAAGGTGTCGTTCTGCGGCAGGCCGCCGTTCTGCGCGAAGTACGGCTCGTCGTACGCCGGGCGCTTCGGCTCCTCGTACGCGGTCTGCCGCTGCTCCTCGTACGGCGCCTGCTGCGCCTCCTCGTACGACGTCTGCTGGTCGTACGCGGCGGGCTGCTGCTCCGGGAGGCCGCCCCGGCCGTTGTCGTAACCGCTCTGCGGGGCGCTCTGGGGAGCGTCGAACGCGTCGGTGTACGCCGGGTTCGGACCCTGGAGAGCGCCCGGCTCGCCGCCGTTCTGGGACTCCAGGGCCGCGCGGCGCTCCTCGCGCATCAGCGAGCGGCCGACCGGGTCCAGCTCGCGTATGTCGTCGGGGACCTCGGAGTAGCGGCTGTCGTCGAAGCCGAGCTCCGCGGCCGTACGCATCGGCAGGCCGTTGTTGAAGTTCTCGCCGCCGAAGTTCTGCTCCGGGATGATCTGCGAGACGGTGAACTCGTCACGGTCCGGCTGGTGCTCGCCGCCGCCGCCGTGGGTGATCGCGTCCGGCAGCATGACCAGCGAGGTGGTGCCGGCCTGCTCGCCCGAGGGGCGCAGCTGGACGCGGATGCCGTGCCGGTCGGACAGCCGGCCGACCACGAACAGACCCATGCGCTGGGAGATCGCGGCATCCACGGTCGGCGGGTTGGCCAGCTTGTGGTTGATGTCCGCGAAGTCCTCGGCGGTCAGGCCGATGCCCTTGTCGTGGATCTCGATCATGATGCGGCCGTCGGGCAGCCGGGTCGCGGTGACGCGGACCTTGGTCTGCGGCGAGGAGAACGTGGTGGCGTTCTCCAGGAGCTCGGCGAGCAGGTGGACGAGGTCGGTGACCGCGCGGCCGTGGATCTCGGCCTCCGGGACGCCGGACAGCTCGACGCGCTCGTACTGCTCCACCTCGGAGGAGGCGGCGCGCAGCACGTCGACCAGCGGGACCGGCTGGTCCCAGCGGCGGCCGGGCTCCTCGCCGGCGAGGACCAGGAGGTTCTCGCCGTTGCGGCGCATACGGGTCGCGAGGTGGTCCAGGCGGAAGAGGTTCTCCAGCTGGTCCGGGTCGGCCTCGTTGTTCTCCAGGTCGGTGATCAGGGTCAGCTGGCCCTCGATCAGCGACTGGTTGCGCCGGGACAGGTTGGTGAAGATCGCGTTGATGTTGCCCCGCAGCAGCGCCTGCTCGGAGGCGAGTCGTACGGCCTCGCGGTGGACCTGGTCGAAGGCGCGGGCGACCTCGCCGATCTCGTCCTTGGTGGTGATCGGGATCGGGGCGACCCGGGTGTCGACCCGGCCGGGGTCGGTGCGCGAGAGCTGGTCGACCAGCATCGGCAGGCGCTGCTCGGCGATGCCGAAGGCGGCGTTGCGCAGCTGGCGCATCGAGCGGGACATCTGGCGGGCGACCGCACCGGCCAGGATGAACGCGAGGAGCAGGGCGACCACGACGGCGGCACCCACGATGAACGCGTCGCGCTTGGCGTCGTCGGCGATGCTCGAGGCCTCGTTCACCGCGGTGTCGGCCAGGTCGGTCTCGATCTGGCGGTAGGCGTTGTACTTGAGGGTGTTGACCGCCCACCAGTTCTCGGCGGTGATGCCGTCCTTGCCGAGCGCCTCACGGGCGCTCTCGTCCATCGACGGCAGCTGGGCGAGGCTGGAGACCATGTCCACGGGGTTGGACGGCGGCGGGACGTAGTTCGGGTTCTTGGCCGCGGCTTCTTTCGCGAGCGCCGCGCCCTCGGCCTGGATCTGCTTCTTCGCGGTGTCGAGCTTCGCCGCGTCGGCCGCGGTGCCACCGCCGACGTACTCCTCGACGGCGATGCCCTCCAGGTACGCGTACGAGGAGAGGGCGACCTTCTGGCTGGCGAAGCTGCTCAGCCCCGGGCCGGGCTTGATCAGCAGGTGCATGCCGATGGAGCGCTGCAGCGACAGGGCCGCCTTGGTGAGCTCGATGGCGTAGACGGTACGGCCGTAACTGGTGATGTTGCCGGTGCCCAGGCCGAGCTCGTTGGCGAACTCCGTCAGCGGGTGCGCGATCTGGGTGTAGCCCTCTTCGGTCTTCACGCCGGTGAGCTTGGAGGAGGTGTAGGCGCCGGCGCGCAGCGTCTGGAGCCCGTCCTCGCCGTCCCGGAACAGTGTGAGGCGGCGCTGCAGGCCCGCCTTCTGCGGCATGTTCTGGGCGGCCTCGTCGAAGGCGTCCGCGGCCTCGTCGGTCTTCTTGCGCGCGGCGACGACCGTGGCGTTGTCCTGGCCCTGGCCGCTGAGCAGCGGGAGGGCGGAGCTGTCGCGCTCGTTGTAGAGGGCGTCGGCGTAGCTGAGGGAGGCCCGCACCAGACGCGCGGTGTTCTCCGCGTCCTCGGCCTCACGCCAGGTGTCGATCGAGCTCTTGACCTGGAAGCCGCCCATGACGAGGCCGACGATCACGGGTATGAGCAGGATCGCGTTCAGCCGGGTGGGCACCCGCCAGTTGCGTGGGGAGAACCGGCCGCCGCTGGACGACGGCGCGGCCGTCGAGTCCGGACCGGGCACAGGGGCGGGCGCCGCTCCGCGCGGCGGCGGGGTGAAGTTGCCCCGGGCCGACGGCTCGGGACCGTTCTTGCTTCGCCTCACTCGACCAACAACCTCTCGGAGGGGTCGGCACCTACGTTGTGCCGCAGTCTCTCAGAGCCCAGTACGTCATCGACTGATGAGTACGTCTTTGACTATTGGGCAGTTCACGCATTCCAGCACGACGGCCTGCACACCTCCAAACAGTGGTACGCACGTATTCCGCGTGATGTAAGCCCCAGATAAAACGGTCATAAAGAACGAGCCCCGTCAAAAGACGGGGCCGTTGTGAGCGCAGCGAGACCGGTTGGCAACCACGCGTGGCCGTACCACCCGATTCCTCTGCCGAAACGTTATGAACGCCGGGGCCGACCGTGGCAAAGACCACAGCCGGCTCCGGGACATCTACGACAACTGCCGTATGACGCTTTTGATTTGGGAGCTGATCGACATGCCTTCGGGGCGTTACCGCAGACGTGCCATGAGGGCGTGCTCGACCAGCGTGATCAGGGCACTCTTGGCGTCCGACCGGTGCCGGGCGTCCGTCGTGATGATCGGTGCGTCCGGCCCGATCTGCAGGGCCTCGCGCACCTCCTCGGGAGCGTACGGCTGGTGCCCGTCGAAGCCGTTGAGGGCCACGACGAAAGGCAGACCGCTGTTCTCGAAGTAGTCGACCGCGGGGAAGCAGTCGGCCAGACGCCGGGTGTCCACCAGCACCACCGCGCCGATGGCGCCGCGGACCAGGTCGTCCCACATGAACCAGAAGCGGTCCTGACCGGGCGTACCGAAGAGGTACAGGATCAGGTCCTGGTCGAGCGTGATGCGGCCGAAGTCCATGGCGACCGTGGTGGTCGTCTTGTCACCGGTGTGGGTGAGGTCGTCGATGCCCGCGCTCGCGGACGTCATGACGGCCTCGGTGCGCAGCGGGTTGATCTCGGAGACCGCGCCGACGAACGTGGTCTTGCCCACGCCGAAGCCGCCCGCCACCACGATCTTCGCGGAGGTGGTGGCCCGCCCCGCGTCAGAGCTTGCGAAGTCCACTGAGCACCCTTTCGAGCAGCGTCACATCGGGAGCGCCGCCGTTGTTCTCGTCGCCGCCCGGCTGGTGGATGGCCACCAGTCCGGCCTCGGCGAGGTCCGCGACGAGGATCCTGGCCACACCGAGCGGCATGGCGAGCAGCGCCGAGACCTCGGCGACCGACTTCACCTCACGGCACAGGTGGCAGATGCGCTGGTGCTCGGGGAGGAGCCCCATCAGCGCCGCCGGGTCGGCCGTGGTGCTGATCAGAGCCTCGATGGCGAGCTGGTAGCGCGGCCGGGTCCGGCCGCCGGTCATCGCGTACGGCCGTACCAGCGGCTGGTCGCCCTCATCCTCGTACGGCTCCGCGTACGGATCATGAGAGGCGGTGGGCGGGGTCATGAATCCTCCGGGCGGGACAGCAAGTCGGTCGGGCAAGCCGTCTGAAGAGGCCGGTGGGGGGATTGTGGCGGCCGGACGGTGATTTGGTGAGACGGGTGGATCCGTGCGGGTCAGTGGAGCAGACTGCCTTGCAGCTCAGCTCGCAGGTCGGGCGTGAGCACTGCGCCCGCGCGGTCGACGAGCAGTGCCATCTCGTATCCGACCAGGCCGATGTCGCATTCCGGGTGGGCGAGAACCGCGAGCGAGGAACCGTCGGAGACGGACATGAGGAAGAGGAATCCCCGCTCCATCTCCACGACGGTCTGGGCCACGCTGCCGCCCTCGAAGATCCGTGAGGCACCCGCTGTGAGCGAGGTCAGCCCCGAAGCGACGGCCGCCAGCTGATCGGCACGGTCGCGCGGGAAGCCCTCGGACATCGCCAGCAGAAGGCCGTCGGCGGACACGACGACGGTGTGGGACACCCCTGGGGTGTTGTCCACAAAGTTGGTGATCAACCAGTTGAGGTTCTGTGCCGCCTGGCTCATCGGGCTCAACTAACGCTCCTGCTGGTGAGTGGGGTTCGGGAAGCTGCCCGTCTGGCCGTTGCCGCCGACCTGACGACCTTGCGCGATACCCCGACGGAGATTGGTCAGCCGACCGCGCACGTCGTCAGGCGCACGCGAGACAGCCGGACCGCTTTGGTGCTGTTGCTGCTGAGCGGTACCCGGGACGAGGTTCGCCCTGGGCACCCGGCGCGGCAGACCGGAGGTGGTGACACCGCCCGCGGCCGGCTGGCGGACACGTTCCGCCTGCCGGACGAGGTCGTCGTTGGGCGAACTGCGCCAGCCCGCGGAGGCCGCAGGCCGTTGCGGAGCGCCGGCAGAACTCTGTGGGGCCGCGGGAGCCTGCTGCTGCCGCGGTGCCTGAGCCGGGGAGGAGCCGTTGCCGTTGGTTGGCTGCCCCTGTCCCTGCTGCTGGCTGCCGTGGAACCAGTTGGTCTCCAGCGTGTCGTACAGCGGCGTCCGGCCGTCACCGGGACCCGCCGGCGGCAGCGCCTCCGGCTCCTGGCGGACCGGCCGCTGCTGCGGACGCGGCGGCATGGGCGGCCGCGGGGCGCCGAAGTCGGCGCCGTTGGCCTGGGGGCGCTCGAACTGGCCCGTGGACGCGGGGTCCTGACGACCCGGCAGGGAATGCTGGCCGGTGGAGCTGCCGTCATAGCCTGGCATCGCGAACTGGCCGGTCGAGCCGCTGTCGTACGCCTGCGGCGTCGCGAACTGCCCGGTCTGCGAACCGCTGTTCGGTCCGGGCGGAGTACCGAAGACGTCCGGACGGACGAACTGGCCGGTGTTCTGCGGGTCGTTCGTGACGGGGCGGGGGAACTCACCCGTGTCCTGGGGTCCGTTGTATCCCGGCCGCGGGAACTGGCCGTTGTTCTGCGGGCCGACCGCACCCGGACGGGGGAAGTCGCCCTGCGGACCGTTCGCACCCGGCCTCGGGAACTGGCCGGTGTTCTGCGGCGCGTCGAAGTCCGGCCGCGGGAACTCGGAGGTGCTCGCCGGGCCCCGGTGGTCGTCGATCCGCGGCATCCGCGAGGTGGCGGCCGGGTCCTGCTCGTCGTGCCCGCGCGGGACGTCGAGCGAGGCGCGCGGCACCGGCGGCTGCGCGTTCTCGTCGCTCCAGCTCGGCGTGCGGGGCTGCTGGTTGCCGCCCGGCAGCTCGGCCCGCGGACCACCGCGGCCCGGCAGCTGCGGCCGACGGCGCCGGCCACCCGGCTCGGGAGCCTGGCCGGCGTTCGGGGCCTGCGACTGCGGGGGCACGGGACCCCGGCCGCCGAAGGCGTCCTGGCCGCCGCCGAAAGCGTCCTGACCGTTGAAGGAGTCCTGACCCGGACCGCCCGTGCCCGCGGCCTGGAGGCCCTGCGGAGCACCCGGCGCCTGGCCGCCGAACCCGGCACCGGCGGGAGCGGGCCGGCCCTGCGGCGGCGTACCGGGACCCTGCGGTCCTCGCGGTCCGCCCGGCGCACCGGGACGACCGTCCTGGCCACTGCCGGGCAGTGCGGCCCGCGGTCCCTGACCGGAGCTGAGCCGTCCGCCCGAGGGGGCACCGGCACCGAGAGCGCCACCGCCCGCGCCACCGGGCGCACCGCCAAGGGCACCGCCCTGGCCGTTGCCGGCGCCACGACGGGCCGCGGCCACACCGGCGGCGGCCTGAGCCGCCGCGGGGGTACCGGGGGCACCCTGGCCGGGCTTGGGCTGGGGCTTCTTGCCGCCCTGGGCGACATCCACGGGCAGCATGACCAGCGCGGTCGTACCACCGGAGTCGGACGGGCGCAGCTGGATGCGGATGCCATGGCGCTGCGACAGCCGGCCGACCACGAACAGGCCCATGCGGCGGGAGACGGAGACGTCCACGGTGGGCGGCGAGGCGAGCCGCTCGTTGATCGCGGCGAGGTCCTCGGGGGAGAGGCCGATGCCGGTGTCGTGGATCTCGATCAGCACCCGGCCGTCGGGCAGCGCGTGACCGGTGACCTTGACCTTGGTCTGCGGGGAGGAGAACGAGGTGGCGTTCTCCAGCAGCTCGGCGAGCAGGTGCACGAGGTCGTTGACCACGCGGCCGGCCACTTCGGTGGTCGGCACGGAGGCCAGCTCGATGCGCTCGTACTGCTCCACCTCGGACGCGGCGGCACGCAGCACGTCGACCAGCGGGACCGGGCGGGTCCAGCGGCGGCCGGGCTCCTCGCCCGCGAGGACGAGGAGGTTCTCACCGTTACGGCGCATGCGGGTCGCGAGGTGGTCGAGCTTGAAGAGCGAGGACAGCTGGTCCGGGTCGGCCTCGCGGGACTCCAGTTCGGAGATGAGCGAGAGCTGACGCTGGATGAGGCCCTGGGAGCGGCGCGAGAGGTTGGTGAACATCGCGTTGACGTTGCCTCGCAGCAGGGCCTGCTCGGCGGCGAGGCGGACCGCCTCGCGGTGCACGTCGTCGAAGGCCGCGGCCACCCGGCCGATCTCGTCCCGGGAGTGCACACCGACCGACTCCACGGACGTGTCGACGTCCTGCGGGTCGGACTCGGACAGCTGCTTGACCAGCTCGGGCAGCCGGTCCTGGGCGACCTTGGTGGCGGTCTCCTGGAGGCGGCGCAGCGAGCGGATCATGGACCGGGCGACGACGAAGGCGCCGACCAGCGAGACACCGAGCACGAGCAGGATCAGCGCACCGGCGATGATCGCGTCGCGCTCGGTGGCGCTGCGCAGTTCGCGGGCCTTCTGCTCCATGTCCTCGAGCAGCGTGTGCTCGATGCGGCCCATCTCCTGGATCTTGGTCGAGCTGTCGTCGACCCAGTCCTTGTAGGAGCGCTTGTCCAGGTCGGCGAGGCCCCCCTGGCGGCCGAAGGCGCGGCCGGCGTACTGGTCGGCGGCCTCGATGTTCGAGTTGCCGTCCTCGATGGGCTGGAGGAGCTCCTCGGCGTTGTTGTCGCCGTAGATGCTCCGGAAGGTGTTGAGGTCGGACGCCTCACTGTCGAGCGCACCCTGGCCGTACAGCCGGTCGGTCTCGGAGAGGCTGCCCAGTGTGCTTTTGTTCGCGGGCAGTGCCGCCGCGAGGATCGCGCGCTGGCTGGACGCGTACTCCTTGGCGGAGGAGAAGGCCGCCAGGGCACGCGTGCTCTGGATCATCTCCGGGTTGCTGGTCGCCTGGGCCATGTCCTGCGAGAGGTCGAGCAGGTGGGTGATCAGGCGGTGGTAGGACTCGACCGTCTGTGTCGCGTTGCCCTTGGTCTCGTAGGCGTCGCCGCGGATCTTGCCCAGCGTGTCCAGGTCGCGGACGAGGCCGACGAGGCTGTCTCGGACGCCCTGGAGGTTGCTGTCCTTGCCGGCGGTGTCGATGTCCTCGGCGGCGGCGATGAAGTTGGTCGCGGCCCGGTCCGTCTTGTCCCGGTAGCCCTTGACCGTGATGTTGCTCGCCGTGGAGTCGTGCGCCAGCGGACCGGCCGACTGGTCGCGCTCCTCCTGGAGGGCCGCGGCCAGCTCGGTGGCCTGCTTGGTCATCTCCGTCAGCAGCTTCATGTTGTCGAGCTGCTGGATGTCGTCCATGGAGTCGTTGATGCGCAGCGCGCCCAGCGAGGTGGCTGCCACCACGGGGAGCGCGAGCAGCGACACCAGGCGCGTGGAGATGCGCCAGTTGCGCAGAGCTACGCGTGATCCCGGGCCGTTCGGGCCCTTCGGCGGCTTCACCGTCGGCTTGGCCGCGGCCGCCGGGCCCGAGGACGCCGACGTGCCGGGGCGCCCGGGGCCGGAACCGCCGTCGATGGACGGGGCCGGGCCCTGGTTCTGGGCGTGCTGGGGGGAGGAACTGCCGACATTGGGGCCAGTCCCGCCGTGCTGCTCCGGCTCGGCCGAAGCGCTGCCATCCCTCTTGAAACGTCCCTGCACTAGCGTCGCAACCTCTGGACCAGGCGCTCCTCCGCAGGACGGCGGAGCACGGTGTCGGCGTTGTGGGGAGCGCCCTGAATGCGCACCCCGGGTGGTCTGAGTGACCGGCGCTGCTCCCCCTTACTCACCGCCGCGCGGCGCTTCTCTGCGCCCCCTGTGCGCCGGTTCGATCCCGCGGCGGTCCGTGGAATTCCAGCACAGTGCCGGATCTCCAACAAGGTCCGAGGGTCAGACCGTGACCTACGTGACACCACGTGAGGGCGGTGTCACGGGGCGTGGGAAGCTTTCTTGTCGATAACGGACATAAGTCCGCGAGTCACCCTGCGGGGACAGGTGTCCCAGTCGCCATGATCAGGAGCGGAATGATGGCTTCAGGGAGCCAATGTCCGTTTCGTTGGGGTGAGTCAAGGCTCTGGATTGTCCGGTTTGCCCACAGGTCAGTGAGCAAACTCACACATCGATCATGAGGTCTTCGCGGCTTCGGAGGGGAATGGCATGTTTAGCCTGGCGCTTTACAAGAAGGCTCCATCTGTCCACACCATCACTGCCGAGGTCGAGTACAACCGTGAAGACGACGATGATGTTCCGCAACATTGCCAACCCGCGGCGCACGACGCTGGCGCATCTCGAGGACGCTGACGCACTGCAGATCCCGGAGCAGCCGGAGCACTCGCTCGCCCTCCCGGCCCAGACCGCCAACCCGCGGCGGACGGTCCTGATGGAGATCCCGGTCTCCGCCACCAAGTAACCGTAGCGCGCCCGGATCACCGCCCTTCGGGCAGGTGACCCGGGCGCGTCACGCCAGGCACGGGACTGTCCCAGAGCCTCGGGGCACCCCTCCCCGCGTTAGCCTGGAGCGTCAGACTCCAGCCGGCCGAGTAGAGGGGCGCCCAGATCCCGTGCGCATCGCCAGATTCTCCATCGACGGGAACGTCGCCTTCGGCGCGGTCGAGGGCGACAGGCCGGACGAACTCGTCCTCGACATCATCAAGGGCATCCCGTTCGCGGACTTCGAGCTCTCCGGTACGAAGGTCCCGCTCAGCAAGGTCCGGCTGCTGCCCCCGGTGCTCCCCAACAAGGTCGTGGCGTACGGCCGTAACTACGCCGACCACGCGAAGGAACTCGGCAACGAGGTCCCGGACGTCCCCTTCGCCTTCTTCAAGCCCTCCACCTCGGTGATCGGCCCCGGCGACGAGATCCAGTACCCCTCCTTCTCGGCGGACGTCCACCACGAGGCCGAACTCGCCGTCGTCATCGGCCGTATGTGCCGCGAGGTGCCGCGCGATCGCGTCAAGGACGTGATCTTCGGCTACACCTGCGCGAACGACATCACCGCCCGGGACGTCCAGAAGCGCGAGAAGCAGTGGGCTCGGGCCAAGGGCTTCGACACCTCCTGCCCGCTGGGCCCCTGGGTGGAGACGGATCTGGACCTGGAGACGGCGTCCGACCTGACGATCCAGCTCACCGTCAACGGCGAACAACGCCAGCTCGGCCGCACCAGCGAGATGATCCACCCGATCGAGGATCTGATCGTCAACATCTCCGAGGCCATGACGCTGCTCCCCGGTGACGTGATCCTCACGGGCACCCCGGCAGGCGTCGGGCCGCTCACCGTCGGCGACGAGGTCGCCGTCACCATCGAAGGCATCGGCACTCTCACCAACAAGGTTGTCAAGCGTGGCTAGCGCACCCGTCCGCGTACGTTTCTGCCCCTCGCCCACCGGTAACCCCCACGTGGGCCTGGTCCGCACCGCCCTGTTCAACTGGGCGTTCGCCCGGCACCACCAGGGCACGCTCGTCTTCCGCATCGAGGACACCGACGCGGCCCGCGACTCCGAGGAGTCGTACAACCAGCTGCTCGACTCGATGCGCTGGCTGGGCTTCGACTGGGACGAGGGCCCCGAGGTCGGCGGCCCGCACGCCCCGTACCGGCAGTCGCAGCGGATGGACCTCTACAAGGACGTCGCCGCCAAGCTCCTGGACGCCGGTCACGCCTACCACTGCTACTGCTCCCAGCAGGAGCTGGACACCCGCCGCGAGGCGGCTCGTGCGGCCGGCAAGCCCTCGGGCTACGACGGCCACTGCCGCGACCTGACCGACGAGCAGGTCTCCACGTACGTCGCCGAGGGCCGTACGCCCATCGTCCGCTTCCGTATGCCCGACGAGACGATCACCTTCACGGACCTGGTCCGCGGCGAGCTGACCTTCACCCCGGAGAACGTGCCGGACTACGGGATCGTACGAGCCAACGGGGCGCCCCTCTACACGCTCGTGAACCCGGTCGACGACGCGCTGATGGAGATCACGCACGTCCTGCGCGGCGAGGACCTGCTGTCCTCCACCCCACGCCAGATCGCCCTGTACAAGGCGCTGATCGAGCTGGGCGTGGCGAAGTCCGTGCCCGCCTTCGGGCACCTGCCGTACGTGATGGGCGAGGGCAACAAGAAGCTCTCCAAGCGTGACCCGCAGGCCTCGCTCAACCTCTACCGGGAGCGCGGCTTCCTGCCCGAGGGCCTGCTCAACTACCTCTCCCTGCTGGGCTGGTCGCTCTCGGCGGACAAGGACATCTTCACCACCGACGAGCTGGTCGCGGCCTTCGACATCGCGGACGTGAACCCCAACCCGGCGCGCTTCGACCTGAAGAAGTGCGAGGCGATCAACGCAGACCACATCCGTCTCCTGGACGTGAAGGACTTCACGGAGCGCTGCGCCCCGTGGCTGAAGGCTCCCTTCGCCCCATGGTCCGCGGAGGACTTCGACGAGACGAAGTGGCAGGCGATCGCCCCGCACGCCCAGACCCGTCTCAAGGTCCTCTCCGAGATCACCGACAACGTCGACTTCCTGTTCCTGCCGGAGCCGGTCTTCGACGAGCCCTCGTGGACCAAGGCGATGAAGGAGGGCTCGGACGCCCTGCTCCGCACGGCCCGCGAGAAGCTGGAGTCCGCGGACTGGACCTCGCCGGAGTCCCTCAAGGAGGCCGTGCTGGCCGCCGGCGAGACCCACGGCCTCAAGCTCGGCAAGGCCCAGGCCCCGGTCCGCGTGGCCGTCACCGGGCGCACGGTCGGCCTGCCCCTCTTCGAGTCCCTGGAGATCCTGGGCAAGGAGACGACGCTGGCCCGCATCGACGCGGCGCTGGAGAAGTTGATGGTGTAACGCACGCACGCGTGAGGGGCGGCAACCGGGGACTCCGGCTGCCGCCCCTCGGCCGGTCTCAGACCGCGTCGGTCTCGTCGATCAGGTAGGCGCTCTCGTCGAAGATCTCCAACACCACGACGACCATGATCGCGCCGGCCACCATGTACTCCAGCATCACGCCGGGCGCCACATAGGCCTTGCGCAGGTGCTCATCGGGCCCGAGCTGCGCGGTCGATGTCTTGCGGAACGGATCACGAGCCAGTATCCGCACGGCCTTGTCCAACTGGGCGCGACGCTCTCCGGGCAGAGCGTCGTACGTCGCCTGGGCCTCGACGGTGAACTGGACGCGGTACGCGGTCATGAGCCCAGTGTGCCAGTCCACGCCGCGCCGCTCGCCCGAGTCCTGAGGGGCCGCAAATCGCCGGACGTGGCCCCGGACGCCGGGTTACCGTCGGATCATGAGCATTCGGGCCGTGGTCTGGGACGTGGACGACACCCTCTTCGACTACACGGGGGCCGACCGCATCGGAATGCGTCTGCATCTGACGGCCGAGGGGCTGCTCGAGGCGTACGAGAACGTCGAGCAGGCCATCGTGCGGTGGCGGGCGATCACGGACACCCAGTGGGCGCGGTTCTCGGCGGGAGAGGTCGACTTCCAGGGGCAGCGGCGGGACCGGGTGCGGGTGTTCCTGGGCGAGGAGCTGACCGACGCGGAGGCGGACGCCTGGTTCCAGCGGTACATCGCGCACTACGAGACCGCCTGGGCCCTCTTCCCCGACGTGCTGCCCGTCCTGGACGCCCTCGCCGCCAGTCACCGGCACGCCGTGCTGTCCAACTCCAGCATCCACGTCCAGGACCACAAGCTGCGCGTGCTCGGCGTGCACGACCGCTTCGAGGTCATCCTGTGCGCCGCCGAACTGGGCGTCTCCAAGCCCGAGGCGGGAGCCTTCCTCGCGGCCTGCGACGCCCTGGAGCTGGCCCCGCACCAGGTGGCCTATGTCGGCGACCACCCGGAGATCGACGGCCGGGGTGCCGCCGAGGCCGGACTGCTGTCGGTCTGGGTCGACCGCGACGGCAGTGTGCACGCCCATGTCCCCACCCCTGCCGGACCGCGGCGCATCGCCTCGCTCGCCGAACTCCCCGCGGTCCTCGGCGCGGATACCCGTTTTGGAGCCCCGTCCACCTTCGGGTAATGTTCTTCCTGCGCCGCCGGGGAGCGGGCCGAAAGGCCGGGATCCGGAGGAGCAAACTAGAACAAGATCCCCGTAGG
Organism: Streptomyces canus; assembly: GCF_030816965.1. Taxonomy (NCBI): domain Bacteria; kingdom Bacillati; phylum Actinomycetota; class Actinomycetes; order Kitasatosporales; family Streptomycetaceae; genus Streptomyces; species Streptomyces canus. Next base: position 7,142,575 of record NZ_JAUSYQ010000002.1, read on the forward strand.
GGCTTGAGTTCCAGTGGCCTATGGTGTAATTGGCAGCACGACTGATTCTGGTTCAGTTAGTCTTGGTTCGAGTCCAGGTAGGCCAGCTCGCAGAGCTCATCTGCAAAGGCGGAGATCGATTCCGCGAAGCCCCCGTTGTGTAGCGGCCTAGCACGCTGCCCTCTCAAGGCAGTAGCGCCGGTTCGAATCCGGTCGGGGGTACAGATCCTTCCCGGAGGGTCAGTCAGGGTCGCACCCGCTGACGCTCATGCAGGATCGCTAGGGCCCCCGTTGTGTAGCGGCCTAGCACGCCGCCCTCTCAAGGCGGTAGCGCCGGTTCGAATCCGGTCGGGGGTACGATTTAGTCTAAATCACCTTGGTCTATGGTGTAATTGGCAACACTACGGTTTCTGGTACCGTCATTCTTGGTTCGAGTCCAGGTAGACCAGCTCGGACCTGCGGAAACGCAGGCTCCACGCCCCCGTTGTGTAGCGGCCTAGCACGCCGCCCTCTCAAGGCGGTAGCGCCGGTTCGAATCCGGTCGGGGGTACGTAGAGGAAGGCCCTTCACTTCGGTGGAGGGCCTTCGCCGTGTCCGGGGGCTTCATTCGAAGCCGTACCGCCGCGTCGACTCCTCCTCCTGGGCCAGCCGGTGCAGCGACTGCAGCAGCGGCTCGTTGAGGATCGCGCCCAGGATCGCGAACTCGACCCGCTCCGCCTCCGACGGTTGCGTCTCGAGGTTGTCCAGGTCGAGGACGGCCGTCCGGTGCATCAACTCGGCGTACGGCGCGAGCTGTTCGGCCCCCCACTCGTAGCCGAGCCGGCGGAACGCGGCCACTGCCACCACCAGCGAGCGGTACGCGGGGGAGATGGTCGTGAGCTGCTTGGCGTTCTCCCAGCCGAGCCGGTCCAGGAGTGCGGTGACCTCCTGGTGCGCGGCCCGGACGTACTCGTCGTCCTCGTCCGGCTCGGGCACCTGCGGCAGGGCCCACAGCGCCGCGCCGAGGCGGATCGAGCGGCCCAGGGAGTCGTCGTCCACGTGTCCGAGGACCTCGCGCACCCTCGCCACCGGCACCCGGCCCACCTGGATCATCGCGCGCACCAGCCGCAGCCGCCGTAGGTGCTCCTCGTCGTACTCGGCCGTGGTGGCGTTGATCTGGTGGCCCGGCGGCAACAGCCCTTCGCGCAGGTAGTACTTGATCGTCGCGGTGGACACACCGCTGTGCTCGCTGAGTTCGGCCAGCCGCATCTCTTGCACCCCCTCTCGGATATCGGCACTATCCAAACATGCCGCAGTCGGATAGTGCTGCTCACCAACGAGGGGGTCCCATGGTCGGGAAGAAGGTCGCAGCAGGCCGCACCACCGCGTCCGCGGAGAAGGACGTGGTCGTCCTGCTGATCGGGATGCGCATCAACCACTTCTGGGCCGTGCACCACTGGGTCCCGGTCTTCCTGGCCATGCCGCGGATGCTGCGGGAGCTGCAGAAGGCTCCGGAGCGGGGGCTGCTCTCGCATGTACTGCTGACGGCCTCGCCGCGGACGTACTACGTCGTCCAGTACTGGGAGTCGAAGGAGAAGCTGTACGCCTATGCGCACTCGCCGGAGATGTTCCACCACAGGGCGTGGGCGATCATCAACCGCAAGGAGAAGGCGGGGAAGATGCGGCAGCATGTGGGGCTGTGGCACGAGGCGTATGTGGTGCCGGAGGGGTCCTACGAGTCGATCTACGCGGACATGCCGGCGATCGGACTCGCGGCGGCGTACGGGCAGGTGCCGGTCGCTGCGCGCGGGCGGTACGCGAAAGAGCGGTTCGCCTATCGGTCCGGGGCGTCGGCGGACGCCTGAACGCCATAGGGGGAAGCCGTTGTGGGGCGCGTGCGGGCTGTCGGTGATTGCTCGCGCAGTTCCCCGCGCCCCTTCAGGTGGTCCGGTCCCCGTTGGTCCAAGATCTGCCGCGGCGTTGAGGCTGGTCCTGAGCCGACGTGGGGACGATCGCCCCCTGCTCCTCAACCCGTGCGGCGCAGTGCCTCGGAGAGGCGGGCGGCGGCGTCGATGACCGCCTGGGCGTGCATGCGGCCCGGGTGGCGGGTCAGGCGCTCGATGGGGCCGGAGACCGAGACGGCGGCCACCACGCGGTTGGAGGGGCCGCGTACGGGCGCGGACACGGACGCCACGCCCGGCTCGCGCTCGCCGATGGACTGTGCCCAGCCGCGGCGTCGTACGCCCGACAGGGCCGTGGCCGTGAAGCGGGCGCCCTGGAGACCGCGGTGCAGGCGCTCCGGCTCCTCCCACGCCATCAGGATCTGGGCCGAGGAGCCCGCCTTCATGGTGAGCGTCGAGCCGACCGGGACCGTGTCCCTGAGGCCCGACAGGCGCTCCGCCGCGGCGACGCAGATACGCATGTCGCCCTGGCGGCGGTAGAGCTGTGCGCTCTCGCCGGTGATGTCCCGCAGATGCGTGAGCACCGGGCCGGCCGTCGCGAGGAGGCGGTCCTCACCGGCGGCCGCGGCCAGTTCGGCGAGGCGCGGGCCCAGAATGAAACGGCCCTGCATGTCGCGTGCCACCATGCGGTGGTGTTCCAGAGCCACGGCCAGCCGGTGGGCCGTGGGTCGTGCCAGTCCGGTCGCCGCGACCAAGCCCGCGAGGGTGGCCGGACCGGACTCCAGAGCGCTCAGGACAAGGGCTGCCTTGTCCAGAACGCCGACGCCGCTACTGTTGTCCATGAAACGATACTCACGTCTCACTCTGTGAAACGCAAGTTCCTTTTTTCGTGAGACGCGCAACCCTTGTAGACACAGCGGCCCGGTGACCGTACGGGCCGGGTGACGGGCGCCCGTGAACTGGGGCCGGGTGCCGTCTCCTCAAGATCTCTAGTTGGGCCGGTGGACGTTTGCCGGCCGGAGGGAAAGCGATGGGTAGGACACTCGCGGAGAAGGTCTGGGACGACCATGTCGTCCGGCGCGCCGAGGGCGAGCCCGACCTCCTCTTCATCGATCTGCACCTGCTGCACGAGGTGACCAGCCCGCAGGCCTTCGACGGTCTGCGCAAGAGCGGTCGCCAGGTGCGCCGGCTCGACCTGACCATCGCCACCGAGGACCACAACACCCCGACCCTCGACATCGACAAGCCGATCGCCGACCCGGTCTCGCGCGTCCAGCTGGAGACGCTGCGCAAGAACTGCGCCGACTTCGGCGTCCGCCTGCACCCGCTGGGCGACGTCGAGCAGGGCGTCGTGCACGTGGTGGGTCCGCAGCTCGGACTGACCCAGCCCGGCATGACCGTGGTCTGCGGTGACTCCCACACCTCTACGCACGGTGCCTTCGGCGGCCTGGCGTTCGGCATCGGCACCTCCCAGGTCGAGCACGTCCTGGCCACCCAGACCCTGCCGCTGGTCCGCCCGAAGACCATGGCCATCACGGTCGACGGCGAACTGCCCGACGGCGTCACCGCCAAGGACCTGATCCTGGCGATCATCGCCAGGATCGGCACCGGTGGCGGCCAGGGCTACGTCCTGGAGTACCGCGGCTCCGCCATCGAGAAGCTCTCGATGGAAGCCCGCATGACCATCTGCAACATGTCGATCGAGGCCGGCGCCCGCGCGGGCATGATCGCCCCCGACCAGACCACCTTCGACTACCTCGAGGGCCGCCCGCACGCGCCCAAGGGCGAGGACTGGGACGCGGCTGTCGCGTACTGGAAGACCCTGAAGACGGACGAGGACGCCGCGTTCGACGCCGAGGTCGTCATCAAGGCCGACGAGTTGGCGCCGTTCGTCACCTGGGGCACCAACCCCGGCCAGGGCGCGCCGCTTTCGGCGGACGTCCCCGATCCTGCTTCGTACGAAGACGCTTCGGAGCGCTTCGCTGCCGAAAAGGCCCTGGAATACATGGGGTTGGAGGCCGGGCAGCCGCTGCGCTCCATCAAGGTGGACACCGTCTTCGTAGGTTCGTGCACCAACGGCCGTATCGAGGACCTGCGCGCCGCCGCCGAGCTCGTCAAGGGCCGCAAAGTCGCCGACGGTGTACGGATGCTGGTCGTTCCCGGCTCCGCGCGCGTGGGTCTGCAGGCCGTCTCCGAGGGCCTGGACGTCGTCTTCAAGGAGGCCGGCGCCGAATGGCGGCACGCGGGCTGCTCGATGTGCCTGGGCATGAACCCGGACCAGCTGGCCCCCGGTGAGCGCTCCGCGTCCACCTCCAACCGCAACTTCGAGGGCCGGCAGGGCAAGGGCGGTCGTACGCACCTGGTGTCGCCGCAGGTCGCGGCCGCGACCGCCGTGCTGGGCCACCTGGCTTCGCCCGCCGACCTGTCCGACGCCCCTGTCGCCGCTGGAGTCTGAGAATCATGGAAGCATTCACCACGCACACCGGCCGGGCCGTCCCGCTGCGCCGCTCCAACGTCGACACCGACCAGATCATCCCTGCTCACTGGCTCAAGAAGGTGACCCGGGACGGGTTCGAGGACGGACTGTTCGAGGCCTGGCGCAAGGACGAGAAATTCATCCTCAACCAGCCCGAGCGCAAGGGCGCCACGGTCCTGGTCGCCGGCCCCGACTTCGGCACCGGCTCCTCCCGTGAGCACGCCGTGTGGGCGCTGCAGAACTACGGCTTCAAGGCTGTGATCTCCTCCCGCTTCGCCGACATCTTCCGCGGCAACTCGCTCAAGAACGGCCTGCTCACGGTGGTTCTGGAGCAGAAGATCGTGGACGCGCTCCAGGAGCTCACGGAGAACGACCCCGAAGCCGAGATCACGGTCGACCTTCAGGCCCGCGAGGTGCGCGCCGAGGGCATCACGGCGAGCTTCGAGCTGGACGAGAACTCCCGCTGGCGGCTGCTGAACGGCCTGGACGACATCTCCATCACCCTCCAGAACGAGGCCGACATCGCCGCGTACGAGGCCAAGCGGCCCTCGTACAAGCCGAGGACGCTGCAGAGCTGACCCCGAGGGCGGCCGGACCACCCGGAACCCTCCTTCGGAGCAACTGAACAGGTCGAGTTTCGGCCACCTCAACATCCCCGCCGTACCCCCGATCAGCCCGATCGGGGGTACGGCCGTGTCTGCGCCCGGACGGCCTCGCGCGCCGCGACACGCCCGTTCAACTTCCCACGTTACGACGGGTGTTGTCGGGGTACGCGTCCCTTGTAGCCGTGGCTTCCGGATGTGCCCGGAAGGCCGTTTGAGGCCGCAGTTGCACCCCTAGCAGGCGACAACTCGCCCCAGATGGCACAATCTGTGCATGGAACACGACGGCCAACTCGAGCTCTATGCGGCAGTCGCGGACCAACTCAAGGAAGCGCACGCAAGGGTGCGCGCACTGCAAGTCCCGGAGGGCGTACGGATGGCGCTGACCCGGAAGCTGCTGGTCATTACGGCCGCGGCCAAGCACGACGTCGTCGAAGCGACAAGGCGTCTGGAGGGGTTCATGGCCGACCTCGACGCGGGGCGGATCCCGGAAGAGGAACGCTGAACAAGTCCAGAGCAGTCGAGTTCGTTGCGGCACAAGGGTGATAAGCCCGTTTCGTGTTTGATTTGCGGTATATATCTGCCTAACGTGCGAAAAAGCTTGAACACTTTCGTTCTGGCAATGTCTCCGAAGGGGAAGACGTGAACAAGGCGCAGCTCGTAGAAGCGATTGCCGACAAGGTGGGCGGCCGCCAGCAGGCCGCCGACGCGGTCGACGCGGTCCTGGACGCCATCGTCCGCGCGACGGTCGCGGGCGACCGGGTCTCGGTCACCGGCTTCGGTTCGTTCGAGAAGGTCGACCGGCCGGCCCGTTACGCCCGTAACCCCCAGACGGGCGAGCGGGTTCGGGTCAAGAAGACCTCCGTTCCGCGCTTCCGCGCGGGCCAGGGCTTCAAGGACCTGGTGAGCGGCACGAAGAAGCTCCCGAAGAACGACGTCGCGGTCAAGAAGGCGCCCAAGGGCAGCCTGAGCGGCGGGGCTTCGGCCACGGTCAAGAAGGCGGCCGCGAAGAAGGCCACCGCCAAGACCGCTGCGGCCAAGAAGACCACCGCGAGGAAGACGACGGCCAAGAAGACGACGGCCACCGCGAAGAAGACCACGGCGAAGAAGGCGCCCGCCAAGAGCACGGCGACCGCCAAGACCACCGCCGCGAAGAAGACCACCGCCCAGAAGGCGACGGCCAAGAAGGCCCCGGCGAAGAAGGCGACCGCCAAGAAGGCCCCCGCCAAGAAGTCGGCCTCTCGCACCACCACCGCCAAGAAGGCCACGGCCCGCAAGAGGTAAGGGCACAGGGCACTCACGCGCCGGGCCGGACTCCGCATCGGAGTCCGGCCCGCGGCGTGTGTGCACAGGGGGTTCAGAAGGTCTGGAGGGTCACCAGGGTGACCTTGTCCCCGTCCATCTCGATGCGCACGCGCTGTCCGGGACGCAGCAGCCTCAGACCACCCGCGTCGAACGCCGGTGTGTCGAAGGGGACGGGGGTGCCGTCGTCGAGAAGCACCTGCCCGCTGCGGCTTTCGGGGTCGTACGTGTACGCGGTCGCCTGCATGGCCGCAGCCTACTGCCCGGGAATCAGCAACCGCGCAGCGGCGGCGGCCGTCCGGGGGCCCACCCCGAGGGCGAGCGCGGCCCGCAGGTCCTCGCCGGTGTCCACGTCCTGTCGTACGGAATCCACCTCGGTGAGGGGGAGTTCCGTCGCTCCCGAGGCGCGATGTCGTGCGCGGGAATCCGGGCCGAAGGCGGGGCGCAATTCCGCGTCCTGCCGGGCCGCCAGCAGAGTCGTGCCGATTGTTGCGGCGTCCGCGAGAAAAGCGCGCGGGAATTCCACGGCAGCGTCGAGGACCCGGGCCAATTCAAGGGGCCGTAGCGCCGGAAGATCGGCGTTCAGGGCCGCGAGGGCGCTTTCGGGACGCGTGGACCGTACGACGGCCGCCGCGTGCGACAGGGCCGCGTTCAGGCCGCCCCGTGGCTCGTCGGGGACGATCCGGGCGCCCAGGGCCGCCAGCTCGCGGCCCGCCAGGGCGTCATCCGTGACTACCGCCACATCACCGACCGCACGGCAAGCCAGCGCGGCCGCCACGGTGTCCTGGGCGAAGGCGAGCGCCAGACCCGGGCGCACCCCGTCGTCGGCGGTGTCCGAGAGCCTGCTCTTGGCCCGCGCCAAGGGCTTGAGCGGGATGACCAACGTCCACTGCACGCGTGTTCCGTCCTTCTCTGGTGGCGGCCATTGTCACTCAGTCGTCACGCGGCCCATCTGGCGGTGTCGGTGGCGGGGCGTACGGTGTTCTCGACAGACCGGCGGCCCGGGGCGACACTTGTGCGGCCCCCCAGGCCCTAGAGGAAGGTGTCCGCGTGCCCCGCCGCAGAATCGGCTTCTGGTACCGCTTGGCAGCGGTGATCGCCAAACCGCCGCTCGTGGTTCTGATCAAGCGGGACTGGCGTGGAATGGAGCATATTCCGGCCGACGGCGGATTTATCACCGCGGTCAACCACAATTCGCACATTGATCCCTTCGCGTACGCGCACTTCCAGTACAACACCGGACGCGTTCCGCGATTCCTCGCGAAGAGTGGTCTTTTCAACAAGGGATTCATCGGCGCCATGATGCGCGGCACGGGGCAGATTCCCGTCTACCGCGAGACCACGGACGCGCTCAGCGCCTTCAGGGCCGCCATCGATGCCGTGGATCGCGGCGAATGCGTCGCGTTCTACCCCGAGGGCACCATCACCCGGGACCCCGACCAGTGGCCCATGATCGGCAAGACCGGTGCCGCGCGGGTGGCCCTCCAGACCAAGTGCCCGGTGATCCCCGTCGCGCAGTGGGGCGCCAACGAACTCCTGCCGCCGTACGCCAAGAAGCTCCACGTGTTTCCGCGCAAGACCTCGCACGTCCTGGCGGGCCCGCCAGTGGACCTGTCGCCGTTCTACGGCAAGGAGATGACCCCGGACCTTCTGAAGGAGGCCACCGAGGTCATCATGGCCGCCGTCACCGCCCAGCTGGAGCAGATCCGCGGCGAGAAGGCGCCCGAGACGGCGTACGACCCGCGCCGCGAGCGGATCGAGCAGCGGCGCCGGACCCAGGCCCAGAGCGGCCACGAGGGGGAGAAGAGCAAGTGAGCAAGCCCGTCAAGGCGGCCGTCTTCGGTACCGGTTCATGGGGCACCGCGTTCGGCATGGTGCTCGCCGACGCGGGGTGCGAGGTCACCCTGTGGGCGCGGCGTCCCGAACTCGCGGAAGCCGTCAACTCCACGCGGACGAACCCGGACTACCTCCCCGGCGTCGAACTCCCGGAGAACCTCCGGGCGACGGCAAACGCCGCGGAGGCCGCGCGCGACGCGGAGTTGACCGTCCTCGCGATCCCCTCGCAGACCCTGCGCACCAACCTCGCCGAGTGGACCCCCCTACTCGCGCCCGACACCGTCCTCGTCTCCCTCATGAAGGGTGTCGAACTCGGCTCCGCCATGCGGATGAGTGAGGTGATCGAGGACGTCGCGAAGGTCGGCGCCGACCGCATCGCCGTGGTCACCGGACCCAACCTCGCGCGGGAGATCGCCGCCCGGATGCCGGCCGCCGCCGTGGTCGCCTGCACCGACGAGGCGGTCGCCCGGCGACTCCAGACCTCCTGCCACACGCCGTACTTCCGCCCGTACACCAACACCGACGTGGTGGGCTGTGAACTCGGCGGCGCCGTGAAGAACGTCATCGGCCTCGCCGTCGGCATCGCGGACGGCATGGGCCTCGGTGACAACGCCAAGGGCTCGCTCATCACGCGCGGTCTCGCGGAGACGACCCGGCTCGGACTCGCCATGGGCGCCGACCCGCTGACGTTCTCCGGACTCGCCGGTCTCGGCGACCTGGTGGCGACCTGCTCCTCGCCGCTGTCGCGCAACCACACCTTCGGCACCAACCTCGGCAAGGGCATGACCCTCCAGGAGACCATCGCGGTCACCAAGCAGACCGCGGAGGGCGTCAAGTCCTGTGAGTCCGTGCTGGATCTGGCCCGCAGGCACGGCGTCGACATGCCGATCACCGAGACGGTCGTCGGCATCGTGCACGAGGGCAAGGCACCGGTGGTCGCCGTCAAGGAGCTGATGTCGCGCAGCGCGAAACCCGAACGACACTGAGCTACGGCCTCGCTATTTGCCTCGTTCGCCGCGGGGGCGCACGCTGTATCGGGGCACTACCAACGGGTACTCTCAACGCGATATGAGCACCGAGAACCTCCCCCAGAGCCCTCAGCAGCCGCCTCGCAAGCCGCGCGTGGCCGTCGTGTTCGGCGGGCGCAGCTCCGAACACGGGATCTCCGTGGTCACCGCCGGCGCCGTACTGCGGGCCATCGACCGGACCAAGTACGACGTCCTGCCGATCGGCATCACCCGGGACGGCCGTTGGGCGCTCACCGCCGACGAACCGGAACGCATGGCGATCACCGAGCGCCGTACGCCGAGCGTCGAGGAACTCGCCGAGTCGAGCGAGGGCGGCGTGGTGCTCCCCGTCGACCCCGCGAACCGTGAAGTCGTCTACAGCGAGCCCGGATCGGTGCCCAAGGCGCTCGGTGAGGTCGACGTCGTCTTCCCCGTCCTGCACGGCCCCTACGGCGAGGACGGCACCCTGCAGGGCCTCCTGGAGCTCTCCGGCGTCCCGTACGTCGGCTCGGGTGTGCTCGCCTCGGCCGTCGGCCAGGACAAGGAGTACATGAAGCGGGTGTTCACCTCCTTCGGGCTCAAGGTCGGCCCGTACGTGGTGATCAGGCCGCGCGAGTGGGAGCGGGACGAGTCCGCGGCCCGCAAGAAGATCGTCGACTTCGCGGGCGAGCACGGCTGGCCGCTGTTCGTGAAGCCCGCGCGCGCGGGATCGTCGATCGGCATCACCAAGGTCGACGACCTGTCCGGCCTGGACGAGGCGATCGCCGAGGCACAGAGCCACGACCCGAAGATCCTCGTGGAGGCGGCGCTGCGGGGCCGCGAGATCGAGTGCGGTGTCCTGGAGTTCGAGGACGGCCCGCGCGCGTCGGTCCCGGCCGAGATCCCCCCGCCGCAGGAACACGCGTACTACGACTTCGAGGCGAAGTACATCGACTCGACCCCGGGGATCGTGCCGGCGCCGCTCACGCCCGAGGAGACGGCCGAGGTCCAGAAGCTCGCGGTCGACGCCTTCGACGCGGCCTCCTGCGAAGGCCTGGTCCGCGCGGACTTCTTCCTCACGGAGGACGGCGAGTTCGTGATCAACGAGATCAACACGCTTCCGGGCTTCACGCCGATCTCGATGTATCCGCAGATGTGGGAGAAGAGCGGGATCAGTTACCCGGAGCTGGTGGACAGGCTGATCGAGGCGGCACTGCGCAGGTCGACGGGACTTCGTTAGCCGGTCGGCAGCTAGTCGGCGATCCCCTCGGGGATCGCCTTCTTCACGGTGGAGGCCAGGTCCACCAGTGGTGCCATGCCGTCGCCGGTGCGGTCCTTGGGGATGGTCACCTCGACGTACGCCTTCCGCAACGTCGTGGTGAACCGGAACGACCCGTCGTCCTGCTTCTCCAGGAGCCAGCCGACCCCGTTCACCTCGACCCCGTCGGCCTCCGGATCGTCCATCTTCGAGGGCCGCTCGACACCGCACCGCAGTATGATCGCCGGGTCACCCCAGCCCGCGGTCAGCGCGGACGCGGGCTCGGGATCCCGACGGTCCTGGTCGTCGACCTTGGACGGCAGTGTCCGGTCCAGTTCTCGGCAGAGCTTCGTGACGCCCGCCCCCGGCGAGGGAACCACCGCCGACGCGCTGTCGTCTGCGGAGGAACAGCCCGCGACCGTGATCAGCAGGGCGAGCGCGGGCAAACCAAGAGGCCGGTGACGGAAGAAGTTCACCGGCCAAGGGTAGACGGGGGCTACAGATGGACGACCGGGCAGGTCAGGGTACGGGTGATGCCGTCCACCTGCTGGACCTTGGCGACCACCATGCGGCCCAGGTCGTCCACGGTGTCGGCTTGTGCACGGACGATCACGTCATACGGTCCTGTCACGTCCTCGGCCTGGATGACTCCAGGGATCTTGCTGATCGTCTCGGCGACGGTCGACGCTTTGCCGACCTCCGTCTGGATCAGGATGTACGCCTGTACCACGGAACCTCCAGGGCGGCCACGAGGATCATGTGGGGAAAAGGAACGCCACGGTATCGCGTCGCCGCTCTTCGCGGGGAGACCCGCGGGGGCGTGGACGCCCGCGCCGGGATGCGGACACGACAGAAGTTCACGGTCCCCTCGACCGTATCGAGGACACTGATGACGCGCGACCGGGCACGGCACGGCACAGAAGGGGCGTAAGGGCAATGAAGGGCACTGTTGGTGAGCTCGGCGAGTTCGGGCTCATCAGGGAGCTCACCTCCCGTCTCACCACCACCCCGGCGGTCCGGGTGGGTCCCGGCGACGACGCCGCGGTGGTCGCCGCACCCGACCGCAGGGTCGTGGCGAGCACCGACATCCTTCTGGAGGGCCGGCACTTCCGCCGCGACTGGTCCACGGCCTACGACGTCGGCCGCAAGGCGGCCGCGCAGAACCTCGCGGACATCGCCGCCATGGGTGCCGTGCCGACCGCCCTGCTGCTCGGGCTGGTCGTGCCCGCCGAACTCCCCGTCACCTGGCCCTCGGAGCTCATGGACGGCCTGCGCGACGAGTGCCAGGTCGCGGGCGCGTCGGTGGTCGGCGGGGACGTCGTACGGGGAGACACGATCATGGTCTCCATCACCGCCCTCGGCGATCTGCGGGGCCAGGAACCGGTCACCCGGGCCGGCGCCCAGCCCGGCGACCTCGTCGCGGTGACCGGCTGGCTGGGCTGGTCCGCGGCCGGGTACGCGGTGCTCTCCCGCGGCTTCCGCTCGCCTCGCGCGTTCGTGGAGGCGCACCGGCGCCCCGAGCCGCCGTACCACGCGGGCCCGGCCGCCGCGGCGCTCGGCGCGACCGCGATGTGCGACGTGAGCGACGGGCTGATCGCCGACCTCGGACACATCGCCGAGGCCAGCAAGGTCCGCATCGACATCCGTTCCGGCGCGATCGACATCCCGTCCCAGATGAACGACATCGGGCAGGCTGTCGGTGTCGACCCCATGCAGTGGGTGCTGAGCGGGGGAGAGGACCACGCGATCGTGGCGACCTTCTCGCCGGACGTGAAGCTGCCGGCCCGCTGGAAGGTGATCGGCGAGGTCCTCAACCCCTCGGCGCTGCCCCAGGTGACGGTCGACGGGGCGCCCTGGACGAGCAAGGGCGGCTGGGACCACTTCGGCGGGGACATCGAGTCGTGAAACCCCTGGTGCTCACGGTGGCGGGCTCCGACTCCGGCGGAGGCGCCGGAATCCAGGCCGATCTGAAGACCATGCTCGCGCTCGGCGTGCACGGCATGAGTGTCGTCACGGCCGTCACCGCGCAGAACTCCCTCGGCGTACAGGGTGCCTGGGAGCTGCCCGTCGAGGCGGTGCGGGCCCAGTACCGCAGTGTCGTGGACGACATCGGCGTCCAGGCCGTGAAGACCGGGATGCTCGCCTCGGCCGAACTCGTCGAGGCGGTGGCCGAGTTGCTCGGAGCCACGGACGCACCGGCCGTGGTCGACCCGGTCGGCGTCTCCAAGCACGGGGACTCGTTGCTGGCCACGTCCGCCCTGGAGTCCGTACGGACGAGGCTGCTCCCGGTCGCCACCGTCGCCACCCCGAACCTCGACGAGGTGGCGCAGCTCACCGGCGTCCGGGTCGATTCGGAGTCCCGTATGCGAGAGGCCGCCGAGGCGGTGCTGTCGTACGGACCGACGTGGGTGCTCATCAAGGGCGGCCATCTGGCCGGCGACGCCGTCGACCTGCTCACCGACGGCCGTGAGGAGCACTGGCTGCGCGCACCGCGCCACGACAACCGGCACACGCACGGCACCGGCTGCACCCTGGCCTCCGCGATCGCCTCGCAGCTCGCGAAGGGTCAGTCCGTGCCGGAGGCGGTGGCGGCCGCCAAGGAATACGTCACTGGGGCGATCGCCGCCGGCTTCGCGCTCGGCGAGGGGATCGGTCCCGTGGATCATGGATGGCGGTTCCGTTAGTACGCGGGCGCGTCGTACGTGGACACGGCAAAAAGCCGGCCCACCTCTCGGTGGACCGGCTCAGTGCAGCGAACCAGCAGTGGCCGCGCGCTTAGCTGTGCGTCAGCGCGAGACCTTGCCGGCCTTGATGCACGAGGTGCAAGCGTTCAGGCGCTTCGGCGTCCCGCCCACCACGGTACGGACGCGCTGGATGTTCGGGTTCCAGCGACGGGACGTACGGCGGTGCGAGTGCGAGATGCTGTTGCCGAAGCCCGGCCCCTTGCCGCAGACGTCGCAGTTGGCAGCCACGGGTCACTCCAAAGACTTCAGATGCACTTACGGTGGATCCCGGCATGCCGGGATCGAGATCGTAGGATCAGAGATCTGAGTGGCGGTGCCAGGAGGATTGGCCCGATCTGCATCGGGCAACCGGAGCAGCATACAACGACTGCGCCAGCAGAACGAAACTACCATGGCTGATCAGGCACCCGCTCCCGGCCCTCCTCCGGTGGAAACCCGCCCGGGGTCTACGCTGCGTCCAGTCCAGCAGCCCGAGGAGGCGCAGGTGGCGCAGGTGCCGCAGACATTCTTCGATGCTCTCGCGGTGCGCACCTGGTGCGGTCTCGCGCTGCGGGCGCTGGGCAGGGCGCGCGAGGAGATCGACGCGATCAACGTCTACCCGGTCGCCGACGGGGACACCGGCACCAACCTGTATCTGACGGCGGAGTCGGCGGCCGCGGCCGTGGAAGCCGTGTTCGACGGCCACGACGCCCATGACTCGGGGAAACCGGCACTGGCCGACGCCGCACGCGCGATGGCGCACGGAGCCCTCATAGGTGCCCGCGGCAACTCGGGCACGATCCTCGCCCAACTGCTGCGGGGCATGGCCCAGGTGCTCGCCGCCGAGGGTGAGACGGCTCACACGGACGGCGAGGGACTCCGGCTCGCCCTGCGGCACGCCGCCGACTCCGCCCGCCAGGCCGTGGCCCACCCGGTCGAGGGCACGGTCCTCACGGTCGCCTCGGCCGCCGCCGACGCCGCCGGGGCAGCGGAGGGAGACTGCGGGACGGTCGCCCGGGCCGCCTACGACGGCGCGTGCGCCGCCCTTACCGCGACACCCGGCCAGCTGGCCGTCCTGGAGCGGGCCGGGGTCGTGGACGCCGGCGGGCGAGGACTGGTGGCGGTGCTGGGGGCGCTGGTGGAGACGTTCACGGGGGAGGCACCCAGGGCGGTGCCGGTGACGAGCGGGACGTTTCCGGAAGCAGGCCCCGCCGAAGTGTCCGAGGCCGTCTCCGAAGCCGCCACGGTCTCCCGCGACGAGTGCGCCGACGCCCCGGGCACCGGTGGCCCCGCCTTCGAGGTGATCTACCTCCTGGAGGCCGAGGACACGGCCGTCGCGCGGCTGCGGGAGCGGCTCGACGGCCTCGGGGACTCGCTCGTGGTGGTCGGCGGCGACGGCCTGTGGAACGTCCATGTGCACGTCGACGACGCCGGCGCCGCCGTGGAGGCGGGCATCGAGGCCGGGCGGCCGTACCGGATCCGCATCACGCACTTCGGCCTCGGTGATGTGCACACCACCGGCGCCGAACGGCAGCCCCGCGAGCGCGCCCAGCGGGCCGTCGTCGCCGTCGTGCCCGGCGAGGGCCTGGCCGGGCTGTACACCGAGGCCGGCGCGACCACCGTGCTGGCCCGCCCCGGGGAGCCGCCCGCGAGCGGGGAGCTCGTGGAGGCCGTACGGCGTGCCCACGCGCGCGAGGTCGTGCTGCTGCCCAATGACGCCGACCTGCGCCACACCGCGGCCGCCGCGGCCGAGCAGGCCCGCGCGGAGGGCATCCGCGTCGCGCTGATCCCGACGCGCTCCGCGGTCCAGGGCATCGCGGCGCTCGCCGTGCACGAGCCGGAACGCCGGTTCGACGAGGACGTCGTCCAGATGACCTCGGCGGCCGGCGCGACCCGCTACGCCGAGGTCGCCGTCGCCGAACGCCAGTCCTGGACCATGGCCGGCATCTGCCAGGCCGGTGACGTCCTCGGCCTCATCGACGGGGATGTGGCCGTGATCGGTTCGGACGTCACCGCCACGGCCGAGTCCGTCCTCGACCGCATGCTCTCGGCCGGCGGCGAGCTGGTCACCCTCGTCCTCGGCGACGAGGCCCCCGAGGCGGTCGCCGACCACCTGGAGACACGCGTACGGGAGTCGTACCTCGCCGTCGACACGGTGGTGTACCGGGGCGGACGGCAGGGAGCCGTGCTGCTCATCGGGGTCGAATAGCAGCCCTGGGCGCTCAGCTGTCCTGCTCCTCCATGAGCTCCAGCATCTGCTCGGCCTCGGCCCGCCGGGTCCGCGCCGTCTCGTCGTCGCGAGCCTCGCCGGAGCCGTTCGTGCCGCCATAGGCGTCGAGCACCGCACGCGCGCGTGCCGCCGCCTCCGCCGGCCGGCTCAGGTCCGCCGCCAGCCAGCCCGCCGCTAGCTCGGCACCGGTACGCGCGTCCAGGGCCTCGTCCCCGAGCGAGGCGAACACCACGATCGCCTCCACCACCTGGGCCAGCGACTCCTCCAGCACCGCCCGGATCGAGTCGTCCTCGGCGTCCTCGGGCACGGAACGGGCCAGCAGGTCCCCGAACTGCCGGTGAGTGTGCCCGAGTTCGCCGACGAGCCGCTGCCGCGCCTCCTCCTCGGCCTGCGTCTCACCCAGCGCGATCTCGCACTCCCGGACCGCCTGCGTCATCAACTCCCGTGCCGTGTCCGCCCCGTCCTCGGCACGCAGCGCGAGCCACGCGCGGGCGCGCAGGGACCGGATCAGCCCGTGGACGTTGCCGAGTTCACGCCACAGGCCGCCCGCGCGCGCGTACGCCCGGTCCGCCTCGGCGGGCAGACCCGCGGCCCCGAGGGACTCGGCGGCGAGGTGGGCGAGCGTCGCGTGGTCGTGCTGCTCGGGCCAGTGCCGGGCGATCTCGGCGGCCTGCAGGCGCCGCTCGGCCGCCTCCCGGTGCTCGCCCAGCTCGCTCAGACAGTCACCGAGCCACCACTGCGTCTGTACGACCGCCCCGTCGCCGTGCGTCTCGGCGCTCAGGTCGGGCAGCGCCGACTCCAGCACCTCGGCGGCCTCGGCCCATCGGCCCTGCCGCAGCAGGAACCCGCCCAGCTGGTGCCGGGCCAGGGCACCCAGCGTCGGGCCCTCCCCGGCCTCGTCGGCCCAGTGCGCGGCCTCCAGGGCGTGCTCGGCCGCCTCCTCGTCGAGACCCCGGCCGCCGACGACCTCGGCGAGCTGGAGATGCAGCTGGGCCCGCCCGATCGCCTCCAGGTGCGGGCCGCCGTGCTCCAGGGCCGCCCGCAGCGCTCGCTCGCTCCCCGCCGGATCGCCCAGGTGGTGCAGGAGCCCGGCAAGCCGGGCCTCGTACTCCACCGCGAACCACGGCAGGCCCGCCTCCACGAACCCCGCTGCGGCCCACGTGAACAGCTCCGCGGACGCCTCCGCGTCCCCGGCCCGCGCGGCCAGCTCCGCCAGCATCGCCTGCGCCTCGGCGACCCGCGCGGCGAGCCGCACGTCGTCCCCGGTCCGTCCCTCGACGAGCGCGAGCACCTCCCGCACGGCCTGCTCCGCCTCCGAGAGGACCGCGTCCTCCGCGGCCTCGTGCACCCGCCGCATCAGGATGCGCGCCCGGGACATCAGCACCGACGCCGTCTGCCGTACGCCCGTGTCGTCCACGGAGTAGAGCGCGAGGACCTCGTCGTACAGCCCGGCGGCCACCGTGAGCGCCTCGTCCACCTCGCCTGCCAGCGCGCGTATGTAGGCGGCACGCGCGCGTGCCGCGAGCGACTCGCCGGGGTCGCCCGCCTCCGCGTACAACTCGGCGGCCCGCTCGAACAGGCCGGTTCCCTCGGGACCCAGGTCCATCGCCTCGTGGTCGGCGATCTCCGCCCGGTCGCGCGGGCCCAGCTCGACGCCCCGCGCGGCCCGCGCGACCGCCGCCCACGCCTCGACGGCGTTCGGCTGAAGGGTGACCGACCGCCGTCGCGCCTCGGCGATCAGCGCGGGCAGATCGGGCTCCTGAGCAGCGACCGGGACCGGTGGCACGACCGCGGCAGCGGCGGGGGCCGTCCGAACCGCCCGCACGCCCAGCGGCAGCCGCTCCACCAACGGGCGTTGAGCCATGCGCGCGCGTGCCCGCTCGCTGACATGGGCCGTGCCGTTGCGCTCGTCGAAGCGGGCGGCCAGCGCGAGAGCCTCCGCGCGCGCGTGGGCGGCGAGTTCGGCCGCGGTCCAGGACCGGCCCGCGGGCCCCGGCACCGGCCGGTCGACCGGGCCCAGCTCGGTCAGCCGGTCCATGAGCAGGGCCACCACCGCCGTGAAGTCCAGCCTGCTGCGCGGATGACCGTCGTCCGTGAAGTACGCGGGACGCTCCGCGAGCAGCTCCAGACCGCGCGCCTCGTTGCCGCTGAGGGCGCAGAACTCGACATGGTCCGCGTAGGCGCTGCGCATGCTCTCCATGGACCGCACGAGCCTGAAGCCCCGCAGATGGTTGGCGCGCGCCTCGTCGAGGCGACCCAGCCGCAGCAGCGGCGTCAGCGAGGAGGCGAGGACCGCGTGCGGCTCGTGGGCGCAGGTGAACTCGCCCTCCAGGACCGGCGCCCACAGCTCGAGCGCCTCCTCGTCCCTCCCGCGCTGCGCCTGCCACCAGCCCTGCTCGTGCAGCTCGCAGGCGTGACAGTCGGTCATGGCGTCCCGGTCGGCGGCCAGCCACGCGGCGTACGCGCGCTCGGCCCGCGCCAGGTCGCCGACATGCGCGGCCACGCTGTACTCGGCGCTGCGCACGGCCCGTTCGGAGTGCCCGGCCAGCCGGTAGCGGTGCTCCATCTCGCCGAGCCACTTCTCCATGGCGGTGAGCGGGATGTGCGGCTGGTCGAGCATGCCGGTCGTCATCCACTTGAAGACCCAGTGCAGGGAGTGCGTCTCGTACTCGTCGAAGTCCTCGGGCCGCTCGTCCCACATGCGCAGCAGCCGCGCGAAGGGGACGAACATCTTGGCCTTCTCGGAGCTGTAGTTGTAGACCTTCAGCTGGTGTCCGAGCGCCTCGATCACCGCGAGCGGGATGTTCAGCTTCTCGGCCTCGGCGAGCAACTGCTCCGCGCGCGCGTTGCGGGCGGGCCCCTCCGGCTCCTCGGCGTTCTCCGCCATCGCCAGGCGCAGCGCGTCGAAGCCTGTGCCCCCGTGGTCGCCCATCCCGTCGATCCCGCTCATCACAGGCCCTCCTCGCCGTTTGTGGCCCACTCCAGCAGGCCCATGAAGGCCCGGTTCAGCAAGGCCGAGTCCGCGGGCCTGAGCGGGCGCTGGGCCATCAGCAGGGCCTGCCCGTACAGGGACTCGGTGGCGGTGCCGATCAGGTCCGGATCGCCGAGCGAACCGATCCGCCGTACCAGCGGGTTGAGATGGTTCAGCACGAGACGCGCGCGTGGGGCGCCGCCGCGCAGCGAGCCGAGGATGCCCGCCCACAGGTCGTCGGCCCGGTCCTCGGCCTCCGCCCGCGCCTGCTCGTGCCGGGCGTCCCGGTCGTCCAGGTGCAGCGCGGGCACGGACAGCGGCCGGAACGCACGCAGGACCACGTCACAGCCCAGCGGATCGAGCCTCGCCCGCGCGGCCGCCAGGAAACCGGCGAGCGCCAGCTCCTCGGCCGGGTCGACCAGGTCCATGTGAGCGGTGACGGTGTCCGCGTCCAGCTCGGAGACGACCGTTCCCGGCCGCGCCGAAGGCAGCGCCTCGACCAGGTCGCTGTCGTACGTGTAACCGCCGTTGACCACCCCGACGCCCTGCGCGGAGGCGATCGGCGCGACCTGCCGGTACTCCTCCACGGTCCGCGTGAAGTGCACCACCGGGTGCCGCCGCGCGAACTCCTCCAGCGACAGCCGCCCGTCGGTCGTCTCGAACGGCAGCCACGGCAGCATCGTGCGCAGCATGTCCACGTCGTGCCGCGCGAGCGACTTCACGCCCAGGTGGTGCACGGACAGGAAGGCCGCGAGCCGTTCCGGGTCCCCGGCGGCGAGACCCGTCAACCAGGACCGGATCCTTTCCCCGAGCGCCTCCTGTACGGCGGCCAGCGTCTCGTCCTCGTACAGCGACTCGCGCGAGGCCGTGGGACGCAGGCTGTCGGTGTCCAGGACGCAGCGCACGAAGAACGCCCAGTCCGGCAGCAGCTGTTCGGCCCGCTCGGTCAGCAGCATGCCCTTGAGATGGACGCGGTGGGTCGCCCGCTGGGCGGGGCTGACCGCCGACGGAAGGACGTAGGCCACGCCACGGATCCCGGCGAGCGGCACGGTCAGCTCGATCGAGTCCAGTGGGGTGAAGCCGAACAGCTCGTGACAGTGCCGGGCCAGGGCCACCCTGCGGGTGGCGGGGGAGGGGTACGGCCGGTCCCAGGGGGCGGGCAGGTCGGTGACCGCCTCGTCGCCGACCCGGACGTCGTACGGCAGCAGGGAGCCGAAGTCCCGAGCGAGCCGGAGGACCCGCTCCGGCGTGAGCCACTCGCCGGCGCCCGCCCGCGCGACCAGGTGCACGGTGGTCCCCGGCTCCGGACGGGCGTCGGGAGGCAGCGTCCGCACCCGGTAAGAACCGTCGTCGCTCGCCGTCCACTCCACGGGCGGCGCGTCCGGCGTACGGGCGCTGCGGCTGACCACCCGGATCCGCTCGGCGACCACGAAACAGGCGAGCAGACCGATGCCGAACTGGCCGAGGAAGTCGGAGCGGACCTCCTGAAGTCCCTCGGCCCGCTTGGAACTGCGTCCGATGGTGGCCAGCAGGCTGTGCACGTCCGCCTCGGTGAGTCCCACCCCGGAGTCCTCGACCCTCAGGGCGCCGTTCTCGGCGTACAACCGCACCCGGGCCGGGGCGTCCGGCTGTTCGGCCCGCCGGGCCGTGATCGCGTCCACCGCGTTCTGGAGCAGTTCGCGCAGATAGACCTTGGGGCTGGAGTAGAGGTGATGGGAGAGGAGGTCCACCAGACCGCGCAGGTCGACCTGAAACGTATGAGGTTGCTGAGGTACCTGAGGTGTCGGTGATGACTGTGAGGTCTGGGAATCCATCGTCGCAGCGCCGGTGGGAGGAACGTTCGCGCGGCGCGGGGTCGGGCGGTCCCGGGTGGGGCGGGGATCCGCGGGGATGGCCGGAGCGCGCCATCCTAAGTCCCCAACCAGCCGTCTGACCAGGGGTTTCCCGGTATGTATACGGCAATGTCAGTGGTGTGGTGTGCAATGGATCTCGTGCCCGCACTGGAAGAACCGTTGAAGAAGGTGCTCGGCCCCGCCACCGCGAAGGTGATGGCCGAGCATCTCGGCCTGCACTCCGTCGGCGACCTCCTGCACCACTACCCGCGCAGATACGAGGAGCGGGGGCAGCTGACCCACCTCGCCGACCTGCCGATGGACGAGCATGTCACCGTGGTCGCCCAGGTCGCCGACGCCCGCCTGCACACCTTCGCCTCCGCCAAGGCGCCGCGCGGCAAGGGACAACGCCTGGAGGTCACCATCACGGACGGCAGCGGCCGCCTCCAACTGGTCTTCTTCGGCCACGGCGTTCACAAACCCCACAAGGAGCTCCTGCCGGGCACCCGCGCGATGTTCGCCGGCAAGGTCTCCCTCTTCAACCGCCGCCTCCAACTGGCACACCCGGCCTACGAGTTGCTACGCGGGGCCGACGGCGAGGCAGAGGAGGCGGTGGAGACCTGGGCGGGCGCCCTGATCCCCATCTATCCCGCCACCGCCAAACTGGAGTCCTGGAAGATCGGCAAGGCGATCCAGACGGTGCTGCCAAGTGCCCAGGAGGCGATCGACCCCCTCCCCGAGTCCCTCCGCGAGGGTCGCGGCCTGGTCCCCCTCCCCGAGGCACTCCTCAAGATCCACCGCCCGCACACCAAGGCCGACATCGCCGACGCCCACGCCCGCCTCAAGTGGGACGAGGCCTTCGTCCTCCAGGTGGCCCTGGCCCGCCGCCGTCACGCGGACGCCCAACTCCCGGCGGTGCCGAGGAAACCCGCTCCGGACGGCCTTCTCTCGGCCTTCGACGACCGACTGCCCTTCACCCTCACGGACGGGCAGCAGAAGGTCTCCAAGGAGATCTTCGACGACCTGGCGACGGACCATCCGATGCACCGGCTCCTGCAGGGCGAGGTCGGATCGGGCAAGACAATGGTGGCCCTGCGCGCCATGCTCACCGTCGTCGACGCGGGCGGACAGGCCGCCATGCTGGCCCCGACCGAAGTGCTCGCCCAGCAGCATCACCGCTCGATCGTCGAGATGATGGGCGAGCTCGCCCAGGGCGGAATGCTGGGGGGATCCGAGCACGGCACCAAGGTCGTGCTGCTCACCGGTTCGATGGGGACGGCCGCGCGCAGGCAGGCCATGCTGGATCTGGTCACCGGTGAAGCCGGGATCGTGATCGGGACGCATGCGCTGATCGAGGACAAGGTGCAGTTCCACGACCTGGGCCTGGTCGTGGTCGACGAACAGCACCGGTTCGGCGTCGAGCAGCGGGACGCCCTGCGCGGCAAGGGCAAGCAGCCGCCCCACCTCCTCGTCATGACGGCCACGCCCATCCCGCGCACGGTCGCGATGACGGTCTTCGGTGACCTGGAGACCTCCGTCCTCGACCAGCTCCCGGCCGGCCGGTCACCCATCGCCAGCCATGTCGTCCCCGCCGCCGACAAGCCCCACTTCCTCACCCGGGCCTGGGAGCGGGTCCGCGAGGAGGTGGAGAACGGCCACCAGGCCTACGTCGTCTGCCCCCGCATCGGGGACGAGGAGGACGACCCGAAGAAGGCCAGGAAGTCCGCGGAGGACGAGGCCGAGAAGCGCCCGCCGCTCGCCGTCCTGGACATCGCCGACCAGCTCGCCAAGGGACCCCTGAGGGGCCTGAGGGTCGAAGTGCTGCACGGCCGTATGCACCCCGACGACAAGGACGCGGTCATGCGCCGCTTCGCCGCGGGCGAGACCCATGTCCTGGTCGCCACCACGGTCATCGAGGTCGGCGTCAACGTCCCGAACGCCACGGCGATGGTCATCATGGACGCCGACCGCTTCGGCGTCTCCCAGCTCCACCAGCTGCGCGGCCGAGTGGGCCGGGGTTCGGCGGCGGGTCTCTGCCTCCTGGTCTCGGAGATGCCGGAGGCGAGCCCGGCCCGCCAGCGCCTGAACGCGGTGGCGTCGACTCTGGACGGCTTCGAGCTGTCCCGCATCGACCTGGAGCAGCGCCGGGAGGGCGACGTCCTCGGCCAGGCCCAGTCCGGCGCCCGGACCTCGTTGCGGGTCCTCGCCGTGATCGAGGACGAGGAGATCATCGCGGAGGCGAGGCAGGAGGCGACGGCGGTGGTGGAGGCCGACCCGGAGCTGACGGGACTTCCCGGCCTGCGCACAGCCTTGGACGCCCTGTTGGACGAGGAACGGGAGCAGTACTTGGAAAAGGGCTGAAGGAGAGACACTCAGGAGCGCGGGCCGCGTGGACCGTACGGCTACCGCCGCGCGAGCGCGACCAGCCACAATGAACCTGAAGTCGCCCACAACCAAGGACCGAAGATGACCCGCGTGATCGCCGGCGCAGCAGGCGGACGCCGACTCGCAGTCCCGCCAGGCAATGGCACACGCCCCACCTCCGACCGCGCCAGAGAAGGACTCCTCTCCACCTGGCAGTCCCTCCTGGGCGGCCCCCTGGACGGCGAACGCGTCCTCGACCTGTACGCAGGCTCAGGTGCCGTGGGCCTGGAAGCCCTCTCCCGGGGAGCGGGCCACACTCTCCTCGTGGAGGCCGACGCCAGAGCCGCCCGCACCATCCGCGAGAACGTCAGGAACCTCGGGCTCCCCGGCGCCGAAGTCCGCGCGGGCAAAGCCGAACAGATCATCCGGACGGGGTCGCCGACCGAGCCGTACGACCTCGTCTTCCTCGACCCCCCGTACCGAGTCACAGATCACGATCTTCGCGAGATTCTCCTCACACTCCGCACCGAACACTGGCTAGCGCCCGAGGCCCTGGTCACCGTGGAGCGCAGCACCAGAGGCGGAGAATTCCAGTGGCCGCCCGGTTTCGACGCGGTCAAAGCCCGTCGCTACGGCGAGGGAACGTTTTGGTACGGTCGCGCCGCCTCTACGTGCGAAGACGCACGATGACCGGACCGGAGAGCGAGGGATCTCAAGTGCGCCGCGCCGTCTGTCCCGGGTCGTTCGACCCGATCACCAACGGACATCTCGACATCATCTCCCGCGCCTCCAGACTGTACGACGAGGTCTACGTGGCGGTGATGATCAACAAGTCCAAGAAGGGCCTCTTCGAGATCGACGAGCGGATCGACCTGATCCGCCAGGTCACCGCCGAGTACGGCAACGTGATCGTGGAGGCCTTCCACGGCCTCCTCGTCGACTACTGCAAGGAGCGCGACATCCCGGCCATCGTCAAAGGCCTGCGCGCGGTCAGCGACTTCGACTACGAGCTCCAGATGGCCCAGATGAACAACGGTCTGTCGGGCGTCGAGACCCTCTTCGTCCCGACCAACCCCACCTACAGCTTCCTGTCCTCCTCGCTCGTCAAGGAGGTCGCGACCTGGGGCGGAGACGTCTCCCACCTGGTCCCGCCGCTGGTCCTGGAGGCACTCAACAAGCGCCTGCGCAAGGACTGATGGGACTACAGTCGTCCCGTCCGTCTCCAACACAGCTGTAGAGAGTGGCGAGCACAGGTGGACGTGCAGAAGAAGCTCGACGAGATCGTCTCCGCGGTCTCCGGTGCCCGGTCGATGCCCATGTCGGCCTCGGTGATGGTCAACCGCGCCGAACTGCTCGCGATGCTCGAAGAGCTGCGCCAGGCCCTGCCCGGCTCCCTCGCGCAGGCCCAGGAACTGATCGGCGATCGCGAGCAGATGGTCGAGCAGGCCCGCCAGGAGGCCGAGCGGATCATCGGGCAGGCGCATGCCGAGCGCGGCTCCCTGATCTCCGACACCGAGGTCGCCCGCCGTTCCCAGGCCGAGGCCGACCGGATCCTGAACGAGGCCCGCCAGGAGGCCGAGGAGGTCCGCGCGGAGGCCGACGACTACGTCGACTCCAAGCTCGCCAACTTCGAGGTCGTCCTCACCAAGACCCTCGGCTCGGTCGGCCGCGGCCGCGAGAAGCTCCTCGGCACCGGCCCGGGCCTCGACGAGAACGGCTACGAGGACGAGGACGCCCCCGAGCGCAGTCACGACCCCGAGACCCTGCGCAAGGACGCCGACTCCTACGTCGACGCCAAGCTCGGCGCCTTCGAGGCGGTCCTCGCCAAGACCCTGGAGGCGGTCGGCCGCGGCCGCCAGAAACTGCACGGCCGTATCGCCACGGACGACCTCGGCGCCCTCGCCGACGACACCTCCACCGTCCAGCACTCCAGCGACGCCGACTACCTGGCCGACCTCACCGCCCTCGCCGAGCAGGACGCCCGGACCCAGGCCCGCGGCCAGTCCGAGCAGCCGGCCCAGCAGCCGGACTACGACCAGCAGCATGCGTACGGCTACCAGCAGCAGAACGATGCCTACGCCGCGTATCAGCAGCAGCCCGATCCCTACGCCCAGCAGGACCCGTACGGCTACCAGCAGGCCGACCCCTACTCCCCCACCTCCGGCTACGCTCCGGCGGGAGGCGCCCCCTTCCAGGGCTACGACCAGCAGCAGGCCGCGTACGACCAGAACCAGGCCCAGCAGGCCCACCAGCCGCAGCAGACGCACCAGCCCCAGCAGGACTACGCCCTGGACGAGACCAGCCTCTTCGACACCGGCATGATCACGCCGGAGCAGTTGAGGGCGTACGAGCAGGGTCGCGGCCAGTAAGGGACCACCGGATTGGGCCGTGAGCGAAAGGTCCAGTATCCTGGCTCTTCGGTCGCGCGTACGTCCGCGATCAACGCTGCCCGGGAGCACCGAAGGGCGGCGGCCCTCTGAGCTCGAAGATCGAAAGCAGGAATGGCCCTGAACGCCCGCCTCGACCACCGCAACCCTCTCGTGTTCGACACACACGAGCTGGGGCGGCGTCCTGGCGCGCTGCAGCGCCTGACCCGTGAGATCGACGCTCCCAAGGATCTCGGTATCCAGGGAGTGATCGGAGTGCCGGAAGGCGCCCCGGTCGTGCTCGAACTCCGCCTCGAGTCGGTCATGGAAGGGGTGCTTGTCACAGGCACCGCCCGTGCACAGGCCGAGGGGGAGTGCGTAAGGTGTCTGGAGCCGCTTGAGCTGGTGCTCGAAGCGGATTTCCAGGAGATGTTCTCGTACCCTGACGCCGACGACCGTGGCCGTGTGAAAGCGGAACCGGCCGACGACGCCGAGGAAGACGAGGACAGGCTCTTCATCGAGGACGGCCTGTTCGACCTCGAACCAGTGCTGCGTGATGCGGTGGTGCTCGCACTGCCGATGCAGCCGGTGTGCCAGGACGACTGTCTGGGCCTGTGCTCCGAGTGCGGGGCGCGGCTCACGGACGACCCGGACCACCACCATGACGCCGTCGACATCCGTTGGGCGGCACTGCAGGGACTCGCCGGTTCACTCGAAGACGGCGAGAAGGACGAGATGAGCGGCGCCGAACCGGGCGTCGACGAGAAGCAGGAGAAGTAGCCGTGGCTGTTCCGAAGCGGAAGATGTCGCGCAGCAACACGCGCCACCGCCGGTCGCAGTGGAAGGCTGCGGTCCCCACCCTGGTTGCGTGCGAGCGCTGCCACGAGCCCAAGCTGCAGCACATCGCGTGCCCTGCTTGTGGCACCTACAACAAGCGCCAGGTCCTCGAGGTCTGAGCGGCTGGTGAGAGGCACTGTGTCCACGCCGAAGAAGAACTCGGGCGACAACCAGGCCTCGTCCCACACGCTGTTGGAAGGGCGGCTCGGGTACAAACTCGAGTCCGCCCTTCTGGTGCGTGCGCTGACCCACCGTTCGTACGCGTACGAGAACGGCGGTCTGCCGACCAACGAGCGGCTGGAGTTCCTCGGGGACTCCGTGCTCGGCCTCGTGGTCACGGACACGCTGTACACCACCCACCCCGACCTGCCCGAAGGCCAACTGGCCAAGTTGCGGGCCGCGGTGGTCAACTCACGCGCACTGGCGGAGGTCGGCCGCGGGCTCGACCTGGGCTCCTTCATCCGGCTCGGCCGTGGTGAAGAGGGCACGGGCGGCCGGGACAAGGCGTCCATCCTCGCCGACACCCTGGAAGCGGTGATCGGCGCGGTCTATCTCGACCAGGGTCTCGAAGCGGCCTCCGAACTGGTGCACCGCCTGTTCGACCCCCTGATCGAAAAATCCTCCAACCTCGGTGCCGGCCTGGACTGGAAGACCAGTCTCCAGGAGCTCACCGCGACCGAAGGACTCGGCGTGCCCGAGTACCTGGTCACGGAGACCGGCCCCGATCACGAGAAGACCTTCACTGCTGCCGCCCGCGTCGGAGGCGTCTCGTACGGCACCGGCACCGGCCGCAGCAAGAAGGAGGCGGAGCAGCAGGCCGCGGAGTCCGCCTGGAGGTCCATCCGGGCCGACGCGGACGAGCGTGCCAAGGCGGTGGCCGAGAAGGCCGTCGAGGCCGTTGAGGTCGTCGAAGCCGCCAAGGACGACGACGAAGGTCCGTCGTCCGTCTCCGCCTGACGCCTGGAAGCCCCAGCGCGTCTGGAAGAACAGCG
The DNA here is from genome assembly GCF_030816965.1 of Streptomyces canus. NCBI lineage: Bacteria > Bacillati > Actinomycetota > Actinomycetes > Kitasatosporales > Streptomycetaceae > Streptomyces > Streptomyces canus. The sequence continues at coordinate 7,169,209 of NZ_JAUSYQ010000002.1, forward strand.
CAGCCGAGCGCCTGCCCCCGAACACCGGGGCGGGCGCTCGGTTCATACACCGGTCCGTGACGGGGGAGCCCCATGCCCGAGTTGCCCGAGGTCGAGGTCGTACGGCGTGGCCTGGCGCGGTGGGTCGCCCACCGTACGGTCGCCGAGGCCGAGGTGCTGCACCCGCGCGCGGTCCGCCGTCACCTCGCCGGTGCCGACGACTTCGCGCATCGCCTCAAGGGCCGTCGCGTCGGCACCCCGAGCCGCCGCGGGAAGTACCTCTGGCTGCCCCTGGAGGACACGGACCAGTCGATCCTGGCCCACCTCGGCATGAGCGGCCAGCTGCTGGTCCAGCCGCATGCCGCCCCCGACGAGAAGCACCTCAGGATCCGGGTGAGGTTCGCTGACGACGTGGACACCGAGCTGCGCTTCGTCGACCAACGGACCTTCGGCGGGCTGTCGTTGCACGACAACACCCCGGACGGACTGCCCGACGTCATCGCGCACATCGCGCGCGACCCGCTCGACCCGCTCTTCGACGACGAGGCCTTCCACCAGGCCCTGCGCCGCAAGCGCAGCACCATCAAACGGGCCTTGCTCGACCAGTCGTTGATCAGTGGAGTCGGCAACATCTACGCGGACGAGGCCCTTTGGCGCTCCCGCATCCACTACGAGCGCCCCACCGCGAACTTCACGCGCCCGCGCACGGCCGAACTCCTGGGCCACGTCAGGGATGTGATGAACGAGGCCCTCGCGGTCGGCGGCACCAGCTTCGACAGCCTCTACGTCAACGTCAACGGCGAGTCCGGTTACTTCGACCGGTCCCTCGACGCGTACGGCCGGGAGGGGCTGCCGTGCAAGCGGTGCGGTACGCCGATGCGCCGACGGCCCTGGATGAACCGGTCCAGCTACTTCTGCCCGAGGTGTCAGCGGGCGCCGCGCGTCATGTCGTAACGCTCGCGGGCGGCCAGGACGTCGTCCATGCGGCCCTCGACGAAGTGGATGAGGCCCAGCAGCCGCTCGGCGACCTCGTGGCCCAGCGGGGTCAGTTCGTAGTCGACCCGGGGCGGGTTGGTGGGCTGGGCCTCGCGGTGCACCAGGCCGTCGCGTTCGAGCGCCTGGAGCGTCTGGGAGAGCATCTTCTCGCTCACGCCGTCGACCCGGCGGCGCAGCTCGTTGAAGCGCAGCGAGCCCTCGTGCAGGGCGCCGAGCGTGAGTCCGCCCCAGCGGCCCGTCACGTGCTCCAGCGTGCCGCGCGAGGGGCAGGCCTTGGCGAACACGTCGTACGAGAGGTCCCGCGCCTCCAGGGGCTGCTGCGTGGTGTCCATATCACGAGCGTACTGGAAGGCAGCACTAACCAACAGATTGCACTAACCGGAAGTTAGCGCAATCTGCCTCGGTGTCCTCTAGTAGCCGAAGTCCTGCGTCCACCAGGGGCCGCCCGAACCGAAGACCACGCCGACGCCCAGCGTCTTGAAGTCACAGTTCAGTATGTTGGCCTTGTGGCCGGGGCTGTTCATCCAGGCCTCCATGACCGCCGCCGGGTCGGCCTGGCCCCGGGCTATGTTCTCGCCGCCGAGGTTGGTTATCCCGGCCTGCGCGGCCCGGTCCCACGGCGTGGCGCCGCTCGGGTCGGTGTGGTCGAAGAAGCCCTGGTCGGCCATGGCCTTGCTGAAGGCCCCGGCGAGATCGGCCAGCGCGCTGTTGGCGGCGACCGGGCTGCAGCCGACGTTCGCCCGCTCGGCATTGACGAGCCTGAGTACCTCGGCCGCCGCGGCGGCCTCGGTCGAGACCTCCGCGGGTGCGGCGGTCTCCTTCTTCGCCGGCTCCTTCTCCTTCTGAGGCGGCGTCGTCTTCGGCTTCTTGCTCGGCGGGGCCGCCGGCTTCTTCGTCGGCTTCTCGGTCGGCGTGGCCGTCGAGGTCGAGGGGGACGGCGAGGGCGAGGAGGCGCGGTCGGCATCCCGGCTCGTCGAGCTGCCGTCCTCGCGGCTGTCGGCGCTGCCGGAGGTGCCGCCCTGCTCGGCCGGGGAGTTGGTCGGCGAGCTCGCCGCCTGCACATCGCCGCCGGTGGTGCTGCCGCCGCCGAGCTTGTAGTTGTCCAGGCCCGGCACCACGCCGGTGGCGACCGCGACCGTGCCGATCGCGACGGCCGCCGAGACCCCGAGCAGACCGGTCTTGACCGGCGTCACGAGGTTCCTCCTGCGCCGGCGGTGCGACCCACCGCGCCGGGAACCGTCGGCGGGCGTGTAGCCCTCGCCCCGGTAGAGCGCGTACTCCTCCTCCGACGCGAACAGGTAGGCGTCACTGCGCGCGTAGGGGTCGGGGTCCTCCTGGCCCCGGTAGGTCGCGGTGCCCACCGAGGCGAAGTTGTACGAGTCCTGCGGGTCGTAACCGCTCCCATAGGAGCTGTGTGTCGCTGTGACCCCCGTGGCGCGGCCCGTGGCGGCGCGGCCGGCGGCGGAGCGTCGGTGGCGTCCCATGTGCTTGCCTTCCTAGTCCTCGTTCATGAGGTCGACGCGTCCCCCCGGTCAACCAAAGTCACAAAACCCACACGATCGAGTGAGTTTCGTATGAGATTCATTGGCAGCGGACAGTACCGCATGGCGCCTGGGGAGGGAGTGCCCGGAGAGACATTGGCCGGTTAGGTTGCACCCATGAGCGAGGATGTACGACTGGTCGCCTGGGTGCGCGGACGCGTCCAAGGTGTGGGTTTCCGCTGGTTCACGCGGGCCAAGGCCCTGGAGATCGGCGGCCTGAGTGGTTTTGCTCTCAATTTGGACGACGGACGCGTGCAAGTGGTCGCGGAGGGTCCGCGGAAGGGATGCCAGGGACTCCTCGACTGGCTCCTGGGTGACGACACGCCCGGCCGCGTAGACGGTGTCACCGAGATCTGGGACACACCTCGTGGGGGTTACGACGGCTTCGCCATCCGATGAGCCGTTTCTGTAAAACGGCCCAGGCGGAAGCGGAGGGACATGCCACTGGCACCTGCCCGAAGCAGAAAGTCGCTGGTGGTTGCCAAGAAGGCCATGCCGTGGCAGGCTCCGCGGGTAAGAGTGATCGTCACGTCCCGAGGGCCCCGAGGGAGCCGCAGCGCCGCCGTCTCAGGTCGCGCCGGACCGGGTTGTCCGCCAATACGGGGCGTGATCGTGTTGACCGTCAAACTTTTTGGTGAGACGCTGAAAGCACCCCGCGCACCTTAGCTGTTTGGCATGGAAGAACAGCAGCATGAACTCAAAAGTGTCAAGCACCGCGGGTGCGAATCCCTCACGACCCACACCGCTTCGGTCGGTCACTCAGTGTGGAGGACCATCCATCATGGCAAAGGCGCTTCTCGGTTACGTCGGCGGCTCCGACCCTCGACTCCTCGCCGAGATGCGACGGCTCCAGCAGCGCGTACAGGACCTGGAATCCGAGCTCGTACGGATTCAGGCCGAGAACGACGCGCTCGCGGCTGCCGCTTCTCACGAAAGTCTCCTGGAGAGCATCGACGCACACCAGGCGGAGCCTGCGCTCACCTGATCACTGCATCGCTACACGACAGCTCACGCAGTGGTTGGGCAGCCTGTATCAACCGCTAAGTTGTCAGAGTTTGCAAGGGACGCTTCGGCGTCCCTTCTTTCTTGCCCCCGTGCACCCTTTCACTCTCTTAACGTTTGGTGTGCCCTGCACGTTCAACGGTGAAACCGAGGGCGACAGCGCGTTCATGGAGTGAGACACCCCCGGAAGGTAGAGTCCAGCGGCGTGCACCTCAAGGCGCTGACCCTCCGAGGGTTCAAGTCGTTCGCCTCGGCGACCACGCTCCGGTTCGAGCCGGGGATCACGTGTGTCGTGGGGCCGAACGGCTCAGGCAAGTCCAACGTCGTGGACGCACTCAGCTGGGTCATGGGCGAGCAGGGCGCCAAGTCGCTGCGCGGCGGCAAGATGGAGGACGTCATCTTCGCCGGCACCACCGGCCGCCCGCCGCTGGGCCGCGCCGAGGTGTCCCTGACCATCGACAACTCCGACGGCGCCCTGCCCATCGAGTACGCCGAGGTCACCATCACGCGGATCATGTTCCGCAACGGCGGCAGCGAGTACCAGATCAACGGCGACACCTGCCGTCTCCTCGACATCCAGGATCTGCTCTCCGACTCCGGCATCGGCCGCGAGATGCACGTCATCGTCGGCCAGGGTCAGCTCGACTCCGTCCTGCACGCCGATCCGACGGGCCGCCGGGCCTTCATCGAGGAGGCCGCCGGAGTCCTCAAGCACCGCAAGCGCAAGGAGAAGGCCCTCCGCAAGCTCGACGCGATGCAGGCCAACCTCGCGCGCGTGCAGGACCTGACCGACGAACTCCGGCGCCAGCTCAAGCCGCTCGGCCGCCAGGCCGCGGTCGCCCGCCGGGCCGCCGTCATCCAGGCCGACCTGCGAGACGCCCGCCTCCGGCTGCTCGCCGACGATCTCGTACGACTGCGGCAGGCGCTCCAGGCCGAGGTCGCGGACGAGGCCGCGCTGAAGGACCGCAAGGACGCCGCCGAGCAGGAGCTGAAGAAGGCCCTCCAGCGGGAGGCGCTTCTGGAGGACGAGGTCCGACAGCTCACGCCCCGGCTCCAGCGGGCCCAGCAGACCTGGTACGAGCTCTCTCAGCTCGCCGAGCGGGTGCGCGGCACGGTCTCGCTGGCCGACGCGCGCGTGAAGAGCGCGACCTCGGCGCCGCCCGAGGAACGGCGGGGCCGTGACCCCGAGGACATGGAGCGTGAGGCCGCCCGCATCCGCGAGCAGGAGGCAGAGCTGGAGGCTGCCCTGGAGGCGGCCGAGCACGCTCTGGAGGACACGGTCGCGCACCGCGCCGAACTGGAGCGGGAACTCACCCAGGAGGAACGGCGCCTGAAGGACGTCGCCCGCGCCATCGCCGACCGCCGCGAGGGCCTCGCGCGGCTGGGCGGCCAGGTCAACGCGGCCCGTTCCCGCGCCGCCTCCGCCCAGGCCGAGATCGACCGCCTCGCCGCCGCGCGGGACGAGTCCCAGGAGCGTGCGGTCGCCGCGCAGGAGGAGTACGAGGCACTGAAGGCCGAGGTGGACGGCCTGGACGCGGGCGACCTGGAACTGGCGGAGCGGCACGACGCGGCGAAGCGACAGCTCGCCGAGGCGGAGGCGGCCCTGACGGTGGCCCGAGAGGCGGTCACGGCGGCGGAACGCAAACGCGCGGCGACGCAGGCCCGGCATGAGGCGCTGGCGCTGGGGCTGCGACGCAAGGACGGCACGGGTGCGCTGCTGGGCGCGAAGGACCGTCTCACCGGCCTGCTGGGGCCGGCGGCCGAGCTCCTGACGGTGACCCCGGGCCACGAGGTCGCGCTGGCGGCGGCTTTCGGCGCGGCGGCGGACGCCTTGGCGGTGACCTCCCCGGCGGCAGCGGCGGACGCGATCCGCCTGCTGCGAAAGCAGGACGCGGGACGGGCGTCACTGCTGTTGGCAGGGGCCCCCGAAGAGGCGCCCCAAAGGGGCGCGGGCAACTGCGCGACCAGCCACAACGGACCCGCGGACACCACACATCAGCACGCGGCGGATCTCGTACGCGTCCCCTCCGACCTCCTCCCCGCGGTAAGACGCCTACTCCACGGCATCGTCGTCGTCGGCACCCTCGAAGACGCCGAAGACCTCGTCTACGCCAACCCCCACCTCACCGCAGTGACCGCCGAAGGCGACCTCCTCGGCGCCCACTTCGCCCACGGCGGTTCCGCGGGCGCCCCGAGCCTCCTCGAAGTACAGGCCTCGGTCGACGAAGCGGCCGCTGAACTCGAAGAGCTGGCCATCCGCTGCGAGAGACTCACTGAGGCCCAACGCGCCGCAGTCGAGCGCCGCAAAGCATCAGCCGCACTGGTCGAGGAGCTCGGCGAGCGGCGCAGGGCCGCCGACCGGGAGAAGTCCGCCGTGGCCCAGCAGCTCGGCCGCCTCGCCGGCCAGGCGAAAGGTGCCGCCGGCGAGGCCGAGCGGTCCACCGCGGCTGCCGCGCGAGCGCAGGACGCCCTGGAGAAGGCGCTCGAAGAGGTCGAGGAGCTCGCCGAACGGCTCGCCGTCGCCGAGGAGATGCCGGTGGAGGAGGAGCCCGACACGTCGGTACGGGACCGTCTCGCCGCCGACGGTGCCAACGCCCGCCAGACCGAGATGGAGGCCCGCCTCCAGGTCCGTACACATGAGGAGCGGGTCAAGGGGCTTGCCGGACGGGCCGACTCCCTCGACCGAGCCGCCCGTGCGGAGCGAGACGCACGCGCGCGTGCCGAACAGCGGCGGGCCCGCCTGCGGCACGAGGCCGCCGTGGCCGAAGCTGTCGCCTCCGGTGCGCGACAGCTGCTCGCGCACGTCGAGGTGTCCCTCGCGCGCGCGGACGAGGAGCGGACCGCCGCCGACGCCGCCAAGGCGCTCAGGGAACGGGAGTTGACCGCCGCGCGGAACACCGGCCGCGATCTCAAGTCCGAGCTCGACAAGCTGACCGACTCCGTCCACCGCGGCGAGGTGCTCGGCGCCGAGAAGCGGATGCGGATCGAGCAGCTGGAGACCAAGGCGCTGGAAGAACTGGGCGTCGAACCGGCGGGGCTCATCGACGCGTACGGCCCTCACCAGCCGGTACCGCCCTCCCTGCCGGCCGAGGGCGAGGAGCTGCCCGACGATCCGGAGCATCCGCGCAACCAGCCGAAGCAGTTCCACCGGGCCGAGCAGGAGAAGCGGCTCAAGGCGGCCGAGCGGGCCTATCAGCAGCTCGGCAAGGTCAATCCGCTCGCCCTGGAGGAGTTCGCGGCGCTGGAGGAACGGCACAAGTTCCTCAGTGAGCAGTTGGAGGACCTGAAGAAGACCCGCACCGACCTGCTTCAAGTGGTGAAGGAGGTCGATGAACGCGTCGAACAGGTCTTCACCGAGGCCTACCGGGACACGGCCCGGGAGTTCGAGGGTGTCTTCAGCCGGCTCTTCCCGGGCGGCGAGGGGCGGCTCATCCTGACCGACCCCGACAACATGCTCACCACCGGCGTGGACGTCGAGGCCCGTCCGCCGGGCAAGAAGGTCAAGCGGCTGTCCCTGCTCTCCGGCGGCGAGCGCTCGCTCACCGCCGTGGCGTTGCTGGTGTCGATCTTCAAAGCCCGCCCCAGCCCGTTCTACGTCATGGACGAGGTCGAAGCCGCCCTCGACGACACCAACCTGCAACGGCTGATCCGCATCATGCAGGAGCTGCAGGAGGCCTCGCAGCTCATCGTGATCACGCACCAGAAGCGGACCATGGAGGTCGCCGACGCGCTGTACGGCGTCTCCATGCAGGGCGACGGTGTGTCCAAGGTGATTTCACAGCGGCTCCGCTAGCCCTCCCTCAATCCTTCAAGACTTGAACGCCCGTCGGTCGCGAATGCCTCTCATCTCACAGCAGTTGCCCTCTTGACTTCGAAACTTGAAGGCATAGTCTCGGCAATGTTGTTTTTACCTTCAGGTACCACCTATCTGGAAGGGTCGCCCCCAGCCGGCAGCGTTGCCGGTGGCCCGAGGAGTACACGTGACCAGCACAGAGCAGGCGTCCAAGTCAGGAGCCCAGGCGGCTCACCCCGATCATCTCGGGCACGTCATCTTCATCGCGGCGGCGGCCGCGATGGGCGGTTTCCTCTTCGGCTATGACAGCTCCGTGATCAACGGCGCCGTCGAGGCCATCCGGGGCCGGTACGACATCGGTTCCGCGGCCCTGGCGCAGGTCATCGCCATCGCCCTGATCGGCTGTGCGATCGGCGCGGCGACCGCGGGACGGATCGCGGACCGCATCGGCCGTATCCGGTGCATGCAGATCTCGGCCGTCCTCTTCACGATCAGCGCCGTCGGCTCGGCGCTGCCCTTCGCGCTGTACGACCTGGCGTTCTGGCGGATCGTCGGCGGCTTCGCCATCGGTATGGCCTCGGTCATCGGCCCCGCCTACATCGCCGAGGTCGCCCCGCCGGCCTACCGCGGTCGTCTCGGGTCCTTCCAGCAGGCCGCGATCGTCATCGGCATCGCCGTCTCGCAGCTGGTCAACTGGGGCCTGCTGAACGCGGCCGGCGGTGACCAGCGCGGCAAGCTGATGGGTCTCGAGGCCTGGCAGGTCATGCTCGGCGTCATGGTGATCCCGGCCGTCCTCTACGGCCTGCTCTCCTTCGCCATCCCCGAGTCCCCGCGCTTTTTGATCTCCGTCGGCAAGCACGAGCGTGCCCGGGAGATCCTCGAGGAGGTCGAGGGCGACAGGATCGACCTCGACGCGCGCGTGGGCGAGATCGAGAACGCCATGAAGAGCGAGCACAAGTCGAGCTTCAAGGACCTGCTCGGCGGGAGCTTCTTCTTCAAGCCGATCGTCTGGGTCGGCATCGGCCTCTCGGTCTTCCAGCAGTTCGTCGGCATCAACGTCGCGTTCTACTACTCCTCGACGCTGTGGCAGTCGGTCGGCGTCGACCCGACGAACTCGTTCCTCTACTCCTTCACGACGTCGATCATCAACATCGTCGGCACCGTGATCGCGATGATCTTCGTGGACCGCGTCGGCCGCCGGCCGCTCGCCCTGATCGGTTCGCTCGGCATGGTGATCGGCCTCGCACTGGAGGCCTGGGCGTTCTCCTTCGACCTGGTCGGCGGCAAGCTGCCGGCCGCGCAGGGCTGGACCGCGCTGATCGCCGCGCACGTCTTCGTCCTCTTCTTCGCCCTGTCCTGGGGTGTGGTCGTCTGGGTCTTCCTCGGCGAGATGTTCCCGAACCGGATCCGCGCCGCCGCGCTCGGTGTGGCCGCGTCCGCGCAGTGGATCGCCAACTGGGCCATCACCGCGAGCTTCCCGTCGCTGGCCGACTGGAACCTCTCCGCGACCTACGTGATCTACACGGTCTTCGCCGCGCTCTCCATCCCGTTCGTCCTCAAGTACGTCAAGGAGACGAAGGGCAAGGCGCTGGAGGAGATGGGCTGACGGCCCACGCGAACCCGGGGGGAGGGGCCAACACCCCGCTGCCCTTCTCCCCGTCCCGTCCGCCGCCCCCGGTCCGGCAACCGCCTGGACCGGGGGCGGCGGTGTTGTCCGTGTGGGTCACCGGATGAGAACGCCGCCGGCCGTGGGTGACCTCGTCGAGACGCGAGTGCGGAGGTGCCCCCTCGCGGCGGAACGCCGGCACGTCCTCGGCCGCGAGACAGAGGTCGCCCTCGGCCAGTACAGGCAGGAAGCGAGTACCGGGCGAGCGCACGAACTCCGAGCCCCACCCTGTCGTACGCCACGACTCGAAGCCGTCCGGCTCCGGGAGGAGCAATCCGCCCGGATCAGCCCGCCAGCGCCGGAAGCACCTCCTCCGCGAACAACCGCAGGCTCCGCCACCCCTCCTCCACCGGCATGCCGCCCGCCAGCGGATGCAGGACGAGATTGTCGAGCCCCTGCTCCACGCACTCGTCCGGTGTCAGGATCCGGTACACGCCCTCCGCGCGCAGCTCCTCCACGCTCGCAGCCGCCGACCGCACCGCCGAGCGGATGTCGCCGGACTGCCAGGAGGCGTAGGTACGGGCCTCGTGGAGGAAGTGCTCTCCGTGCCGCGCCCACGCCTCGTCCGGGTTCTCGGCGATGTGCAGCAACGGTGTCTCGGCCGTCGGCATCATGGTCCAGCCCTCGGTGCCGTACTCGACGAGCCGCTCCTTGTAGTACGCCTCCAGCTCCGGGAGGTGGGCGCTGGGGAAGAACGGCAGGCCCAGGCGGGCGGCCCGGCGGGCGGCGGCCCGGGAGGAGCCGCCGACCAGGAGGAGGGGGTGCGGGTCGGTGAAGGGGCGCGGGGTGATCCGTACCGTACGACCGCGGTACTCGAACTCCTCGCCCGTCCAGGCGGCTTCAGCAGGGTCTCCAGCAGCTCGTCCTGCAGGCGGCCCCGCCGGCTCCACTCCACGTCGAACAGGGCGTACTCCTCGGGCCGGTACCCGATCCCGGCGACCGTCACCAGCCGTCCGCCGCTCAGCAGGTCCAGTACGGCGATCTCCTCGGCCAGGCGGAGAGGGTCGTGCAGGGGGCCGATCACGGCGGAGACGGTGACCGCGATCCTCCGCGTTGCGCCGAACACCGCGCCCGCGAAGGCGAAGGGCGACGGCAGCCAGTTGTTGTCGACGCCGTGGTGCTCCTCGGTCTGCACGGTGGTGATCCCGTGCTCGTCGGCGTACGCGGCCATGTCCAGGGCGGCCCGGTAACGGGCACTGAGAGAGGCGGGCGTCGCGCCGGGCTCGACGAGGTTGAAACGGACGACCGTGACGGGCATGGGGGTCCCCCTTCACCGGGCGGGTGGTGCGGGGACGGTAGCTGACGAGGCGTCAGATTGCTATGGAGGCGGCACGCGCGGGCGGTAGGGCGCGTGCCGTGGCGGATCCCGACGCGCCGAGGGCGCGTCGCAGAAGGTCGGGGCCGATGTGGCCGGGTGCGCTTCAGGGCGGGCGCCGCCTTGCGCACGAGCGGCCGCCGAGTCGGGGATCAGATGACGGCGTCGACCCGTTCAGTCGTCCGTCCGGCCGGTTCGGCGACCGCCGGCTTCGGCAGGACCGTGTACAGGGGTGACCCAGATCAGCGCCCCGGGCAGCAGACTGCCCCGCTGTCCGAACACCGCCCGGGACAGCGCCATGCCGGGCGCGCCGCCGCGCTTGCCGGCGATTCCGATCAGCCCGACCAGGCCGTACGACACGATCGGCGCGGTGACGCCGACGACCAGGGTCTGCCAGAAGTCGAGGCCGTACGAGACGGACAGGCCCGCTCCCTGGTCATCGGGGATCTGTTCGAGGCCGTGGGTTTCGAGACCGCTCATGAGCAGCCATCGTGCATTAGTCATACTAAAAGCCATTTTGTGGCTATTTTGCCCGTGTGAAAACACGAGCTGGGTTCGGTCGTGACCCATGGCCGATACTGGGTGCGTTATGGAAACCGTCATCCTTGCTGTAGTCATCGCCGTGGTCGTGCTCGGTGTGCTCGGCGGGCTCGTCGTCGGCAGTCGGCGCAAGAAGCCGCTGCCCCCGCCACCTCCCGCCGCGCCCGACATCACCGCCCCTCCGGCCGAGCCGCACGTCGGCGACGAGGCCGAGACGCCGCGCGACGAACCGCGCCGGACCATAGAGGAGGTGGATCTCCCGGACGGCTCGGCGCCGCCCGTCGTAGAAGAGCTCCCGCCGACCGAGATCGAAGTCCCGGAGCCCACCGCCGGCCGCCTGGTCCGTCTGCGCTCCCGGCTCTCCCGCTCGCAGAACGCGCTCGGCAAGGGGCTGCTCACGCTCCTGTCGCGCGAGCACCTCGACGACGACACCTGGGAGGAGATCGAGGACATCCTCCTCACCGCCGACGTCGGCGTGACCCCCACCCAGGAGCTGGTCGACGGGCTGCGTGAGCGGGTGAAGGTGCTCGGCACGCGCACCCCGGACGAGCTGCGCGGGCTGCTGCGCGAGGAGCTGCTCAAGCTGGTCGGCACCGAGGTCGACCGCACGGTGAGGACCGAGCCCGAGGAGCGCAAGCCGGGCATCGTGATGGTCGTCGGCGTCAACGGCACCGGCAAGACCACCACCACCGGCAAGCTCGCGCGTGTGCTCGTGGCCGACGGACGGAGCGTGGTCCTGGGCGCCGCGGACACCTTCCGTGCCGCTGCCGCCGACCAGCTCCAGACCTGGGGTGAGCGGGTGGGCGCCCACACCGTGCGCGGGCCCGAGGGCGGCGACCCCGCCTCCGTCGCCTTCGACGCGGTGAAGGAGGGCAAGGAGATGGGGGTCGACGTGGTCCTCATCGACACCGCGGGGCGGCTGCACACCAAGACCGGTCTCATGGACGAGCTCGGCAAGGTCAAGCGGGTCGTCGAGAAGCATGCCCCGCTCGACGAGGTGCTGCTGGTCCTGGACGCCACCACCGGGCAGAACGGCCTGGTGCAGGCGCGCGTGTTCGCCGAGGTCGTCGACATCACCGGCATCGTCCTGACCAAGCTGGACGGCACGGCCAAGGGTGGCATCGTGGTCGCGGTCCAGCGTGAACTGGGCGTGCCGGTCAAGCTGATCGGCCTCGGAGAGGGCGCCGACGACCTGGCGCCGTTCGAGCCGGAAGCGTTCGTGGATGCGCTGATCGGCGACTGAGCGCCGTACCCGCGGCGAGTGAGAAGCCGTACCCGCGGCGAGTGAGAAGCCGTAGATCGCGAAGAAGCGCCCGCCCCCACGGTGCAGTGGGGAGCGGGCGCTTCGCCGTGCACGTCTACGCCTGTGACCGGTGCGCCACGTACGCCAGTGTCCCCAGCAGCAGGCGGGCCGCCGGCGGCTTCGTCGCGGTGTCCAAAGAAGGCGGCCGGAGCCACTGCACCGGCCCCAGGCCGCCCCGGTCCGACGGCGGAGCCGTGATGTAGCTGCCGGAGCCCAGGCCGCGCAGGTCGAGGGAGGCGGCGTCGTCCCAGCCCATGCGGTAGAGGAGTTCACTCAGGTCGGACGCGGCGCCGGGGGCGACGAAGAACTGGGCACGGCCCTCGGGGGTCGCGGTCACGGGGCCGAGGGGGAGGCCCATGCGTTCCAGGCGGACCAGGGCGCGGCGCCCGGCCGGCTCGGCGACCTCGATGACGTCGAAGGCGCGGCCGACGGGCAGCATCACCGAGGCGCCGGGGAACTCGGACCACGCCTTGGTCACGTCGTCGAGCGTGGCGCCGGCCGGGACCGGGGGTGCGAAGTCGAGGGGGTGGGCGCCGGGGTGACGGCAGTCCGCGCGGCCGCAGGAGCAGTCGCCGGCCGAAGTGCGCGCGCCCGGGACGACGTCCCAGCCCCAGAGTCCGGTGAACTCGGCGACGGTCGTGCACTCCGAGGAGCGGCCGCGCCTGCGGGTACCGGAACGGATCTCCCGAATGCCGCCGATCGTGAAGCCCATGCCCCCTCCAACGGGTCCAGCGCGCCGGTGGTTACGAGACGGACGCGGCCAGTCACTCTCCGTTGCTTCTTCCGAGCGACGTCGGCGCTCGGAGGTGCCCCGGGTGGTGCGCTGGGTCATGTGCGCCCCTGAGTGCACCACCCCGCCTACCCCTGCTCGGTCTATGTCAAGTGAATCGTGCGGAGGTGCCCGTGAGTTCATTCGAAGGGGTGGCGAATGGTGGCGTTTCCGGGATCGCCATGGCTGGACGCGTGATCGTAGGATTACTTTGAGTGCACGAGTCCTGGGGGCACATGCACTTGTGGGTATGCCGGAGGCAAGTCGCTTCCGCGGTTCCAAGGCTGACAACTGCCGGACGAACGGCCGCATTTACCGGCATTCTGATAAGGCTTGGCGCACTCGGTGACAAGTGGTCTCAGGGATGGGGGCGTTCCAGTGGGCGGCAACAGCGGAAGCGGGACGGGCGCCGGGAGCGCCGCGCAGAGCTCCTCTCAGGCCGACAAACGTCCCAACGAGCTGCTCACCTCCTGGTTCGTGCGCAGCGGCTGGTCGAAGGGCGAGCTCGCCCGCCAGGTCAACCGCAGAGCCCGGCAGTTGGGGGCCAACCACATTTCCACCGACACCTCGCGGGTGCGCCGCTGGCTGGACGGCGAGAACCCCCGCGAACCCATCCCCAGGATCCTGTCCGAGCTGTTCTCCGAGCGGTTCGGATGCGTCGTCTCCGTCGAGGACCTCGGACTGCGCGCCGCCCGCCAGTCACCGTCCGCGACCGGGGTCGACCTGCCCTGGACGGGCCCGCAGACCGTGGCCCTGCTCAGCGAGTTCTCGCGCAGCGACCTCATGCTGGCGCGGCGCGGCTTCCTCGGGACTTCGCTGGTCCTGTCCGCGGGCCCGTCCCTCATCGAGCCCATGCAGCGCTGGCTCGTCCCGGGGTCGGCCGCCACCCCGCACCGGGAACCCGACCCCGCCTCGTCCCGTCGCGTCGGCCGCCTCTCGAAGCCCGAGCTCGACCTCCTCGAGTCGACGACCGAGATGTTCCGCCAGTGGGACGCCCAGTGCGGCGGCGGCCTGCGCCGCAAGGCGGTCGTCGGCCAGCTGCACGAAGTGACGGACCTCCTCCAGGAGCCCCAGCCCGAGACCACCACCCGCAAGCTGTTCAAGGTCGCCGCCGAACTGGCGGAACTCGCGGGCTGGATGTCGTACGACGTGGGGTTGCAGCCCACCGCGCAGAAGTACTTCGTCCTCGCCCTGCACGCGGCCAAGGAGGCCGGCGACAAGCCGCTCGGTTCCTATGTCCTGTCCAGCATGAGCCGTCAGATGATCCACCTCGGGCGGCCCGAGGACGCCCTGGAGCTGATCCACCTCGCGCAGTACGGCAGCCGGGACTGTGCGAGCCCGCGCACCCAGTCGATGCTGTATGCGATGGAGGCCCGCGCCTACGCCAACATGGGACAGCCCGGCAAGTGCAAGAGGGCGGTCCGGATGGCCGAGGACGTTTTCGCCGACGCCGACGAGTGGGACGAGCCGGACCCCGACTGGATCCGGTTCTTCTCGGAGGCCGAGCTGTACGGCGAGAACTCCCACTCCTACCGGGACCTGGCCTACGTCGCCGGTCGCAGCCCGACCTACGCCTCCCTGGCCGAGCCCCTCATGCAGCGGGCGGTGGAGCTCTTCTCCAAGGACGACGAGCACCAGCGGTCGTACGCACTCAATCTCATCGGCATGGCCACGGTGCATCTGCTCCGGCGCGAGCCCGAGCAGAGCACCGTACTGGCGGAACAGGCCATGCACATCGCCAAGAAGGTCCGCTCCGAGCGGGTCAACACTCGTATTCGAAAGACGGTCGACACGGCTGTACGCGATTTCGGTGATCTCGCCGAGGTCGTGGAACTCACCGAGAAGCTCGCCGCGGAACTTCCGGAGACCGCGGAAGCCGTCTGAATCCCCAGAACCCCGGCCGCGGCCGGCCCTCCCGAACTGCCCGACTCGGCTCCCCCGTGCCAGGTCATCGGAAGGCCGACCGCGGCCGGTTTCACTCCTTGAGCGAAGGTTGCGCCACGATAACGATCGACGCGGCCCATATCTGCCAGTTCATCGACGCGTAACACACGAGGCGTCTTCGTCACGGCGGCGAAACAACGAGGGGCTTCCACCGAAACCGCGCTGCGTCAATCTCATGGCGCATAACCGGCCCACCCCTCATTCCGCTCTGGCTTCGCCCGCACGGGGCCGTACCTACGACGAGGAGACGCCGATGGCACCAACCGCCATCACGCTCGCCGCAGACAAACTGTCTGTGGCCAACACAGGCTTCATGTTGATCTGTTCCGCCCTGGTGCTGATCATGACGCCGGGTCTCGCCTTCTTCTACGGAGGCATGGTCCGCGTCAAGAGCACCCTCAACATGCTGATGATGAGCTTCATCAGCATGGGTATCGTCACCATCCTGTGGGTGCTTTACGGCTTCTCCATGGCGTTCGGTACGGACCACGGCTCGCTCATCGGCTGGGAATCCGACTTCTTCGGATGGACCGGCATCGACAAGGGAGACATCTGGTCCGGGTACACGATCCCGGTCCTCGCCTTCGCTGTCTTCCAGATGATGTTCGCCATCATCACGCCCGCCCTGATCAGCGGCGCGATCGCCGACCGTGTGAAGTTCTCCGCCTGGGCGCTCTTCGTGGCCCTGTGGGCGACGGTCGTGTACTTCCCGGTGGCCCACTGGGTCTGGGGCACCGGCGGCTGGGCCTTCGAGCTCGGTGTGATCGACTTCGCCGGTGGTACCGCGGTCCACATCAACGCGGGCGCCGCGGCGCTCGGTGTGATCCTGGTCATCGGCAAGCGCGTCGGCTTCAAGCGCGACCCGATGCGCCCGCACAGCCTCCCGCTGGTCATGCTCGGCGCGGGCCTGCTGTGGTTCGGCTGGTTCGGCTTCAACGCCGGCTCGTGGCTCGGCAACGACGACGGCGTCGGCTCGCTGATGTTCGTCAACACGCAGATCGCCACCGCGGCCGCCATGCTCGCCTGGCTCATCTACGAGAAGATCCGCCATGGCGCGTTCACCACGCTGGGCGCCGCCTCCGGCGCGGTCGCCGGTCTGGTCGCCATCACCCCCTCCGGTGGTGCGATCACCCCGATCGGCGCGATCTGCATCGGCGCCATCGCCGGTGTCGCCTGCGCCGCGGCCGTCGGCCTGAAGTACCGGTTCAACTACGACGACTCCCTGGACGTCGTCGGTGTCCACATGGTCGGCGGTGTCATCGGCTCCCTGCTGATCGGCTTCTTCGCCAGCGGCAAGGGCCAGTCCCCCGTCAAGGGCCTCTTCTACGGCGGTAACGCGGACCAGCTCTGGAAGCAGTGCGCCGGTGTCTTCGCGGTCCTCGCCTACTCCCTGATCGCCTCCGCGATCCTCGCCTTCCTGCTCGACAAGACGATCGGCATGCGGGTCGAGGAGGACGAGGAGATCTCGGGCATCGACCAGGCCGAGCACGCCGAGACCGCATACGACTTCAGCGGCGCCGGCGGTGGTTACGACCGCAGCGCCGTGCCGACCCCGCCCGCCTCTGAGTCCAAGAAGGTGGACGCATGAAGCTCATCACCGCCGTCGTCAAGCCGCACCGGCTCGACGAGATCAAGGAAGCCCTCCAGGCCTTCGGGGTCCACGGCCTGACGGTCACCGAGGCGAGCGGCTACGGTCGTCAGCGGGGCCACACCGAGGTCTACCGCGGTGCCGAGTACACCGTCGACCTGGTCCCGAAGATCCGCATCGAGGTCCTCGCCGAGGACGACGACGCCGAGCAGCTGATCGACGTCATCGTCAAGGCGGCCCGTACCGGCAAGATCGGTGACGGCAAGGTCTGGTCCCTGCCGGTCGAGACCGCCGTACGGGTCCGGACGGGCGAGCGCGGCCCGGACGCGCTCTGACCGAAGAACAGAACTGGAGCTGCTGGGTGACGAGCACGGGCGTGCACAAGGACGTAGAGGACTCGGGACCCAGCGGCTACGCGGCGGCCCGGCTGCGCCTCCTCCAGGAGGAGGCGCGGTCCGGGCCGCCGCGCCGTTCGGCCCTCGCCGACCTGACGGACGACTGGCTCTCGGGGCTGTTCACCGCGGGCGCCGAGGCACTGCGCGGGGTCTCCCTGATCGCCGTCGGCGGCTACGGCCGCGGCGAGCTGTCCCCGCGCAGCGACCTGGACCTGGTCCTGCTGCACGACGGCAGCGACTCCGGCGCGGTCGCCGCGCTGGCCGACCGCATCTGGTACCCCGTGTGGGACCTCGGGCTCGCCCTCGACCACTCCGTGCGCACGCCGGCGGAGGCCCGCAAGACGGCCGCGGAGGATTTGAAAGTCCAACTCGGCCTCCTGGACGCCCGCCACATCGCCGGCGATCTGGGGCTGACTGCGGGCCTGCGGACGGCGGTCCTCGCCGACTGGCGCAACCAGGCCCCCAAGCGCCTTCCCGAGCTCCAGGAACTGTGCGCCGAGCGCGCCGAGCGCCAGGGCGAACTGCAGTACCTGCTCGAACCCGATCTCAAAGAGGCCCGGGGCGGCCTGAGGGACGCCACCGCCCTGCGTGCCGTCGCCGCCTCCTGGCTGGCCGACGCCCCGCGCGAGGGCCTCGACGACGCCCGGCGCCGACTGCTCGACGTCCGGGACGCCCTGCATCTGACGACGGGCCGCGCGACCGACCGGCTCGCGCTCCAGGAACAGGACCAGGTCGCCGCCGAGCTCGGACTGCTCGACGCCGACACCCTGCTGCGGCAGGTCTACGAAGCCGCGCGGGTCATCTCGTACGCCAGTGACGTCACCTGGCGGGAGGTGGGACGCGTCCTGAGGTCGCGTGCCGTGCGGCCGCGGCTGCGCGCCATGCTCGGGGGCGGCAAGCCGGTGGCCGAGAGGTCGCCGCTGGCGGAGGGGGTCGTCGAGCAGGACGGCGAAGTGGTGCTCGCCCGCGCCGCGCGCCCCGATCGCGACCCCGTGCTCCCGCTGCGTGCCGCGGCCGCCGCCGCACAGGCCGGACTCCCGCTCTCCCTGCACGCCGTACGGCGCATGGCGGCCGGAGTGCGCCCCCTGCCCACGCCCTGGCCCGCCGAGGCGCGCGAGCAGCTCGTGACCCTGCTCGGCTCGGGCCAGCCCACCATCGACGTCTGGGAGGCACTCGAGGCCGAGGGGCTGATCACCCGGATGCTGCCCGACTGGGAGCGGGTGCGGTGCCGTCCCCAGCGCAACGCCGTGCACATCTGGACCGTCGACCGGCATCTGATCGAGACGGCCGTCCGCGCCTCGGAGTTCACCAGGCGCGTCCACCGTCCCGACCTGCTGCTCGTCGCCGCACTGCTGCACGACATCGGCAAGGGCTGGCCCGGCGACCACTCGGTGGCCGGCGAGATCATCGCCAAGGACGTCGCCGCCCGCATCGGATTCGACCGCGAGGACGTCGCCGTACTCGCGACGCTCGTACGGCACCACCTGCTGCTCGTGGACACCGCCACCCGGCGTGACCTGGAGGACCCGGCCACCGTGCGTTCGGTCGCCGAGGCGGTCGGATCGCAGGGCACGCTGGAGTTGCTGCACGCGCTGACCGAGGCGGACGCCCTGGCCACCGGGCCGGCCGCCTGGTCGTCCTGGCGGGGCTCGCTCGTCGCCGACCTGGTCAAGAGGGTGGCCGCCGTGCTCGCCGGGGACGACCTCGACGAGCCGGAGGCCGCCGCGCCCACTGCCGAGCAGGAGCGGCTCGCCATCGAGGCGGTGGCGACCGGCAGCCCGGTGCTGTCCCTGCGCGCGCAGACCGAGCCGCCGGCGCTCACGGAAGGCCAGCCCGCCGGGGACCCCGAGCCGCTCGGCGTGGAGCTCCTCATCGCCGTACCGGACCAGCCGCGTGTACTGCCCGCCGTTGCCGGAGTGCTGGCCGTGCACCGGCTGACCGTCCGCACGGCGGAGCTGCGGGCCCTGGACCTGCCCGACGGCGTGGAGGGCTCCGTGCTCCTGCTGAACTGGCGGGTCGCCGCCCAGTACGGCTCGCTGCCCCAGGCCGCCCGGCTGCGCGCCGATCTCGTACGGGCCCTGGACGGCTCGCTGGACGTCGCCGGGCGCCTGGCCGAGCGCGACGCCGCGTATCCGAGGCGCCGGGGCGTCGTCGCGCCCGCCGCGCGCGTGACGGTCGCTTCGGCGGCCTCCCGGCATGCCACGGTGATCGAGGTGCGTGCCCAGGACGCTCCGGGGCTGCTGTTCCGCATCGGGCGCGCGCTGGAGGACGCCGGGGTGCGGATGCGCAGCGCGCACGTGTCGACGCTGGGCGCCAACGCGGTGGACGCCTTCTACGTCACCGACGGCAAGGGCGCCCCGCTCGGAGCCGGCGAAGCCGCGTCCGTGGCCCGGAAGCTGGAGGAGACCTTGCGGGGCTGACCGGGGGATCCCGGCAACGTGTGTCGCCGGGATACCCTGGAGGGCGATTCCCAGCTGCCACCGACCCCGAGGACCGCGAGCGCCGTGTTCGATACTCTTTCCGATCGCCTCTCAGCGACTTTCAAGAACCTGCGCGGCAAGGGACGGCTCTCCGAGGCGGACATCGACGCCACCGCGCGCGAGATCCGGATCGCCCTCCTGGAAGCGGACGTGGCCCTCCCCGTCGTCCGGACGTTCATCAAGAACGTCAAGGAGCGCGCGCTCGGTGCCGATGTCTCGCGGGCGCTGAACCCCGCGCAGCAGGTCCTGAAGATCGTGAACGAGGAGCTCGTCACGATCCTCGGCGGCGAGACCCGGCGGCTGCGGTTCGCCAAGAACCCGCCCACCGTGATCATGCTGGCGGGTCTCCAGGGTGCCGGTAAGACCACCCTCGCGGGCAAGCTCGGCCACTGGCTGAAGGAGCAGGGCCACTCGCCGCTGCTCGTCGCCGCCGACCTCCAGCGTCCCAACGCCGTCAACCAGCTCAGCGTCGTCGCCGAGCGCGCCGGTGTCGCGGTCTACGCGCCCGAGCCGGGCAACGGCGTCGGTGACCCGGTCAAGGTCGCCAAGGACTCCATCGAGTTCGCGAAGTCCAAGGTCCACGACATCGTGATCGTGGACACCGCCGGCCGCCTGGGTATCGACCAGGAACTGATGCAGCAGGCCGCGGACATCCGTGACGCCGTCTCGCCCGACGAGATCCTCTTCGTCGTCGACGCGATGATCGGTCAGGACGCGGTCAACACCGCCGAGTCCTTCCGCGACGGCGTCGGTTTCGACGGCGTGGTGCTCTCCAAGCTCGACGGTGACGCCCGCGGTGGTGCGGCCCTGTCGATCCGCCAGATCACCGGCAAGCCGATCATGTTCGCGTCGAACGGCGAGAAGCTCGAGGACTTCGACGCCTTCCACCCTGACCGGATGGCCTCCCGCATCCTCGACATGGGTGACCTGCTCACCCTGATCGAGCAGGCGGAGAAGACGTTCAGTCAGGAAGAGGCCGAGAAAATGGCCTCCAAGCTGGCGTCCAAGAAGGGCCAGGACTTCACCCTGGACGACTTCCTGGCCCAGATGGAGCAGGTCCGGAAGATGGGCAGCATCTCCAAGCTGCTCGGCATGCTCCCGGGCATGGGCCAGATCAAGGACCAGATCAACAACCTCGACGAGCGGGACGTCGACCGCACGGCCGCCATCATCAAGTCGATGACCCCGGCCGAGCGTGCCGACGCCACGATCATCAACGGCTCGCGCCGCGCCCGTATCGCCAAGGGCTCCGGCGTCGAGGTCAGCGCGGTCAAGAACCTCGTCGAGCGGTTCTTCGAGGCCCGCAAGATGATGTCGCGCATGGCCCAGGGCGGCGGGATGCCGGGCATGCCGGGTGTCCCGGGCATGGGCGGCGGCCCCGGCCGCTCCAAGAAGCAGCCCAAGAAGGCCAAGGGCAAGCAGCGCTCCGGCAACCCGATGAAGCGCAAGCAGCAGGAGCAGGAGGAGGCCGAGCGCAAGGCCGCCCAGGGGGGCAGCGCCTTCGGTGTGCCCGGCCAGCAGGTCCCGCAGGACTTCGAGCTGCCGGACGAGTTCAAGAAGTTCATGGGCTGAGTCCCGTACGACTGTGAGGGCGTCCTCCCTGCCGGAGGGCGCCCTCAGCGCGTGCCGAGGCCCGAGGTCTGCCGTAACGTCCAGATATGAGCAATGCCGCTCCGGCGCGCAAGGCCCCCGACCAGCCCTGGCGCACCGAGGGCACCCCGGACGACGGACCACGGCCCCCCGGCGGGAGGCGGCCGCGGGGCCGCTGGTGGGGACTGGCCGTCACCGCGGTGATCGTCTTCCTGCTGGTGTACGTCGGGCTGAACTACCTCGGTGGGGGCGACGAGCCGACGATCTCCTACACGGAGTTCAGCAGACAGGTCGACGCGGGCAACGTCGACAAGATCTACTCCAAGGGCGACGCGATCCAGGGCCAGCTCAAGCAGTCCCGGGACGATCCCGACGGCGGCGGCGACTACACCAAGTTCAGGACCCAGCGCCCGGCCTTCGCCGACGACGCCCTCTGGCAGAACCTGAGCAGACACGACGTCACGGTCACCGCGCGACCGGTCGTGCAGCAGCGCGGTCTGCTGCCCAACCTGCTGCTCTCGCTGGTGCCGATCGTGCTGCTGGTCGCCGTGTGGATCTTCTTCGCCCGGCGGGTCGGCGGCGGGCTGGGTGGTGCGGGCGGCATGCTCGGGCGCAAGGCGCCGCCCAAGCCGGTGGGCCTTCGGCCCGGCACCCAGCGCACCACCTTCGCCGATGTGGCCGGCATCGACGAGGTCAAGGGCGAGCTGGACGACGTCGTCGACTTCCTGGAGCACCCCGACGTCTACCGCAGGATGGGCGCGAAGATGCCCCGCGGTGTGCTGCTCGCCGGTTCGCCCGGCACCGGCAAGACCCTGCTGGCGCGCGCCGTGGCGGGCGAGGCGGGCGTGCCGTTCTTCTCCGCCTCGGCCTCCGAGTTCATCGAGATGATCGTCGGTGTCGGCGCGTCCCGGGTCCGTGAGCTGTTCGCCGAGGCCCGCAAGGTGGCGCCGTCGATCATCTTCATCGACGAGATCGACACCATCGGGCGGGTCCGCAGCGGCGGCGCCTCGGTGGGCGGTCACGACGAGCGCGAACAGACGCTGAACCAGATCCTCACCGAGATGGACGGCTTCTCGGGGTCCGAGGGCGTCGTCGTCATCGCGGCGACCAACCGCGCCGACATCCTGGACCCGGCGCTGACCAGGCCCGGCCGCTTCGACCGGGTCGTCAACGTCTCCCCGCCGGACCGCGCCGGACGCGAGGCGATCCTCGCCATCCACACCCGCGAGATCCCGCTCGCGCCCGAGGTGGACCTGGCCCGGGTGGCCCGCACGACCCCGGGCATGACAGGAGCGGATCTGGCCAATCTCGCCAACGAGGCCGCGCTGCTCGCCGTGAAGCGCAAGCAGGAGCGGGTGACGCAGTACGACCTGTCGGAGGCCCTGGAGAAGGTGCAGCTCGGGGCCGAGCGCACGCTGGTGATGCCGGAGGAGGACCGGCGCCGTACCGCGTACCACGAGAGCGGGCACGCCCTCCTCGGCATGCTGCAGCCCGGCGCCGACCCGGTCCGCAAGGTGACCATCGTGCCGCGCGGCCGGGCGCTCGGGGTGACCATGTCGACGCCCGAGGTGGAGCGGTACGCGCTCTCCGAGGGGTACCTGCGCGGACGGATCATCGGCGCGCTCGGCGGCATGGCCGCGGAACAGGTCGTGTACGGCGTCATCACGACCGGTGCCGAGAACGACCTCGAACAGGTCACGAACATCGCGCGCGGGATGGTCGCGCGGTGGGGGATGAGCGAGCGGGTGGGACGCCTGTCCGCGCTCCCCAGCGACGCCCAGCAGGCATACGGCCTCGCCGCCGCACCCCAGACCCTCGATGTGATCGACGGCGAGATGCGGCGGATCGTCGACGAGTGCTACGACGAGGCCCTCCGCAAGCTCGCCGAGCACCGGGGGCAACTGGACGCGCTGGCCGAGGCCCTGCTGGCGAGCGAGACGCTGGAGGAGACGGACGCGTACCGGATCGCCGGGATCACGCGGATGAAGAAGGATGCGGAGGTCTAGGGGACCCTCGCGATCAGGTACCGGAAGACGTTCGGCATCCACACCGTGCCGTCCCGGCGCTGATACGGATGCAGGGCTTCCGTCACCTCCTTGTCCACCTGCGCCCGGTCGGTCGCCTCGATGGCCGCGTCGAAGAGCCCGGTCGACAGCAGCCCCTTGAGCGCGCTGTCGAGGTCGGCGTACCCGAAGGGGCAGGCCACCCGCCCCGAGCCGTCAGGCCTCAGGCCCGCCCGCTGGGCGACCTCCTCCAGGTCGTCGCGCAGGGCCGGGCGCCAACTGCCCGTGCTGCGCAGCGGATCCGCCAGCTTGGTGGCCACCCGCAGCACGGACGACGTGGCGCACCGCTCCGGCGGACCCCAGCCGGCGAGCGCCACGGGCGCTCCCCGCTCGGCGAGCGGTGTCGCCGAGGCGAGAAGTTCACCGAGCCCCTCCGAGTCGCCCGCCAGACACCCGATCGGCTCGAAGGCGGTCACGAGGGTGTACGGGGGAGTGCCGGCGTCGGCGGCGTTCCCGGGGGCTCCCTCGACGAGCCGGGTGCCGGCACGCGCGCGTGTGCCCGACGTCTCCGCCAGCAGCCGCTGCCGCGCCAGCGCCAGCCGTTCGGGGCAGGAGGGCTCGACACCGGCGACCGCGGCGCCTCTGGAGGCCGCCATCAGCAGGGCGAGCCCGCTGCCGCAGCCGAGGCCCAACACCCGCGTCGCGGAGCCCACTTCCAGTCGCTCGTAGACGGCCTCGTACAGTGGAACCAGCATCCGCTCCTGGATCTCGGACCAGTCACGCGCGCGTGCACCGGGGTCCGTACGGGATCCCTCTCCCGTATGAGACAGGTGCTGCCGCACGAGCGTAGGTGTCATGGATAAGCGCCCCAATCCGCCGAGAGTTGCCTCTGTGCCCGATTCCGTAGCCCCCGTGACGTGCGCTCGCACTCCCCCCGTATGCCAGGTAACTCCGCACTCGACCGCTCGTCCAGAGGCAGAAGGGCCCTGTTGCGGGTTGGCATGTGCCGGGGAAAAGAATTCACATCCCGGCAATGTGCGCCCGTAACATCGCGCCATGGCAAAGGCACCTGTTCTCACACCCCGGGCGGACGACTTCCCGCGCTGGTACCAGGATCTGATCACCAAGGCCGAACTGGCCGACAACGGTCCGGTGCGCGGCACCATGGTCATCCGACCGTACGGGTACGGACTGTGGGAGCGGATGCAGGCCGAGATGGACGCCCGCATCAAGGAGACGGGCACCCAGAACGCGTACTTCCCGCTGTTGATCCCGCAGTCGTACCTCACCCGCGAGGCCGACCATGTCGAGGGGTTCGCGCCCGAACTCGCGGTGGTCACCCACGGCGGCGGCAAGGAACTCGAGGAACCCGCGGTCGTCCGCCCCACCTCCGAAATGATCATCAACGACTACTTCTCGAAGTGGGTGCAGAGCTACCGCGACCTGCCGCTGCTGATCAACCAGTGGGCGAACGTGGTGCGTTGGGAACTCAGGCCCCGGCTCTTCCTGCGGACGACGGAGTTCCTGTGGCAGGAGGGCCACACCGCGCACGCGACCGAGGAGGACGCGCGTGCGTTCGCCTCGCACATCCACCGGCAGGTCTACGAGGACTTCATGACCGACGTCCTCGCCATGGACGTCGTCCCCGGCCGCAAGACCGTCAAGGAGCGCTTCGCCGGCGCCATCAACACCCTCACGCTCGAAGGCATGATGGGCGACGGCAAGGCCCTCCAGATGGCCACCAGCCACGAGTTGGGCCAGAACTTCGCCAAGGCCTTCAACACCTCGTACCTGTCCAAGGACGGCACCCAGGAACTCGTCTGGCAGACCTCCTGGGGCTCGACCACCCGCATGATCGGCGCCCTGGTGATGATGCACGGTGACGACAACGGCCTCCGCGTGCCGCCGCGGCTCGCGCAGATCCAGGTCGTCGTCCTCGCGATCAAGGGCGACGAGCCGGTTCTGGCCAAGGTCCGCGAGATCGGCGACCGGTTGAAGACGGCGGGCATCCGCGTCCACGTCGACGACCGCACCGACACCCCCTTCGGCCGCCGCGCGGTCGACTGGGAGCTCAAGGGCGTACCGGTCCGCGTCGAGATCGGGCCCCGTGACCTGGCGAACGGCACCGCGATGGTGGCGCGGCGGATCCCGGGAGGGAAGGAGGCGATCGCCGTCGAGGATCTCGTACGACTGCTCCCGGCCGTTCTCGAGGAGGACCAGGCGCTGCTGCTGGCCCAGTCCCGCGAGCGCCGCGCGTCCCGGACGACCGAGGTGTCGACGTTCGACGAAGCCGTCGAGGCCGCTGTCGCCGGCGGTTGGGCGCGGATCCCGTGGGCCACCCTCGGTGAAGAAGGCGAGGCCAGGCTGGCCGAGCACGCGGTGACCGTACGGTGTCTGGTCGCGGAGGACGGGTCGGTGCCGAGCGCCGACGACGCGCCCGGTAACGTCGCGGTCGTCGCGCGCGCTTACTGAGGCAGCACCTTCCGGTGCGAGAGCGGCCGAAACGCCTCTTGCGCACCTGCGGATCACAATCGCACCGGCGCGTGGACACGATCTACGCGCCGGGGCGTACCTCACACTACGCACCAGCTTGGTATGAGCTGCGAGGCTTCTCCGCAGATCAGCGCACCCGCCCTCGTCTCCACGCATCAGCGGCAACTGACGGGTACGTGCAAAATATTTGGGATGCCCCGGAATAGGAACACAGGGGCACTCCGGCTCGTTGTCATTACGTGAGCACGACACAGACACCACCTGTACTCGCCGCAGAGCTGGCAGAGGCGTGGGCCGACATTCAGCGGTACCACCCCGAGCTGCCGGACCTTGCCGCGCCAGAGTCCCTGATCGGGGAGTCGTCGTCCGCGTGCGGTCACGAGCTCTCCTTCGAGCGACTGCTTCACGAGGCAGTCCACGGCATCGCCGCCGCGCGAGGCATCCGCGACACCTCCCGCGCCGGCCGCTACCACAACCGCAGATTCCTCGCGATCGCCGAGGAGATGGGCCTGGACCACCCCGAGGAGCCGCACCCGAGCAGCGGCTTCTCACTGGTCACGCTCACCCCCGAGGCGAAGCGTCGGTATCGCCCGACCATCGATCAGCTCCAACGCGCCCTCAAGGCCCACACGGCGGCGACCTCCGCCGACACCGCTCGCTCCTTCCGGGGACCGGCGGCCCGTCACGGCTCC
This sequence comes from Streptomyces canus, assembly GCF_030816965.1. NCBI lineage: Bacteria > Bacillati > Actinomycetota > Actinomycetes > Kitasatosporales > Streptomycetaceae > Streptomyces > Streptomyces canus. The sequence continues at coordinate 7,195,298 of NZ_JAUSYQ010000002.1, forward strand.
TCCGGAGGCGGGGTCCGGGTCAAGGCGGTCTGCGACTGCGGCCGCAATGTGAGGGTCGTCCCCTCCGTCCTGGCCCAGGCGCCGATCGTCTGCGGGGGCTGCGGCAAGCCGTTCCGCATCCCCGAGATCGTGGGCGCGGCGGCAAGCTGAGATCGCGGCTGCTCGTGGCAGTCGCGGTCTGCCCGAGGGCACCTGGAACGCCGGGTGCCCCTCGGGCATGCACGTGCGCGGCCTCGGTCCGACGTGAGCCGCGGGGTGTGGCACAATGGCTAGCTGTACTCGACAGCCGCACAGGAACCCTCTCGCCTCCGGCTGACGCGTCCATCGGGCACTCGGGTACCGCAACCCCACGCGGCAATCTCGCCGTGCCCAACCACGTCAATTCCAGGAGAACCCACTCCCGTGGCAGTCAAGATCAAGCTGAAGCGTCTGGGCAAGATCCGTTCGCCTCACTACCGCATCGTCGTCGCCGACTCCCGCACCCGCCGTGACGGCCGTGCGATCGAGGAGATCGGCCTGTACCACCCGGTGCAGAACCCCTCGCGCATCGAGGTCGACGCCGACCGTGTGGCGTACTGGCTCGGTGTCGGCGCGCAGCCGACCGAGCCCGTGCTCGCCATCCTGAAGAAGACCGGCGACTGGCAGAAGTTCAAGGGCGAGCCCGCCCCGGCTCCGCTGCTCCAGCCGGCCGAGAAGGCCGCGCGTCCCTCGTTCGAGGCCCTTGGTGGCGACGACGAGGGCAAGGGTGAGGCCATCACCCAGAAGAAGAAGGCTGAGAAGAAGGACGAGGCCGCGGCCGAGTCCGGGTCGACCGAGGCCTGAGCATGCTCGAGGAGGCTCTCGAGCACCTCGTGAAGGGCATCGTCGACAACCCTGACGATGTGCAGGTCGCCTCGCGCGACCTGCGCCGCGGGCGCGTTCTCGAGGTCCGGGTACACCCCGACGACCTCGGCAAGGTGATCGGCCGCAACGGCCGCACCGCGCGTGCCCTGCGCACCGTCGTGGGCGCCATCGGCGGCCGCGGTGTCCGCGTCGACCTCGTCGACGTCGACCACGTCCGCTGACGTCAAACGCAGCACCGGCTCGGGCCGGGGAGGGCCATCGGGCCGTCCCCGGCCCGTAGTCGTATGACAGGAGAGCAAGCACAGTGCAGCTGGTAGTCGCACGGATCGGCCGCGCCCACGGCATCAAGGGCGACGTCACCGTCGAGGTACGAACCGACGAGCCCGAACTCAGGCTCGCCCCCGGCGCCGTCCTGGCCACCGACCCGCCCTCCACGGGGCCGCTCACCATCGAGGCCGGCCGCGTCCACAGCGGTCGTCTTCTCCTGCGCTTCGAGGGCGTGAAGGACCGCACCGCCGCCGAGGCCCTCCGCAACACCCTCCTGATCGCCGAGGTCGATCCGGAGGAGCTGCCGGAGGAGGAGGACGAGTACTACGACCACCAGCTGATGGACCTCGACGTGGTCACCGCGGACGGCGTCGAGGTCGGCCGGATCACCGAGATCTCGCACCTGCCCTCCCAGGACCTCTTCATCGTCGAGCGGCCCGACGGCAGTGAGGTGATGATCCCGTTCGTCGAGGAGATCGTCGCCGAGATCGACCTGGCGGAGCAGAAGGCGGTCATCACACCACCGCCCGGGCTGATCGACGACCGCGCCGAGATCGCGTCCTCCCGGGACTCCGAGGACGAGTCCTGATGCGGCTCGACGTCGTCACGATCTTCCCCGAGTACCTCGAACCCCTGAACGTCTCCCTGGTCGGCAAGGCACGCGCGCGTGGACAGCTGGACGTGCACGTCCACGATCTGCGCGAGTGGACGTACGACCGGCACAACACCGTCGACGACACCCCGTACGGCGGCGGCCCGGGAATGGTCATGAAGACCGACCCCTGGGGGGACGCGCTGGACTGCGTGCTCGCGGACGGCTACGAGACGGGCTCCCACGCGCCCGCGCTCATCGTCCCCACCCCCAGCGGCCGCCCCTTCACCCAGGAACTCGCCGTGGAGCTGTCCGAGTGCCCCTGGCTGATCTTCACTCCGGCGCGCTACGAGGGCATCGACCGCCGAGTGATCGACGAGTACGCAACCCGGATGCCCGTCCACGAGGTGTCCATCGGCGACTACGTCCTCGCCGGCGGCGAAGCGGCCGTGCTGGTGGTCACCGAGGCCGTGGCCCGTCTGCTGCCCGGTGTTCTGGGCAACGCCGAGTCGCACCGGGACGACTCCTTCGCGCCCGGAGCCATGGCGAACCTGCTCGAAGGACCCGTCTACACCAAGCCGCCCGAGTGGCGCGGCCGCGGCATCCCGGACGTGCTGCTCAGCGGGCACCACGGCAAGATCGCCCGCTGGCGCCGCGACGAGGCACTCCGGCGTACGGCGGCCAACCGGCCCGACCTCATCGAGCGCTGTGACCCGGGGGCCTTCGACAAGAAGGACCGCGAGATGCTCTCCATCCTGGGCTGGGCGCCGGACCCGGCGGGGGAGCCGTACGGCCGATTTTGGCGCAGGCCGGAAGCCGTGGAACAATAGGCCGCTGTTGTGCGTCGTCCGGCGTGCGCCCCTGCCACAGGGGGACACGACGCCCGCCCCGGCACGGACAGCCTCCTCACGAAACACTAGCTACCGCCGATGACCTGTGGCATGGGCGAAGAAAGCAGACGAAATGTCTCACCTGCTCGACTCCGTCGACTCCGCGTCGCTGCGCAGCGACATCCCGGCCTTCCGCCCGGGTGACACCGTCAACGTCCACGTCCGCGTCATCGAGGGCAACCGCTCCCGTGTGCAGCAGTTCAAGGGCGTGGTGATCCGTCGCCAGGGCGCCGGTGTCCGCGAGACCTTCACGGTCCGCAAGGTCTCGTTCTCCGTCGGCGTCGAGCGCACCTTCCCGGTGCACACCCCGATCGTCGAGAAGATCGAGCTCGTCACCCGCGGTGACGTGCGCCGCGCGAAGCTGTACTACCTGCGCGAGCTCCGCGGCAAGGCCGCGAAGATCAAGGAGAAGCGCGACAACTGAGCGCTTTTCGGAGGTCACAGCGGGGCCGGATAGCATCTGGCTCCGATGGACACCGAAGCACAGCCGACGGAGCGCGACCGCTCCTCCCGCCCCGCACCAGGGGCCGCGGAGGGACGGTCGCGTTTCGCGTTGGTGTCGCGGATCACCGAGGGGCTGCCGGGGGGCCGGATCTCCCTGGCCCTGCTGCTCTGCCTGGTCTTTCTTCTGCTGATCAGTACGTTCGTGGTCAGACCATTCCAGATTCCCAGCGGATCCATGGAAAACGGATTGAGGATCGGGGACCGCGTTCTCGTAAATAGGTTGGCGTACCGTTTCGGTGCCGAGCCGCGGCGGGGAGATGTGGTCGTGTTCGACGGAACCGGGTATTTCGGGGACGGGGACTACATCAAACGCGTTGTGGGTGTGGGGGGAGACCACGTGGTCTGCTGCGACAAGGTGGGGAGGATCGAGGTGAACGGCCGGTCGGTCGACGAATCGGGCTTCCTGTACCCGGGCGACAGCCCGTCCTCGGTGTCCTTCGACGTCGAGGTGCCCGACGGCGCGCTGTTCGTCCTCGGCGACCATCGCAGCGTCTCCAGCGACTCCCGGGACCATCTGGGCTCACCGGGCGGCGGCATGATCCCCGTCGGCGACGTTCTCGGACGGGCCGACTGGATCCTCTGGCCCGCCGGCCACGCCACCCGTCTGCACCGTTCGGCCGCCTACGCGCGCGTGCCCGCAGCGGAGGGCGCGCATGGGTAACCGCGGCAAACCGCGCGGTGTGTCGAGCTCCGCCGCCGACAATCTGCTGCCCACCGGCGTCCGGCGTTCCGTCGGCCCCACGGGCGGCCGTTCGCGCGCGGAGCGGCGCAAGCTCCAGCGCAAGGTCAAGCGGCGCAGGAGGCGCGGCGCGGTCAAGGAGATTCCCCTCCTCGTCGGCGTGGCCGTCCTCATAGCCCTGGTCCTGAAGACCTTCCTCGTGCAGGCGTTCGTGATCCCGTCCGGCTCGATGGAACAGACGATCCGGATCGGCGACCGCGTCCTGGTCGACAAGTTCACCCCGTGGTTCGGCTCCGAGCCGCAGCGCGGGGACGTCGTCGTCTTCAAGGACCCCGGCGGCTGGCTCCAGGACGAGCAGACCACGACGAAGAAGGACGACCCCGTCGTCGTCAAGCAGGTCAAGGAGGGCCTGACCTTCATCGGCCTGCTGCCGTCCGACAACGAGAAGGACCTCATCAAGCGGGTCGTCGGGGTCGGTGGCGACCGCGTCAAGTGCTGCGACACCCAGGGGCGGGTCACCGTCAACGGCGTCCCCCTGAGCGAGACCGACTACCTCTATCCCGGAAACGCCCCCTCCACCCAGCAGTTCGACATCACCGTCCCGCAGGGGCGGCTGTGGGTGATGGGGGACCACCGGGCCAACTCTGCGGACTCCCGCTCGCACCAGGACACCGACTACGGCGGCACCGTCTCCCTGGACTCGGTGGTCGGACGGGCCATGGTCATCGCGTGGCCCTTTGGGCACTGGACCACCCTGAAAGAACCGAAAACTTACTCTTCCGTGGCCGACTCGGCATCAGGGACGACCTCAGGCTCCCAGGCGTCGCTTAGGGTTGCTCCCGAGGATCCGAACGAAGCGATCCAACTCCCGAGCCCTGCGGAACTCCCGCTCGTTATGGGAGTGGTGGGCCTGCGCCGAATCTGGGGCAGGCGGCGGCACAGAGTAAGGAGTTGGCGTGGGGGATGTGGCGGTTGGCGCACGATCCGGGCACGACGGCGAGGAGCACCGCGGACGTCCCGTGGAAGCAGCCGACCCGGCCGCGGACAGCGCCGTGACCTCCGGGAGTGACTCCCGGGCGACTGAGGACGGCATGGCGACGGAGGTCAAGGGAGGGGGGCCGGGCGACTCGGCTCCCAGGGCGAAGAAGCCGCGCTCCTTCTGGAAGGAGCTGCCCATCCTGGTCGGCATCGCGCTCGTGCTGGCGCTGCTGATCAAGACGTTTCTGGTGCAGGCCTTCTCGATCCCCTCCGACTCGATGCAGAACACCCTCCAGGAGGGCGACCGCGTCCTGGTCGACAAGCTCACCCCGTGGTTCGGCTCCGAGCCCGAGCGCGGCGAGGTCGTCGTCTTCCACGACCCCGACAACTGGCTGGCGGGCGAGCCGACGGCGGACCCGAACGCCGTACAGACGTTCCTCTCCTGGATCGGCCTGATGCCGTCCGCCGAGGAGAAGGACCTCATCAAGCGCGTCGTCGGCGTCGGTGGTGACACGGTCTCCTGTGAGGGCACCGGTCCGCTGAAGGTCAACGGCAAGGCGCTGAGCGAGGCGTCCTACGTCTACCCCGGCAACACGCCGTGCAGCCAGGACGACCAGGGCGGCACGTTCACGGTGAAGGTCCCCAAGGGTTACATCTGGGTGATGGGCGACCACCGGCAGAACTCCCGTGACTCGCGCTACAACCAGTCGGACAAGCACCACGGCATGGTCCCGGTCGACGACGTCGTCGGACGCGCCGTCGTGAAGGCCTGGCCGCTCAACCGCTGGGGCACGCTGCCCAAGCCCGACACCTTCGACCAGGCCGGCATCAACAACGGGTCGTCGGCCTCCGCCGCCCTGACGGTCGCGCCGCAGGGGATCGCCCTCGTCGGTGTGGTGCCGGTGGCATTGTGGCGGCGCAGGAAGATCACCGTGGAGCGGACCCGCTGATCAGAACCCGGTCACCGGGGGTGCCGCGCTACCTGGCGAAAGCTTTGCGGAGCGGGTGACCCCGGCCGGGGAGGAGGGGCTGCCCCGGCCCGGTACCGCCGGGTAGGGTGCGGGTCCATGGGTGGCGAGAGCACTACACGTACGGCCCCGCGGAGCGGCGGCACCAGCACGGGCCCGGTGGGCGGCCGGACCGGACAGCGACTGTCCGGACTGGCCGTCGCGCTGGGCCTGGTGCTGTTTCTCGGGGGATTCGCCTGGGGAGCGGTGCTGTACCTGCCGTACACCGTGCCCACCGGCTCGATGACGCCCACGATCGACGCGGGCGACCGGGTGCTGGCGCAGCGCGTCGACGGCGACGAGATACGCCGGGGCGATGTCGTCGTCTTCACCGACAAGAGCTGGGTGACCGGCGCCTCGGTGGTCAAGCGGGTCGTCGCGGTCGGCGGGGACACCGTCGCCTGCTGCACCGACGGGAAGCTGACCGTCAACGGTAAGAAGATCGACGAGACCTATCTCAAGGGCAGCGTGGTCGAGGACAAGTCCATCCCGAACGTGAAGGTGCCCCAAGGCCGCCTGTTCCTGCTCGGCGACGAGCGCCAGGGCTCGCTGGACTCCTCAGCCCACCTCACCGACGCCGCCCAGGGCACCGTCGCACGCTCGGCCGTGACCGCTCGGGTGGACGCCGTCGTCTGGCCCATGAAGGGCATGCTGGAGCGCCCCACCGGCTTCGAGCCGCTCGGCGCGCTCTCCTCGCCCGGACCGCTGCGTACGATCTTCATCCTGATCATCGTCGGCGCGGTGCTTGTACTGGGCGGTGGGGCGTACGGGCCCGTCGCCAAGCTCTTCGGCGGGCGCTCCCGCGTCCGGACGGAGCCCGCCGGTGCCCGCTGAGGTGTCGGCCGGGCACGACGACTCGCCCGAAGGCGGACTGCGCAAGGTGGCCCGGGTGGTCCTGCTCGATCCCGAGGACCGCATCCTGCTGCTGCACGGTCACGAGCCGGACGATCCGGCCGACGACTGGTGGTTCACGCCTGGTGGCGGACTGGAGGGCGAGGAGACCCGTGAAGAGGCCGCGCTGAGGGAACTCGCCGAGGAGACCGGCATCACCGAGGTGGAACTCGGGCCGGTGCTCTGGCGGCGGACATGCTCGTTCCCGTTCGCGGGTCGTCGCTGGGACCAGGACGAGTGGTATTACCTGGCCCGTACGACGGTGACGGCCACCCGGGCCACGGCTCTGACCGAGCTGGAGCGGCGCAGTGTCGCCGGAGCGCGCTGGTGGACGTGTCAGGAACTGAGCCAGGCACATGAGACGGTGTATCCGACCAGACTCGCCGAGCTGCTGCGCAGGCTGCTCGACGAAGGTCCCCCGGCCGGGCCCGTGACCCTCGACACCGAAATCGTCTAGGTGCTGACGGGACTGGCGCACAATGGTGGGATCGCACGGCTGAAGGGGAACATGCCATGAGCGCCGAGGACCTCGAGAAGTACGAGACCGAGATGGAGCTCAAGCTCTACCGGGAGTACCGCGATGTCGTCGGTCTGTTCAAATACGTGATCGAGACCGAGCGGCGCTTCTACCTGACCAATGACTACGAGATGCAGGTGCACTCGGTCCAGGGCGAAGTGTTCTTCGAGGTGTCCATGGCGGATGCGTGGGTGTGGGACATGTATCGGCCGGCTCGCTTCGTGAAACAAGTCCGGGTGTTGACGTTCAAGGACGTGAACATCGAGGAGTTGAACAAGAGTGACCTGGAGTTGCCCGGTGGGTGACCCTTGCGGGTGACCCGGTTTTCCACAACCGGTGAGTAGTCCACCAAGATCAACTCGGTGGACGGGGCTGCGTGATCGTTGGCGCCGGAGGTGGTGCCGACATGAACGCACGCAGTGCACTCGGCAAGTACGGCGAGAGTCTGGCCGCGAGGCGGCTGACCGAGACCGGGATGACGGTCCTGGAGCGCAACTGGCGCTGTGGCAGGACGGGCGAGATCGACATCGTGGCGCGGGACGGCGAGGTCCTGGTCGTGTGCGAGGTCAAGACACGGCGGGCGGGCGCCTTCGAGCACCCCATGGCCGCGGTGACCCCCGAGAAGGCGGAGCGCCTGCGGGGCCTCGCCGCCTGCTGGATCCACGCCCACGGAGGCGCACCACCGGGAGGCGTCCGCATCGACCTGGTGGGTGTGGTCCTGCCGCAGCGCGGCGCGCCCGTGGTCGAGCATGCGCGGGGGGTGGCCTGAGATGGGTTTCGCTCGTACGTGCTCGGTGGCGCTGGTGGGCGTCGAGGGAGTCGTGGTCGAGGTCCAGGCGGACCTGGAGCCCGGGGTGGCGGCGTTCACACTGGTGGGGTTGCCGGACAAGAGCTTGACGGAGAGCCGGGACCGGGTTCGGGCGGCCGTCGTGAACTCGGGCGGTGAATGGCCGCAGAAGAAGCTCACGGTGGGGCTCAGTCCGGCATCGGTGCCGAAGGCGGGTTCGGGATTCGACCTTGCCGTTGCGTGTGCCGTGCTGGGTGCCTCCGAGCGGATCGACCCGCGCGTGCTCGCTGACATCGTGATGATCGGAGAGCTGGGGCTGGACGGCCGGGTGCGGCCTGTCCGGGGCATTCTGCCTGCGGTACTGGCCGCCGCGGACGCCGGCTATGAGCAGGTCGTGGTGCCGGAGTGCGCCGCCGCCGAGGCTTCACTGGTGCCCGGAGTCTCCGTTCTCGGCGTGCGCACCCTGCGGCAGCTGATCGCGGTCCTCGCGGACGAGCCGGTGCCCGACGAGGAACCCGACGAGCCGGGCCGCCCCGATCCGCTGCTGGCCGGCCTGCGCGTGCCGGGGACGGGAGCCGCCACCGGCATGCACAGCTCCGGAGCCGCGCAGCAGGACCACGGCCACGACCTGGCCGACGTCGTCGGTCAGATCTCGGCGCGGACCGCGGTGGAGGTGGCGGCGGCCGGTGGCCATCACCTGTTCCTGGAGGGCCCGCCCGGCGCGGGCAAGACGATGCTGGCGGAGCGGCTGCCCGCGATCCTGCCCCGGCTGGCCCGGGACGAGTCGCTCGAGGTGACGGCGGTGCACTCGGTCGCGGGTCTGCTGCCGCCGGGCAAGCCCCTGATCGATGTAGCCCCCTACTGCGCTCCCCACCACTCGGCCACCATGCAGGCCCTCGTCGGTGGCGGACCCGGTATCGCCCGCCCCGGGGCGGTGTCGCTGTCTCATCGAGGCGTCCTCTTTCTGGACGAGACACCCGAGTTCAACACCCAGGCCCTCGACGCGCTGCGGCAGCCGCTGGAGGCGGGGCACGTGGTGATCGCGCGCAGCGCGGGCGTGGTGCGGTTTCCGGCGAGGTTCCTGATGGTCCTCGCGGCGAATCCGTGCCCCTGCGGCCGCTTCACGCAGACCGACGACTTCTGCGAGTGTCCGCCCTCGGCGATCCGGCGCTACCAGGCCCGGCTCTCCGGTCCGCTGCTCGACCGGGTCGACCTGCGGGTGCAGGTGGACCGTGTCACACGTGACCAGCTTGCCGGACGCGGCGCCCGCGGCGAGTCGACCGCCATGGTCGCCGACCGGGTGCGGGCCGCCAGGGAACGGGCGGCGTTGCGCTTCGCCGGCTCGCCGTGGCGGACCAACAGCGACGTGCCCGGACGCGAGCTGCGAAGCCGATGGCACGCCGTGTCCGGGGCGATGGACGAGGCCGAGCGCAATCTGGAGCGGGGCGTCCTGACCGCCCGAGGGCTCGACCGCGTCCTGCGTGTCGCCTGGACGGTCGCGGACCTCGCCGGACACGACCGTCCGGACGCGACGGACGTCGCCCTGGCGCTGCAACTGCGCACCGGAGTGCCCCGGGGAGTGCCCATGGCCATCGGGGCGCTGACATGACCGGCGACGAACCCGAGGGCGAGCTGCTCGACCGCGTCTTCCTCGCTCGGGTCGTCGAGCCCGGGGACGAGGTCGGCGGGCGCTGGATCCGCGAGTGGGGTGTGCGGGAGGTGGCCTCTCGGTTGCGGGGGTCCGGGGAGCCGTTGCCCGGGGTGAGTGAGAAACGGTGGAGTGGGTTGCGGGCCCGGGCCCGGGTGGCCGAGCCCCGCCGGGATATCGCCGTCGCGTACGAGGCCGGTGCGCGCTTCGTCGTTCCCGGGGGCGCCGAGTGGCCGGGGCAGCTCGACGATCTCGGAGACGCGCGGCCGATCGGACTGTGGGTTCGGGGGCTGCCCAGCCTGCGGATGTGGGCGTTGAGGTCCGTCGCCCTCGTGGGGGCCCGCGCCTGTACCGAGTACGGGGCTCACATGGCGGCCGGCCTCGGCACCGGGCTCGCCGAGCGCGGCTGGGTCGTCGTGTCCGGCGGGGCGTACGGGGTCGACGGCGCCGCCCACCGCGGTGCTCTCGGCGCAGGCGGCGCCACCGTGGCCGTCCTGGCCTGCGGGGTCGACCGGCCCTACCCACGCGGACACGCCCAGTTGATCACCAGGATCGCGGAACAGGGTCTGGTGATCGGGGAGTTGCCGCCCGGCGATCATCCGACGCCCAGCAGATTCGTGCTGCGCAACAGGGTGATCGCCGCCCTCACCCGGGGCACCGTGGTCGTCGAGGCCGCCCACCGCAGCGGCTCGCTGGTCACCGCCCGTGCGGCACAGCGGTTGGGCCGTCACACGATAGGAGTGCCCGGGCCGGCCACCAGCAGCCTGTCGGCCGGAGTGCACGAGCTGCTGCGCGGGGACGCCACGCTGGTCACGGACGCGGCGGAAGTCGTGGAGCTGGTCGGGGACATGGGGGAGATGGCCCCGGACCGGCGCGGGCCCGTGCTGCCGCGCGATCTGCTGGCCCCGGCGGCACGGACGGTGCTGTCCGCGCTGCCCGGTCGAGGGGAGGCCGGTGTGGAGGAGATCGCGCGCGGTGCGCAGACGACACGGGACGACGCCATCGCGAGACTGTACGAACTCCGTGCACTCGGTTACGTCGAACGACACGGCGACAGCTGGAAGTTGACACGCCAGGCGATGATCTCCGTCCGGGGTGGTCGCGGCCCGCGTTGACCGAGCGTGTTCGGCCGTCCGGGCGAAGCCCGAAGCCCTTGTGGTTTCCCGCAGTTGGAGTGTTCCGGTGATCACACAGGGTGATGCCTGTGCCCCGGGGGAGCGGCCGACGGAACGCATCTGCGCATGCACTCGGCCACGTTGTTTGCACACTGCGACTCTTCAGTCACGCTACGCTCACGGAGATTCCGACGCACTTCACGTACATCGCGTACTTCACGGCAGAACGGCACAAGGCGACGAATGCCCCAGCACACTTCCGGGTCCGACCGGGCGGCGATCCCCCCAGCCGCCCGTGGCGGTGGCAGCGTGCGGCCGCCCGCTCCCTCGACGCTCGACGAGCTGTGGCGGTCATACAAGGCGACGGGAGACGAGCGGCTGCGTGAGCAGCTGATCCTGCACTACTCACCGCTCGTGAAGTACGTGGCCGGGCGCGTGAGCGTCGGGCTGCCGCCCAATGTCGAGCAGGCGGACTTCGTGTCCTCGGGGGTCTTCGGGCTCATCGACGCGATCGAGAAGTTCGACATCGACCGGGAGATCAAGTTCGAGACGTACGCGATCACCCGGATCCGGGGCGCGATGATCGACGAACTGCGGGCGCTGGACTGGATCCCGCGGTCCGTACGGCAGAAGGCGCGCAACGTCGAGCGGGCGTACGCGACGCTGGAGGCGCGGCTCAGGCGCACGCCCACAGAGGGGGAGGTCGCCGGCGAGCTGGGGATCGCGGTGGACGATCTCCACGCGGTCTTCAGCCAGTTGTCGCTGGCCAACGTGGTGGCGTTGGAGGAGCTGCTGCATGTCGGGGGCGAGGGGGGCGACCGGCTGAGCCTCATGGACACCCTGGAGGACACCGCCGCGGACAACCCCGTGGAGGTCGCCGAGGACCGGGAGCTCAGACGGTTCCTGGCGCGGGCCATCAACACACTGCCCGAGCGCGAGAAGACCGTCGTCACCTTGTACTACTACGAGGGGCTCACCCTCGCGGAGATCGGGAACGTGCTGGGGGTGACCGAGAGCCGGGTCAGCCAGATCCACACCAAGTCCGTGCTGCAACTGCGGGCGAAGCTGGCCAGTTTCGGTCGCTGACCTGGCCGGACGTCCTCTCGGCCACGGCTGGTCGGGTGGAGTGACTCCCGTCCGCAGTGGTGCGTCCGTACAGTGGTTGACGTGCCAAGGATTCGAGCGGCCTCCGTGGCCGAGCACCGGTCGATGCAGCGAGCCGCCCTGCTGGACGCGGCTCGGTCTTTGCTGTCCGAGGGCGGGACGGAGGCGCTGACCTTCCCGGCTCTCGCCGAGCGGACGGGGCTCGCGCGATCGTCCGTGTACGAGTACTTCCGGTCGCGGGCCGCCGTGGTCGAGGAACTGTGCGCGGTCGACTTCCCCGTCTGGGCCGCGGAGGTCTCGGCGGCGATGGCCGCGGCGAAGGATCCCGAGGCCAGGGTCGAGGCGTATGTACGACAGCAGCTGGCGCTGGTCGGGGACCGGCGGCACCGGGCCGTCGTGGCCATCTCCGCGAGTGAGCTGGACGCGGGGGCCCGGGAGAAGATCCGGGCGGCACACGGGGGGCTGGTCGCGATGATCGTCGAGGCCCTCGGCGAGATGGGGCATGAGCAGCCCCGGCTGGCGGCGATGCTGGTGCAGGGGGTGGTGGACGCGGCTGTACGGAGGATCGAGCTGGGGGCCGCGGAGGAGCCGTCCGTGATTACCGAGGCCGCGGTTTCCATGGCACTGCGGGGTGTGCGGGGCTGAAGCCGGATGGGCGTGGGTTTCGCCTGTCCGCGCTTGCGGGGCGCCGCCCCTGTGGGCCGGGAGCCGACCCGAGCGGCTGCTTCCCGCAGTCAGGGCAGAGGGACGTCCAGTACCGGGAGCAGTCTCGAGGGCCCCCTGCGCAGCAGCCATGGCGGGAGCAGGGACAGCGGATCCAGGTAGGTCTCGCCCCTCCGCAAGCCCCAGTGCACGCATGCGGTCGCGCAGTGGGAGCCCGTCGGTTCGACCGTGCCCACCACCTCGCCCGCCGCCACCTCGGCGCCCTTGTCCACCGACGCTGTCACCGGCTCGTAGGTCGTTCGAAGATCCGTCCCTGCCAGTTCCACCGAGACCACACCCCTGCCCGCCACCCGCCCCGCGAAGGACACCCGGCCCGGCGCCACCGCTCGTACCGGGCTTCCGGGAGGGGCCGCCAGGTCCACGCCCCGGTGGCCGCGGCCGTACACCGTCGCCGGGGGCTCCCAGCCGCGCAGAACCGTCGGACGGGCGCCCACGGGCCAGGCGTGGCCGATCGCCGGGACCGGGGTGTCCGTGGCCACAGGGGTGAGAAAGGGCGGCCGGGGTGTGGGCGTCGGCGCCGTCAACAGCAGCAGAAAGCCCAGCACCAGCCACGTACCGCATCGCCCGTATCGCTTCGCTCGCATGCGGAGACCGTCCCGCACCCGCCCCGGTCATGCCGGGGCCTGTGGACTACTCCCGGGTTGTGGACAGCGGCGTCACCCGGTACCTCGCGGGTCCCGTACACTTCTTCTGGCGATCCGGGTCACCGGGTCGACTTCGCACGCCCCGACATCAGGCCCTCAAACAGCCGGTGTCAGCGCCTCTCGGTCCCTAGTGGCAAGGCGCATCGCGGGCGTCAGGCGCGAGTGCCATCCGGCGCGCGCGGCACAACCGAGAACACCAAGGAGAACGGCCATGGCCGTCGTCACGATGCGGGAGCTGCTGGAAAGCGGCGTCCACTTCGGTCACCAGACCCGTCGTTGGAACCCGAAGATGAAGCGGTTCATCTTCACGGAGCGCAACGGCATCTACATCATCGACCTGCTCCAGTCGCTGTCGTACATCGACCGCGCCTACGAGTTCGTCAAGGAGACCGTCGCCCACGGCGGCACGGTCATGTTCGTCGGCACGAAGAAGCAGGCGCAGGAAGCCATCGCCGAGCAGGCCACCCGCGTCGGCATGCCCTACGTCAACCAGCGCTGGCTGGGCGGCATGCTCACCAACTTCTCGACCGTCTACAAGCGTCTGCAGCGCCTCAAGGAGCTCGAGCAGATCGACTTCGAGGACGTCGCCGCGTCGGGTCTGACCAAGAAGGAGCTTCTCGTGCTCTCGCGCGAGAAGGCCAAGCTGGAGAAGACCCTCGGTGGTATCCGCGAGATGTCCAAGGTGCCCAGCGCCGTCTGGATCGTGGACACCAAGAAGGAGCACATCGCGGTCGGCGAGGCCCGGAAGCTCAACATCCCGGTCGTCGCCATCCTCGACACCAACTGCGACCCCGACGAGGTCGACTACAAGATCCCGGGCAACGACGACGCGATCCGCTCCGTCACCCTGCTCACCCGTGTGATCGCCGACGCCGTCGCCGAGGGGCTCATCTCCCGCTCGCGCGTCGCCACCGGTGACAAGGGCGAGAAGGCCGCGGGCGAGCCGCTCGCCGAGTGGGAGCGCGACCTGCTCGAGGGCGGCGAGAAGAAGGCCGAGGAGGCGCCCGCCGCCGAGGCCGCTCCGGCCGCGGAGGCCACCGAGGCTCCTGCTGCCGAGGCTCCCGCTGCCGAGGCCGAGGCCCCGGCCGAGGCGCCCGCCGCCGAGGCTCCCGCCGCCGAGGCCGCTCCGGCCGCGGACGCCGAGCAGGCCTGATCCGTCAGCGTCAGGGGTGACGGCGGGAGCGGGGGCATGAACTCCGCTCCCGCCGTTCACCCGTAGGTCAGCGGAGAGTCGGCGGCCCCGGCTACATAGGGGCCGTAGACCCCGTAGATCTTCGATCTTCCAGACTTCGAGAAAGATTCACAGACTCATGGCGAACTACACCGCCGCCGACGTCAAGAAGCTCCGTGAGCTCACGGGCGCCGGCATGATGGACTGCAAGAAGGCGCTGGACGAGGCCGCGGGCGACGTCGAGAAGGCTGTCGAGGCGCTCCGGATCAAGGGCCAGAAGGGCGTCGCCAAGCGCGAGGGCCGCTCCGCCGAGAACGGCGCCGTGGTCTCGATCATCGCCGACGACAACTCCTCCGGCGTCCTCGTCGAGCTCAAGTGCGAGACGGACTTCGTCGCCAAGGGCGAGAAGTTCCAGGCCGTCGCCGACAAGATCGCGCAGCACGTCGCCGCGACCTCCCCGGCCGACCTGGAGTCCCTGCTCGCCTCCGAGATCGAGGCCGGCAAGACCGTCCAGGCGTTCGTGGACGAGGCCAACGCCAACCTCGGCGAGAAGATCGTCCTGGACCGCTTCGCGCAGTTCGCCGACGGCTTCGTGACCGCGTACATGCACCGCACGATGCCCGACCTGCCCCCGCAGATCGGTGTCCTCGTCGAGCTGGACAAGCCCAACGCCGAGGTCGCTCGCGGTGTCGCCCAGCACATCGCCGCCTTCGCGCCGAAGTACCTCTCCAAGGAGGACGTGCCGGCCGAGGTCGTCGAGTCCGAGCGTCGCGTCGCCGAGGAGACCACCCGCGCCGAGGGCAAGCCCGAGGCCGCCCTGCCGAAGATCGTCGAGGGTCGCCTCAACGGCTTCTTCAAGGACGCCACGCTGCTCGGTCAGCCGTACGCGCTCGACAACAAGAAGTCGGTCCAGAAGGTTCTGGACGAGGCCGGTGTCACCCTGAAGCGCTTCACGCGCATCAAGGTCGGCATCTGAGTCCGTACCGCGAGCGACACGCGGGCCCTATAGGGTCGTCAGCAGTCGTCCGGTACGCCGCCACGCACGCGCGTGGCGGACGACAGCAGATCTGACGAGGAGGCCATTGCCGCGCATGGGATGCGAACCAGTTCCCACCGGCAATGGCCTTCTTCGTATGTGCAACAGGTGAAAGAGGCGGGATCCCCATGACCACCAAGGCCCAGAAGAGCGACGACGGCAAAGTGCGCGGCCGGTTTCTGCTGAAGCTGTCCGGAGAGGCGTTCGCCGGTGGCGGGGGCCTGGGTGTGGACCCCGACGTGGTGCACAAGATCGCCCGTGAGATCGCCGCCGTCGTCCGGGACGGTGCCGAGATCGCCGTCGTCATCGGTGGCGGCAACTTCTTCCGGGGTGCCGAACTCCAGCAGCGCGGCATGGACCGCGCCCGCTCGGACTACATGGGAATGCTCGGCACCGTGATGAACTGCCTCGCCCTCCAGGACTTCCTGGAGAAGGAGGGCATCGACAGCCGGGTACAGACCGCCATCACCATGGGCCAGGTCGCCGAGCCGTACATCCCGCTGCGTGCCGTGCGCCACCTGGAGAAGGGCCGCGTGGTCATCTTCGGCGCCGGTATGGGCATGCCGTACTTCTCCACCGACACCACCGCCGCGCAGCGCGCCCTGGAGATCGACGCCGAGGCGCTGCTCATGGGCAAGAACGGCGTGGACGGGGTCTACGACTCCGACCCGAAGACCAACCCCGATGCGGTCAAGTTCGACGCCCTCGGATACGGCGAGGTCATCACCCGTGACCTCAAGGTCGCCGATGCCACCGCCGTCACGCTGTGCCGCGACAACAAGCTTCCGATCCTGGTGTTCGAGCTCCTGGCGGAGGGCAATATCGCGCGCGCCGTCAAGGGTGAGAAGATCGGCACGCTTGTGGGTGACCAGGACAGCCGGGACTGACCCGGGATACACCCGGTCCCTGACCGGGGGATGGACAATGTCCTGCCGGTCGGGAACCGTGCAGGAAGAAGACGCGACGCAGCCGGCCGCCGCCCCCACGCATACGGAACAGCAGCCGGGCCTACTCAAGACACGCAGGAGCAAGTGGTGATCGAAGAGACCCTCCTCGAGGCCGAGGAGAAGATGGAGAAGGCCGTCGTGGTCGCCAAGGAGGACTTCGCCGCGATCCGCACCGGGCGTGCGCACCCGGCGATGTTCAACAAGATCGTGGCCGACTACTACGGCGCGCCGACGCCGATCAACCAGCTGGCTTCGTTCTCCGTGCCGGAGCCGCGCATGGCCGTGGTGACCCCGTTCGACAAGACCGCCCTGCGCAACATCGAACAGGCGATCCGCGACTCCGACCTGGGCGTCAACCCGAGCAACGACGGCAACATCATCCGGGTGGTGTTCCCCGAGCTCACCGAGGAGCGCCGCCGCGACTACATCAAGGTCGCCAAGGCCAAGGCCGAGGACTCGCGCGTGTCCATCCGCTCGGTCCGCCGCAAGGCCAAGGACGCGATCGACAAGCTCGTCAAGGACGGCGAGGTCGGCGAGGACGAGGGCCGCCGTGCGGAGAAGGAGCTCGACGACGCGACGCACAAGTACGTCGCCCAGGTGGACGAGCTCCTCAAGCACAAGGAAGCGGAGCTTCTCGAGGTCTGATGAACGACTCTTCCTGGGGGATGCCGCCCCACGCCGGGTACTGGGGGCCGTCCGACCAGGGGCCCGCCCAGGGGGCTGACCCGGCGGGTCCCGCGTACGATGCGCATGACGCGCAACACACACGGCCCATGCCCATCGTGCCCGACGGACCCGCTGTACCTCGATACGGCGGCGACCAGGATGACGACCGGGGGGCCGCTCGGCTGAGCGGTCCCTTGTTCCGGAACGACCAGTTCCGGGACGAGGCGTTCCGGAACGAGAGGTTCCGCGACGAGACCACGTCGGCGCAGCCCTACGCGGCGGCGCCGCAGAAGCAGAATCCGGAGCCCATGCCCGACTCCTCGCAGCCGGCTTCCGCGCCGCAGAAGAAGAGCGCGGGGCGGGATCTGGGTGCCGCCATAGGGGTCGGGGTCGGACTCGGTGCGGTGATCATCGCGTCGCTGTTCTTCGTCAAGGCCGCGTTCGTCGGCGTGATAGCCGTCGCCGTCGTCGTGGGTCTGTGGGAGCTGACCAGCAGGCTTCAGGAGCGCAAGGGCATCAAGGTGCCGCTCGTGCCGCTGGCGCTCGGCGGGGCCGCGATGGTCGTCGCGGGGTACGTCAGGGGCGCCGAGGGAGCCTGGGTCGCCATGGCACTCACGGCACTCGCCGTCCTCGTCTGGCGGATGACGGAACCGCCGGAGGGCTACCTCAAGGACGTCACGGCGGGCGTCTTCGCGGCGTTCTACGTCCCGTTCCTGGCCACGTTCGTCGCGATGATGCTGACGGCCGAGGACGGGGCGGCCCGGGTGCTGATGTTCCTCCTCCTGACCGTCGTCAGCGACACCGGCGCGTACGCCGTCGGCTGGCGCTTCGGCACCCACAAGCTCGCGCCGCGCATCAGCCCCGGCAAGACCCGTGAGGGCCTGGTCGGGGCGGTGCTGTTCGCGATGGTGGCGGGCGCGCTGTGCATGCAGTTCCTGATCGACGACGGCACCTGGTGGCAGGGCCTGCTCCTCGGCCTCGCGGTCGCGGCCAGCGCGACGCTGGGTGACCTCGGCGAGTCGATGATCAAGCGGGACCTCGGCATCAAGGACATGGGCACACTGCTGCCGGGCCACGGCGGCATCATGGACCGCCTGGACTCCCTCCTGCCGACGGCTCCGGTGGTGTGGCTGCTGCTGGTGCTGTTCGTGGGCTCCGGCTGACGTACTTCGCGTGCACGGCTTTCCCGGCCCCCGTCCTGTACAGGACGGGGGCCGCGTTGTCAGAGTCCCGCAGCCTTCGGGGTGTGGATCTTCTGAACGCGGCCGCTGAATGATCTGCGACACTGGAAGGGTTATGCCTGCACCCGGAGAACTCACTTTCGTCGCCCCCCGCGGAGCCAAGAAGCCGCCGCGGCACCTTGCCGATCTCACGCCCGCCGAGCGCAAGGAGGTCGTGGCGGGGATCGGGGAGAAGCCGTTTCGCGCCAAGCAGCTCTCGCAGCACTACTTCGCGCGGTACGCGCACGACCCGGCGGAGTGGACCGACATCCCGGCCGGTGCGCGCGGCAAGCTCCAGGAGGCGCTGCTTCCCGAGCTCATGACCGTCGTACGGCATCTGTCGACCGACCAGGGGACCACGCGCAAGACGCTGTGGCGGCTGTTCGACGGGACGCTCGTGGAGTCGGTGCTGATGCGGTATCCGGACCGGGTGACCATGTGCATCAGCTCGCAGGCGGGCTGTGGCATGAACTGCCCCTTCTGCGCCACCGGGCAGGCGGGACTGGACCGCAATCTGTCCACAGCCGAGATCGTGCATCAGATCGTGGACGGGATGCGGGCGCTCCGGGACGGAGAGGTGCCGGGCGGGCCCGCGCGGCTCTCCAACATCGTCTTCATGGGGATGGGTGAACCGCTCGCCAACTACAAGCGGGTCGTCGGCTCCATTCGCGCGCTCACCGATCCCGCGCCCGACGGGCTCGGTCTCTCCCAGCGCGGCATCACCGTGTCGACCGTGGGGCTCGTGCCCGCCATTCACCGGTTCTCCGACGAGGGCTTCAAGTGCCGGCTCGCGATCTCCCTGCACGCGCCCGACGACGAGCTGCGCGACACCCTCGTCCCCGTGAACACGCGGTGGAAGGTGCGCGAGGTGCTCGACGCCGGGTTCGAGTACGTCGAGAAGTCGGGGCGGCGCCTGTCCATCGAGTACGCGCTGATCCGGGACATCAACGACCAGGCCTGGCGCGGTGACCGGCTCGGCCGCCTGCTCAAGGGCAAGCCGGTGCACGTCAACCTGATCCCGCTGAACCCGACGCCCGGGTCCAAGTGGACCGCCTCCCGGCCCGAGGACGAGAAGGCCTTCGTCGAGGCCATCGCCGCCCATGGTGTGCCGGTGACGGTCCGGGACACCCGTGGACAGGAGATCGACGGGGCCTGTGGTCAGCTCGCGGCCACCGAGCGGTAGTCTGACGGACGTACGTACATCTTCATATCCGACAGGGGAGCGCCACAGCGCTGAGAGTGCGGCCATCGGGCCGCAGACCCTCTGAACCTCGCCCAGGTCATTCTGGGTAGGAAGTTCGGTCATCACCGTGAACAACAAGAAGTTCCTTGCTGCCGTCGTCGGCCTCGGCCTGGTCACGCTGTCCGCATGCGGCTCGTCGTCCGACGACTCCGAAAGCTCCGGCTCCAAGACCGTCACCCTCGTCAGCCACGACTCGTGGGCCGTCTCCAAGAACGTCCTCGCCGACTTCGAGAAGAAGTCCGGCTACAAGGTCAAGGTCCTGGAGGACGGCGACGCCGGACAGGCCGTCAACAAGGCCATCCTCACCAAGGACAACCCGCAGGGCGACGTCTTCTTCGGCGTCGACAACACCCTGCTCTCCCGCGCGCTCGACAACGGGCTCTTCCAGTCGTACGAGGCCAAGGGCGCCGATCGGATCAAGGCCGGGTACCGGGTCGACGGGGACAAGGTCACGCCCATCGACACCGGCGACATCTGCGTCAACTACGACAAGGCCTACTTCACCGAGCACAAGCTCCAGCCGCCGACGTCGTACGACGATCTGATCAAGCCCGCCTACAAGAACCTCCTCGTCACCGAGAACGCCTCCACCTCCTCGCCGGGGCTCGGCTTCCTCCTCGGGAGCGCCGCGAAGTACGGCGACGACAGCTGGCAGGGCTACTGGAAGAAGCTCAAGGCCAACGGCGTCAAGGTCGTCGACGGCTGGGAGCAGGCCTACAACGAGGAGTTCTCCGGTTCCGCCGGGGGCAAGAAGGCGAAGGCCGACCGGCCGCTCGTCGTGTCGTACGCCTCCTCGCCGCCCGCCGAGGTGATCTACGCCGACCCGAAGCCGACGACCGCCCCCACCGGCGTGGCGCAGGGCACCTGCTTCCGGCAGATCGAGTACGCCGGACTGCTGAGCAACGCCGCGAACGCCAAGGGCGGCAAGGCGCTCCTGGACTTCCTGCTCACCAAGGAGTTCCAGCAGGACATGCCGCTCAACATGTTCGTCTACCCGGTGGTGAACGGCGCCCAGGTGCCTGCCGAGTTCACGCAGTACGGTCCGCAGGCCAAGGACCCCGAGACCATGGACCCGGCGAAGATCGCCGACAACCGTGACGACTGGGTCAAGTCGTGGACCTCGCTCGTACTGAAGTAAGGGCCCGCAAGGGCGTCAAGAACGCGGCGGCCCGGCTCGGGCTGATGGCCGTGCCCATCGCGTTCTTCGCCGTCTTCTTCGCCTATCCCGTCGCCGCGATCGTCGCGCGCGGACTCGAGACCGACGGGACCTGGCAGTTCGGCAGGATCACCGACGTCCTCACCCAGCCGGACATCCGGCACGTGCTGTGGTTCACCACCTGGCAGGCGCTCGCCTCCACCGCGCTCACGCTCCTGGTCGCGCTCCCCGGCGCGTATGTCTTCGCGCGCTTCGACTTCCCCGGCAAGCAGATCCTGCGGGCCGTGGTCACCGTCCCCTTCGTGCTGCCGACCGTCGTCGTCGGTACGGCCTTCCTGGCGCTCGTCGGCCGTGGCGGGTTGCTGGACGAGCTGTGGGGCGTACGCCTGGACACCACGGTGTGGGCGATCCTGCTCGCGCACGTCTTCTTCAACTACGCGGTCGTCGTACGGACCGTCGGCGGACTGTGGGCCCAGCTGGATCCGCGTCAGGAGGAGGCCGCGCGGATGCTGGGCGCGTCCCGGCTCAGGGCCTGGCGGACGGTTACGCTCCCCGCACTCGCGCCCGCCGTGGCAGCCGCCGCCCTCATGGTCTTCCTCTTCACCTTCACCTCCTTCGGTGTGGTGCAGATCCTCGGCGGGCCGACCTTCTCGACCCTCGAAGTGGAGATCTACCGGCAGACCTCCGAGATCTTCGACCTGTCCACGGCCGCCGTGCTGACGCTGATCCAGTTCGTCGCGGTGGGCGCTGTTCTCGCCCTGCACGCGTGGAGCGTACGGCGCCGGGAGACCGCGCTGCGGCTCGTGGACGAGTCCGTCACCGCCCGGCGGCCGCGAGGGGCGGGGGAGTGGGGGCTGCTGGCCGGGGTCGTGGGCAGCGTCGCCGTCCTCCTTGTGCTGCCGCTCGCGGTGCTGGTGCAGCGGTCGCTCGACGCTTCGGGCTTCGGCTACTACCGGGCGCTGACCCACAGCGACGGCGGGGTCTTCCTCGTCGCGCCGATCGAGGCGGTCGGGAACTCACTCGAGTACGCCCTCGCCGCCACCGCCATCGCGGTGGTGATCGGGGGCCTCGCGGCGGCCGCGCTGACGCGGCGGGACGCGGGCCGGTTCGTACGGGGCTTCGACGCGCTGCTGATGCTGCCCCTCGGGGTGTCCGCGGTGACCGTCGGCTTCGGGTTCCTGATCTCGCTCGACGAGCCGCCGCTGGACCTCAGGCAGTCCTGGATCCTGGTGCCGCTCGCGCAGGCGCTGGTCGGGGTGCCCTTCGTGGTGCGGACCATGCTGCCGGTGCTGCGGGCCGTGGATCACCGGCTGCGGGAGGCCGCGGCCGTGCTCGGGGCCTCGCCGTGGCGGGTGTGGCGGGAGGTCGATCTGCCCATGGTGCGGCGGGCGTTGCTGATCGCGGCGGGCTTCGCCTTCGCCGTGTCGCTGGGCGAGTTCGGGGCGACGGTGTTCATCGCACGGCCCGACAACCCGACACTGCCGGTCGCCGTGGCACGGCTGCTCGGTCGGGCCGGTGATCTCAACTACGGCCAGGCGATGGCCCTTTCGACGATCCTGATGGTGGTGTGCGCGGTGGCGCTGCTGGTCCTTGAACGGCTGCGGACCGACCGGACCGGGGAGTTCTGATGCTGCTGAGCCTTGAGGACGCGACGGTACGGTTCGGCGGGCGGGCCGTGCTCGACGAGGTCGGTCTCGATGTCGCCGAGCACGAGATCGTGTGTGTGCTCGGGCCCAGCGGCAGCGGCAAGTCGACGCTGCTGAGGGTGGTGGCCGGCCTTCAACCGCTCGACCGGGGCCGGGTCCTGCTCGACGGGCGTGACCAGGACGGGGTGCCCGCGCACAAGCGCGGGGTCGGGCTGATGTTCCAGGACCATCAGCTCTTCCCGCAGCGGGACGTGGGCGCCAATGTGGCCTTCGGGCTGCGGATGCACGGGGCCGCGAGGGCACAACGGGACGAGCGGGTACGGGAGTTGCTCGATCTCGTCGGGCTTCCGGGTGCCGCCCGTCGGGCTGTCGGCGCGCTCTCCGGCGGTGAGCAGCAGCGGGTCGCGCTGGCCCGCGCGCTCGCGCCCCGGCCCCGGCTGCTGATGCTCGACGAGCCGCTCGGACAGCTGGACCGCTCGCTGCGCGAGCGACTGGTCGTCGAACTGCGGGAACTGTTCGGGCGGTTGGGCACCACGGTGCTCGCGGTCACCCACGACCAGGGTGAGGCCTTCGCGCTGGCCGACCGGGTCGTGGTGATGCGGGACGGGCGGATCGCCCAGTCCGGTACACCACTTGAGGTGTGGCAGCGGCCGGCGGACGAGTTCGTGGCCCGCTTCCTCGGCTTCGAGAACGTCGTCGAGGGCACGGTGGCGGGTGAGGTCGCGGACACGGCCTGGGGGAAGGTTCCGGTGCCCTCGGGAGCTGCCCAGGGGGTCAGGAGCGTGCTGGTGCGGCCGGCGGGAGTGCGGCTCATGGCGGCCGACGAGGGTCTGCGTTGCACGGTGGCCGCGCGGACCTTCAAGGGCACCCACGTGGCCGTCCATCTGCACCCTCGGGAAGGCGGGCCGCGGTTGGAGGCCGCGTGCGCGCTCCGTGCGGCGCCGGAGGTCGGGGACACGGTCGGGGTGGAGTTCGACCCGGCCGAAATCGTCGTGCTGGACTGACCGGCCGGACATAGGGTTCGGGGCATGACCCAGCTCGCACATGACCGGTACTGCGACGAGATCGCTCACCAAGTCGGCCTGCTGAGGGACGTACTGACGTCCGGGGCCGACCTGTCCGTGACCGTGCCGACCTGCCCGGAGTGGTCACTGGAGCAGCTGGTGCGGCACACCGGGGGCGCCCTGCGCTGGGTGGAGCTGATGGTGCGGACCCGGGCCCAGGAGGAACTGCCCGAGGACCGGGTGCCGTTGGGGGAGGGGCCCGAGGACGCCGGGGCGCTGGACGCCTGGCTTGCGGAGACGGGGGAGATGCTCGTCGCCGCGCTTCGGGAGGCCGGTCCGGATGCCCGCGTATGGTCCTGGGCCGGCGTTCCCACCGCCGGATTCTGGGCCCGCCGGATGACCCACGAGCTCACGATCCACCGCGCCGACGCCACGCTCGCCGCCGGACAGCCCTACTCGGTCGACGCGGACGTGGCCGCCGACGCGGTCGACGAGTGGCTGCAGATCGTGGAGTTCGTGATGCGGACCAGGCCGCACGACGAGGCGACACAGCTGCGGGGGCCGGGGCGCAGCATCCATCTGCACGCCACCGACGGGACGTCCGAAGGGTGGGAGTGGATGATCGAGCTCACCGAGGACGTCATCGTGTGGCGGCGCGGACACGAGAAGGCGACCGTCGCCCTGCGGGGCCCGCTGACCGCCGTCATGCTCGCCTTCTACCGTCGACTGCCCCTGGACAGCCCGGAGTTGGAAGTCCTGGGGGAGCGGGAGCTGCTGGAGTTCTGGCTGCAGCGGGCCACCTTCGGATGACATGGGTGTGGCCCGCCCCGAAGCCGGGACGGGCCACGACCGGTCGTCAGCGGGTGCTGGCCCCACGACGGCGCAGGCCGAAGAACACGGCGCCGCCGCCGATGGCGACCAGGGCGATCGCGATGCCGGCGATCAGGCCGGTGTTGGAGTTCGCACCGGTCTCGGCGAGGTTGGAGTCACCGGCCGCGGGCGACGGGGCGTTGCTCTCCACGGTGGCCGGAGCGGTGGTGCCCTCCGAGGCCGACGGGGTCGGGGTCGGGGACTCCTCGGCCGGAGTGCTGGCGGAGTCCGACGGGGTGGGCGTGGGCGTCGGGGTCGGCGTGTCCTCGGTCTTGCAGGCGGTCGCCGGGGTGATCAGGTTCGTCTTGATGTCCTCGCCCTTGATGTAGGGCAGGGCCTCGACGTGGATGCGGTACTCCGCGTTGGGCGCCCAGTCCTCCTCGAAGGTGATGGTGGTGCCCTCCTTGGAGCCCTTCACCTTCTGCTCGCCGACCTTCTTCGCGTCGGCGCCGTTGCTCTGCAGGTACACGGAGACCGTCGCCTCGACGCCGCTCTTGTCCACGTCGGTGACGGTGATGACGCCCTGGGTGCCGTCGCACTTGGCTTCGGCGGAGAACTCATTGATGTTGCAGGCAAGCGCGTTGCCGGAGGCACCGAGCACGATCGCGGTCGATGCGGCGGCGACGCCGAGGAAGCGCGAGACGCGGGCGGTGCGGCGGGATATGGGCGTAAATGCCACGTTCGTCCTTCACAGGATGCTCAAATGCGGGGGGCTGAGGGGATGGTGATGTGACATCACCGTCCCCAGGAGTCTCACAGGTCTATAAGCGCAGCATAAGAAGTGTCAACGTGCAGGCACCCTGCAAGTGTTGACTTTGCCTGCTTATTAAGGTGTGAGACGTTTCAACGCCTCTCCGGCCTCCTCGATCCGGTCAACAAGGGCGATTCGGGCCTCCATTGACCGCTCCCGCGCGAGCGCCTGGAGCAGTGGCCAGGTGGGCAGCTTCTCCGTCCAGTGGACGCGGTTCACGAGCACCATCGGCGTGGGCTCGCCGCGCGACTCGTAGTAGTTGGGCGTCGCGTTGTCGAAGATCTCCTGCACGGTGCCGGCGGCACCCGGCAGGAAGACCACACCGGCGTTGGAGCGGGCGAGCAGGCCGTCCTCGCGGGTGGCGTTGGCGAAGTACTTGGCGATGTGCGAGGCGAAGGCGTTCGGCGGCTCGTGCCCGTAGAACCAGGTCGGAATGCCGACGGAAGGACCACCCCGGGTCCAGCGGGCGCGGACCTCGAAGGCGGCGCGCGCCCAGTCGGTGATCGACGGCGTGAAGGACGGCGCCTCGGAGAGGATGTCGCACGCCTCGTCGAGCATGGCGTCCTCGAAGGGGGCCGCGTAGGCGCCGAGGTTGGCCGCCTCCATCGCACCCGGGCCGCCACCGGTGGCCACGGTGAGCCCGGCGCGGGCCAGTTCGCGGCCGAGGCGCGCGGCGCCGGCGTATTCGCGTGTGCCGCGGGCCATCGCGTGGCCGCCCATGACCCCCACGACCCTTGTGCCGCGCAGGAGTTCGTCGAGGGCGTCGGAGACGGCGTCGTCGTGGACGGAGCGCAGCATCGACGCGTATATGTCGCCGTCGGCCTTGGTGCGCTGGAACCAGGCGTAGGCGAGCGCGTCGGGGGTCTGCTCGTATCCCTTCTCCAGCCCGTCGAACAACTCGTCGGGGGAGTAGAGCAGTCCGCGGTACGGGTCGAAGGGCAGATTCGGGACGGGCGGGAAGACCAGGGCACCGTCCGCGCGGATCTTCTCCGCGGCGTTCTCCCGCATCGGGCAGCCGAGGAAGACCGCGCCCGCGGTGTCGGTGGCCAGCAACTCCCTTGTCCGGTCCGTCAGGTCGACGGCCTGGACCCGGAACCCGGCGAGGGTGCCGCGGGCCGGTACGACCGCGTCGAACTCCTCCAGCGTCTCGATCTCACGGTCGTCGTGGTGTGCCGCATGGGCGGGGCTCGTCTGCACCCGCCCATGCTCGCACGCGGAGTTGCGGCCCGTGGGTCAGCCCTGGATCGTCGCCGGGTCCATCCAGACGACCTCCCAGCTGTGGCCGTCGAGGTCGTCGAAGGAGCGGCCGTACATGAAGCCGTGGTCCTGGGTCTCGCCGGACAGGGCGCCGCCCGCCGCGATCGCCTTGTCGACCAGCTCGTCGACCTTCGCACGGCTCTCCGCGCTCAGCGCGATCAGGACCTCGCTGGTCTTCGTCGCGTCCGCGATCTCCTTCTTGGTGAAGGTCGCGTAGAACTCCTTCGTCATCAGCATCGCGACGATGGTGTCGCTGATCACGACGGACGCCGCGTTGTCGTTGCTGAACTGCGGATTGATCGAGTAGCCGAGCTCGGTGAAGAACTTCTTCGAGGCGTCGAGGTCGTTCACGGCCAGGTTCACGAAGATCATCTGCTGGTAGGTCGGCGAGGTCATCGGAGTCTCTCCCATCGGGTGCGTGCTGTTCGGTGGGTAGACCGGTGGGCACGGCGGAACTCATCGGCGGCCATGATTTTTTTCGTACGGAGTTTTCGTACGGGCTTTTCGAACGGGGCTCAGGAGGTCAGGGGCAGGGCCGCCAGCTCGGCCACGACCAGGGTGAGCGGACCGAAGAGGGCCAGCAGGGCGCCGGCGCGCAGGGCCGCCGCGCTGCGGAGCATGGTCGCCGGGGCGCCCAGGCGGAGCAACGCGGCTGTGGTGTCCGACCTCGCCTGCTTGGCCTCCACGGCGGCTGTGAGGAGCGTGGCGATCGTGCAGCTCGTCACCAGGAGCAGGCCGAGGGTGGTCAGGGGGCCCACTTCGGGGCCTGTCGGGTCGTACAGGGTGGCCATGGCGTAGATGCCGGACGTCACCGCGCAGACGATGCCCAGGGGGCGGCCGATGCGGGCGGCTTCCGACATGAGGACCCTTCCGGCGAGAAGGCGCAGGGCGCCGGGGTGGGTGGACTGGAGGAGGCGGCCGCAGAGGTGGGTGAGGCCGGGGCCGGCAAGTGCCAGGCCCACGGCGGTGAGGAGCCAGCCGATGAGGACGGAAGGGGCGCCTGCCAGGCCGCCGGGGAGGGGTGCGGCGGGGGCGGTCCCGTGCCGGTTGGCGTAGGCCTCCACCGTCAGGCCCGCGGCGAGCACGGCGATGCCCCAGGGGAGGCCTTTGGGGGCTTCTCGGAGGGTGGGGAGGGCTTCTCGGCCCAGGTCCTCGGTCTGGTGGACCTCGGCGGGGGGCGCTGTCAGGGTGCTTTCACCCGCCCGCGCTTGCGGAGTGCGCCCTCGCGCGGGGCCGGGAGCCGCCCCGGCGGCACGGGCGCCCGCGGGCCGGTGAGCCCTGAAACGGCCGTACGAGCCGAAGGTCTCCCTGGCTGCCGTCCTGCCGTACGCGCCGAAGCGGCCGTACGACCGCGCCTCCTCCTTCGCCGATGCCGGTCTGTCGTCCCGTGGCCGCAGGACGCATCCCACCGTGGCCGACGCGATCGCCGGGACCAGGCCCAGCAGGGTCAGGGCGGCCGGCAACGGGAGCGGGGCGCCCGCTGCCAGGAAGTCCGCCGCCGCTCCGTCGAAGGGCATGCCCGTCAGGTCGCCCCGGAGGTGGAGGAAGAAGAGCAGGGCCAGCAGCGAGCCGAGGGTGCAGGACAGGGCCGTTGTGGTGGCCGACACGGCCATCAGACGGGCCGGGCCCAGGCCGATGGCCGCGAGGCCGGGGCGGGGGCGGGTGCCCGGGTCGGTGCGGGCGACCGCCAGGGCGAAGTGGACCGTCGCCGCCAGGGGCGTCAGACACCAGGCCAGGCGCAGCAGGGCGCCGGACGGGTCCTCGGGGTGACTGATCGCATGGCCGAGGGCGCACAGGAGCAGGAAGCCCGTGCCCGCCGAGGCGAGCGCCACCAGGAGGCGGCGCAGCTGTACGGCGGGACGGGCGCCCCGCATCAGACGGAGAGCGAGCACGCGGTACGGCCTTCCGAGTCGGCCATCGGGGGCAGGTGCACGGTGTTCACCCGGCGTCCGTCCAGGAGGGTGACCGTGCGGTCCGCCAGGGCTGCGGTGTGCGTGTCGTTCGTGGCCAGGACCACGGTGATGCCGTGGGAACGGGCGGCCGTCGTGAGCGTCCGCAGCACGTGCGCGCGGTCCGCCCGGTACAGGGGAGCCGTCGGTTCGTCCGCGAACAGCACGGACGGGGCCGGGGCCAGGGCGCGGGCGATGCAGACGCGCTGGCGTTCGGACTGGGTCAGCTCGTGCGGGCGGCTGGCGGTCCGGTCGCCGATGTCGAGGCGCTCCAGCCACTCCTGGGCGGCCGTCCTGGCGCGCCTGCGGCCGGTGCCGCGCAGCATGAGGGGAAGGGCGACGTTCTCCCAGGCGTTGAGCTCCGGGACGAGCGCGGGGGCCGGGTCGATCCAGCCGAATCGGTCGCGGCGCAGGCGCTCGCGGGTCATCGGGCCCATCGTGTGCACGGGCACGCTGTTGAACCAGACCTCGCCGCGCTGGGCCGGGGTGAGGCCCGACAGACATCTGAGCAGAGCGGTCTTGCCGCTGCCGCGTGGGCCGCTCACGGCGAGGATCTCTCCGTCGCGCACGCCGAGGGAGACACCCTGCAGTGCCGGCGAGCCGTCGCGGTGGGTGAAGTGCAGGGAGCGTGCCCAGAGCACATCGTTGTCCGGCGGGGCCTCCATGGGCGTACACCTCGTTCTGGTCCGTTGTGCCTTGCAAGCCCCCGAGCTGGGGAACGAAAGCAGGGCCGATCGGTTACCAGGCACGCTAAGGAGGCGGGGGCGGGACGCCGTACAGCACACGGCCCGGGGTGCACGCCTGTCACTCGGACGGGTGCACGCCGGGCCGTACGGGCCGCTGGAGCGCCGGGGGCTAGAGCTTCGTCCAGGCCTCGGTGAGGGTCGCGCGCAGGATCTGCTCGATCTCGTCGAAGGTCTCCTGGTCGGAGATCAGCGGCGGGGCGAGCTGGACGACCGGGTCGCCGCGGTCGTCGGCACGGCAGTAGAGGCCGTTGTCGTACAGGGCCTTGGAGAGGAAGCCGTACAGGACGCGCTCGGTCTCCTCGTCGTTGAAGGACTCCTTCGTCGCCTTGTCCTTGACCAGTTCGATGCCGTAGAAGAAGCCGTTGCCGCGGACGTCACCGACGATCGGCAGATCGTGGAGCTTCTCCAGGGTCGAGCGGAACGCGCTCTCGTTGTCGAGGACGTGCTGGTTGAGGTTCTCTCGCTCGAACAGGTCGAGGTTGGCCAGACCCACCGCGGCCGACACCGGGTGGCCGCCGAAGGTGTAGCCGTGCAGGAAGACGTTGTCCTCCTTGTAGAACGGCTCGGCCAGGCGGTCGGAGATGATGCAGGCGCCGATCGGGGAGTAGCCCGAGGTCATGCCCTTGGCGCAGGTGATCATGTCCGGGACGTAGTCGAACTTGTCGCAGGCGAACATGGTGCCGAGGCGGCCGAAGGCGCAGATGACCTCGTCGGAGACGAGGAGTACGTCGTACTGGTCGCAGATCTCGCGGACGCGCTGGAAGTAGCCGGGCGGCGGCGGGAAGCAGCCGCCGGCGTTCTGCACGGGCTCCAGGAAGACCGCGGCGACCGTGTCCGGGCCCTCGAAGAGGATCTGCTGCTCGATCTGGTCGGCGGCCCAGCGGCCGAAGGCCTCGGGGTCGTCGCCGAAGAGCGGGGCGCGGTAGATGTTGGTGTTCGGGACCTTGTGGGCGCCCGGGACCAGCGGCTCGAAGGGGGCCTTCAGAGCCGGCAGGCCGGTGATCGACAGGGCGCCCTGCGGGGTGCCGTGGTAGGCGACCGCACGGGAGATGACCTTGTACTTCGTGGGCTTGCCGGTGAGCTTGAAGTACTGCTTGGCGAGCTTCCAGGCGGTCTCGACCGCCTCGCCGCCGCCGGTGGTGAAGAAGACCTTGTTCAGGTCGCCGGGCGCGTGCTGCGCGAGGCGCTCCGCGAGCTCGACGGCCTTCGGGTGCGCGTAGGACCACACGGGGAAGAACGCCAGATCCTGCGCCTGTTTGAAGGCGGCCTCGGCGAGTTCCGTGCGGCCGTGACCGGCCTGGACCACGAACAGGCCCGCGAGACCGTCGAGGTAGCGCTTGCCCTTGTCGTCGTAGATGTAGGTGCCCTCGCCCCGGACGATGGTCGGGACCGGGGAGTTCTCGTACGAGGACATGCGGGTGAAGTGCATCCACAGGTGGTCGTACGCGGTGCGGCTGAGGTCCTTGGAGCTCACGGTTATCGGGTCCTCACGGTTATCGGGTTCCCCACATGTAGGTCTGCTTCTTGAGCTTCAGATAGACGAAGCTCTCCGTGGAGCGCACTCCGGGGATGGCCCGGATGCGGCGGTTGATGACCTCCAGGAGGTGGTCGTCGTCCTCGCAGACGATCTCCACCACCAGGTCGAAGGAGCCGGCGGTCATCACCACGTACTCGCATTCGGACATGCCGGTCAGCGCGTCGGCCACGGACTCCACGTCGCCCTCGACATGGATGCCGACCATCGCCTGCCGCAGGAAGCCCACGGTGAGCGGGTCCGTGACGGCGACGATCTGCATCACGCCCTGGTCGAGCAGCTTCTGGACGCGCTGGCGCACGGCCGCCTCCGACAGGCCGACGGCCTTGCCGATCGCGGCGTACGGACGGCGGCCGTCCTCCTGGAGCTGCTCGATGATGGCGAGGGAGACGGCGTCCAGGTTCGGGCCGGCGCCGTTCCTGGACTCGCTCCGGGACTCGCGGGAGTCCTTGGGGTCTGCGCTTCGACTGGCCACGACGTCACTGTGCACGAGGTCTCGTCACTTCCGCAAGGCCGGGGCGATGAAATTCGTTGTTTACGTGAGCGAGACCTGCGGATTTCGCAGCCTTGGCGCGATCGGGGGTGTTGAAAACGTGGGCCGCCGGATTAGGGTGGGTGTCTCAGCCATTGGACAGTTCGACCTGACACAGGAGGCCGGCAGTGAGCACCGAGCTGCGTCGTCTGCGCAACTACATCGACGGTGAGTTCCGGGACGCCGCCGACGGGCGCACCACCGAGGTGGTCAACCCCGTGACCGGTGAGGCGTACGCGACCGCGCCGCTGTCCGGGCAGGCGGACGTGGACGCGGCGATGGCGGCCGCCGCCGCGGCCTTCCCGGGCTGGCGTGACGTCACCCCCGCCGAGCGGCAGAAGGCCCTCCTGAAGATCGCGGACGCGTTCGAGGAGCGGGCCGAGGAGCTCATCGCGGCCGAGGTGGAGAACACCGGCAAGCCGATCGGGCTCACGCGGTCCGAGGAGATCCCGCCGATGGTCGACCAGATCCGCTTCTTCGCCGGCGCGGCGCGGATGCTGGAGGGGCGGTCGGCCGGTGAGTACATGGAGGGTCTGACCTCCATCGTGCGGCGCGAGCCGGTCGGGGTCTGCGCGCAGGTGGCGCCGTGGAACTACCCGATGATGATGGCCGTGTGGAAGTTCGCGCCGGCGATCGCGGCGGGCAACACCGTGGTGCTGAAGCCGTCGGACACGACGCCCGCGTCGACCGTGCTGATCGCGGAGATCATCGGCGGGATCCTGCCGAAGGGCGTCTTCAACGTCATCACCGGTGACCGGGACACCGGGCGTCTGATGGTCGAGCACCCGACGCCGGCGATGGCGTCCATCACGGGGTCGGTGCGGGCGGGGATGTCCGTCGCCGAGTCCGCTTCCAAGGACCTGAAGCGGGTGCACCTGGAGCTGGGCGGCAAGGCCCCGGTCGTCGTCTTCGAGGACACGGACATCCCGAAGGCCGTCGAGGACATCTCGGTGGCGGGCTTCTTCAACGCCGGGCAGGACTGTACGGCGGCCACGCGGGTGCTGGTGCAGTCCTCGATCCACGACGAGTTCGTCGCGGCGCTGGCGAAGGCCGCCGCCGACACGAAGACCGGGCAGCCGGACGACGAGGACGTGCTGTACGGGCCGCTCAACAACCCGAACCAGCTCAAGCAGGTCTCCGGGTTCATCGAGCGGCTGCCCGCACACGCCAAGGTCGAGGCCGGCGGTCACCAGGTCGGTGAGAAGGGGTACTTCTACGCGCCGACCGTCGTCTCCGGACTGAAGCAGGACGACGAGATCATCCAGAAGGAGGTCTTCGGGCCGGTCATCACGGTCCAGTCCTTCACGGACGAGGAGCAGGCCGTGTCGTGGGCCAACGGGGTCGAGTACGCGCTCGCCTCCTCGGTGTGGACCAAGGACCACGGCCGCGCGATGCGGATGTCCAAGAAGCTGGACTTCGGGTGTGTGTGGATCAACACGCACATTCCGCTGGTCGCCGAGATGCCCCATGGCGGCTTCAAGAAGTCCGGTTACGGCAAGGACCTCTCGAGCTACGGCTTCGACGACTACACGCGGATCAAGCACGTCATGACGTCCCTGGACGCGTAGTTCCTCCGGCCGCGGGGGTGCGGGGCGGTCGCGCGGTTTCCGCGCCCCTGAGGCGAGTTGTGACCCCGGCGCCGATCCGGCCGCGGGGATGGTGTGTCGTGCGCGGCCCGCGCCGGTGGGTCGCGGTGGCGTCCGCTCGACAGATGCCCGCTCGACAGATGCCCGCTCGACGGGGTGTCCGCCGCACCCCGCTCCGCTCGACGCCGCTTCGATTGTCGGCCCCCGGGCCGGGGCGGCCACGTGCAGGACCTCTGGGCGAGCGACCTCAAGGGCCGGGTCACCCTGCTCTCCGGCCTCGACGAGGCCTTCGCGCTGCTGATGCAGGGCAACGGCGTCGACATCACCCAGTGGACGGCGGACGACTTCGACGAGGTCTGCGACCAGGTCGAGAAGTACGTCAGGAACGGCCAGATCCGCCGCTTCACCGGCAACGACTACACCAAGGACCTCGTCACCGGTGGCGTCCTGGCCTGTCAGGCCTACTCAGGAGACGTGATCCAACTCCAGGCCGACAACCCCGACATCCGCTTCGTCGTCCCCGAGGAGGGCGCGGAGCTCTGGTCGGACTCCCTGATGATCCCCGACCGCGCCCTGCACAAGACCAGCGCGGAGCGCCTGATCGACTACTACTCCGCTCCCGAGGTCGCCGCGAAACTCGCCGCCTGGGTCAACTACGTCTGCCCCGTCCCCGCCGCCCAGGACGTCCTGGCCGCGTCGAAGGACGAGGACACCGCCGCCCTCGCCGAGAACCTCCTGATCTTCCCGGGCGCGCAGATGCGCGAGCGTCGGGTGATCGCGCGGGCTATCACGTCGAAGGAGCGGGTGGAGTACGCGAAGCGGTGGAACGTGATCGTGGGGTTGTGACCGCGGTCGGGTGCGGTTGTGACGAGGATTTTCAGTTGGCACAAAAGAGGGGTAGTTGGCACCAAGATCGGTGCGGCCTCTCAGAGGTGACGGCGCATCACCTCGAGGCACGCAGCTCGGGTAGCGTTCGATCGGTCCCGCGGGTACGGCACGCCGAGGTTCATGCCCCTGTCGGTAGTGATCGGTGGCTGCTGCCAGGCGAGACGCATCTGCGCGCCTGCTTCCGCTCGCGCTGTGGCCACGAGGGTCGCGTACGGGCCCGCGACGGCCGATGCCTCGATCTGGAGCCACGCCTGGTGGAAGGCCATCCGAGCCGGTAGACCGCCGACCTCGTCGGTGAGCTGTTGTCGTACGGCGGAGGAGGACTTGGGGCGTCGTCGTATGCGGTACGGCATCTCCAGATACTCCCCGACCGCCGTCAGGGCCTCCGCGAAGGTCTTGGCGCGGCGCTCCTTGCGTACGGGCCCGCTGGTTGAGGGCGTACGTCAGGAAGGCACCGAAGAGAGCGATGCAGGGGACGATCAGTGCGGCGGTCTGGGCCCACGTCCAGCCGCCGTCCGTCGCCTGTGCCGCCGCGATGACCGCCACGCACCACTCCCCGGGAAGCCGCGAGGAGCATCCTCCACCAGCCACTGGCCACCCTGCTCACCGCCGGTGAGCCGCCAGTAGTGTTCGAGGAACAGGAGTGTGCGGACTGTCTCGATGAGGTCCAGCAGCCCTTTCGGACTCGTCCACCGCCGCTCTTCCGGGCGTGCCTTCTCCCAGTCGGCGTACAGACTGCGGGCGGTCTCGTCGAGGAAGACGAAGCGGGCGAAGTTGCGCTCGCGGTGGGGCCGGGCTTCGAACGCGGTGAAGAAGGGCGTAGCCCAGCCGGTTGGCTGCCAGGACGTCCATGCGGCGTTCCTGGATGATCGCGGGGACGCCGAGCGAGTCCAGAACCCGGTAGCTGACCGGGAGGACCCGCTGGGGGCTGAGCGGTCGCTTGCTGCGGCCCCGGGCGGCGGTGGTTGGGCGAGGTCGAGGAGGTGGACCAGGCATCCCGCGAACCGGGAGTGCCGGGTGGGCCAACCCGGCCGGTGCTGGCGGGGCTGCCCGATGTCAGCCGGTTTCCGCTCCCGACCCGTGCTGATCACCTGCTGGTGCCTCCAGGCGCCAGCAGGGTGATCAACTGCATGAGCTTTGTCCCTCTCCTTTGTGCCACTCGTCCTAGCGAACCTCAAGAACACCGCCCTTGCGGAGGCACGTGACCTTCCTCCCACGAGGGAGCCACGAGGGGCCGGCTTTTCTCGGAGGAGGAGACCGGCCCCTGCGTCGAGCGGACGGGATCAGCTCAGGCCGAGGTTCGACAGCGCGGTCGTCCAGTCCGTGACGATCGCGTCCTGGGCGTCGGTGAGGGTGACGGTGCCGGCGCAGACGGCCTTCTTGAGCTTGTTCTCGACGGTGTCCTTGTTGGCGGCGGTCTTGGTGCCGTACTCCGGCTCGGGCCAGAGGTTGAGCTCACTCTTGGGGGAACCGCCGAGTTCGAGGGGGACGAAGTGGTCCTCCTCGTAGTCCGAGGTGCTGGTGTCCGTGTAGCCGTACTCGACGATCTGCTTCTTCTTCAGCGCGGTGGTGTAGGAGCTGGACGGCCGGACGGTCGCTGTCCACCCGGAGACGCAGATGGTGGAGTCGATGGTGGACTGGGTGACGTCCGGGTTGAAGTCGCCGGGCTGGCAGCTGGAGTCGGGGAGGGGGAGGTAGTCCTGGCTGCAGCTCTGTGCGTGCGCGGTGCCGGCTGCGACCGTGAGGCCGGCGGCGGCGAGGGCGAGGGAAGAGAGGGCGGTGACCAGGGGGCGGGATATTCGGGGCATGGGGGTCTCCCGGAGCGGTGCCCGGCAGGGATTCCGGGCGGTCGTGAGCATGACAGCATCGGGATCATCTATGCGGGTAGAGCTCTTTGCCGGTCGAGAAGGCTCCTTTGTTGAATGTTTGAATACGACGGGACTGGCAGAGGGCAAGTCATGGCCCGCGCTTGGTTGTCGGCATCGCGCGCCGGGCCGGGTGACGGTCCCCTCGTGACGTGAGCCCCAAGAACACGTTGACGCTCCTGCATCCCGGCGCTACGGCGCGAAGGTCGGGTCAGGCGACCGCGCGGGAGCCCGGGTGCCGTACGTCCCCACCCATCGCGGCTACGCCAGCCTCCATCGGATCCAGGAGGCAGACCTGGAGGCCGCCGGTCCTTCACATCCGCCCTGTCCGCAAGCGACTTCGCCCCGTCGGTCCGCCCGCCGCATGCAGTGGAGGACCTGGCGTACGAGGCCGTGACGGCCGAACCGTGTGTGCCGCCCCGGCGGGGGTAACCGCTTCGCACCGCAACCGTCGAGCCGGCCCCCGGCCGATCGAAAGAGAGGTACCGCATGTCCGCGTCCCTCGTGGAAACGGTCGATGTCGAGGCTCCCGTCGCTGTCACATGGGCCCTGTGGAGCGATGTGACCCGGTGGCCGGCCTTTCTGAGCCACGTACGCCTGGTGGAGCGGCTGGACGAGCGCCGCTTCGCCTGGCAGCTGCAACTGCCAGGCGCCGACAAGAACTTCGTCGCCGAGCTCACCGAGGTCATTGCCGAGGACCGCATCGCCTGGCACACGGTGGAGGGGGTTCACCACGCGGGCGTGGTCACCTTCCACCGGCTCAGTGACACCACGAGCCGGGTGACGCTGCAGATCGAGTACGACCCCAACGGGTTCATCGAGCACCTCGGCGCGCTGGCCAACCTCGACTCGGCGCTCGCCAACTACGACCTGGGCGAGTTCCAGAAGCTGGCCGAGACGGCGGCGGCGCCCTGACGGCGATCCCCGCACCCTGATGTTTTGAACATGTTCAATTCCAGGCGTACGCTGCTGCCATGAGCGACAGAGCCGCCCAACTCAGGGGCATCCGCGCATGGCTGGTCTTCTTCGTCGTCTGCCTGGTGCTCAGCGGTGCCACCGCCTTCCCGCTGGTCCATGAACTGCGCTGGACCGAGGACGTGCTGCGGCACCTTCCCGCGCCGGACGCCCTGACGGACTGGATCACTCGTGTCCGGCGCGGGCTCGACACCGCCGACTCCGACTACCCGTTCCTCCTCTACGGCACGGACTGGCTGGCCTTCGCCCACCTGGTCATCGCGGTCGCCTTCTACGGCCCCTACCGCGACCCGGTCCGCAACATCTGGGTCGTCGAGTTCGGCATGATCGCCTGCGCCGGGATCGTCCCGCTCGCCCTGATCTGCGGACCGATCCGGGGGATCCCGTTCTGGTGGAGCGTGATCGACATGGCGTTCGGGGTGTTCGGGGTGCTCCCGCTGTATGTCGTACGGAGGAGGATCAAGCGGCTGGAGGCGCTCACTCCGCACCACCCCACGCACAACACCTCCGCCGTGCCCGCTAGTTGAGCGCGGCCGTGATGATCCGGACGACGACGGGGTTTGCGTCCTCGCTCTTCGCGTCGGTGGAGTTGACCGAGTAGACGAGGGTCCGGCTCAGGTCGCGGGTGGCGGCGATCGCCGAGTTGTAGCCGTACCGGCCGCCGGACTTGACCCAGTAGACCTTCCCGTCGGACTCGAAGCGCTGGAGGCCACCCGCGCTGTAACTCGCGCCGGTGATGCCCGACGGGACCGAGAACACCTCCTTCAGCTGCGGCCGCTCGACGATCCGGCCCCGGAACAGGCCGGTGAGCAGCCGCTCCAGGTCCGCGGTCGTGGAGATCATGTCCCCGGCCGCGAACCGGTCCGCCTGGTTCCACTCCGTGACGTCCACGAACTCCGTCGTCCCGTCGGCCCTCCGCACCGCCTGGTAGCCCCGGTTGTGCGGGCCGAGGATGCGCGGGTCGGTGCCCGGGAAGTACGTGCCCCGCATCCTGGCCGGCGCCAGCACCAGCCGGGCGGCCCGGGGAAGCAGCAGCACTACCTCAACATCAACTACACATTCCTGGCAGAACTCCGGCTGCTTCGCGCCCGCGGACGCGGCGACCCGCTGAGGGGTTGGTGCTGCTCACCAGGGAGTGTGCACCAGGCCGCATGAGTTCGATCGTGTGATCGTCCGCTGACGGGCTTGCGGCGCCCTGGGCTGTTTGGGCCAGCGTGGCCATGCGGCCTGGAACACCGGGTACGGCGTCTGAGGGCACCCCCTTTGGGGGAGTGCGGGGCCCCTGCTCCACCAGAGGATGGTTCAGGGCCTCCCCGTCGCCTCTGGCCGTACCGACCTGCCAGGTCGCACAGGGCGGCGTCCAACAGCGGCCTCCGGCCGCGGGGGCCTCCCGGGCTCGGACCGCGCACAGGATGCGTGTCGCCGCCCCGGGGTCGAGTACGCCGGGGACCAGCTCGCCCAAGACCGTTCGGGGCGCGCGGCTGAACGGGCTCACTCCCGCTCAGTCCACAGGAACGGTGAGCGTGTCGAAGCGGTGGGCGTACACCTCCTCGAAGGTGGTGCCGAGACCGTCGCCCGCCGGGATGCCGCTGGTGTGGTTGAGCAGGTGCCGTACGGTGACCGGCCGGAACCGCGTGTCCAGGAGGCCGGGCAGGTAGCGCTGGACCGGCGTGTTCAGGTCGATCCGTCCCTCGGCCACCAGGCGCAGTGCGGTCGCCGCAGTGACCACCTTCGTCGTCGAACCGGCCCGGAACCGCGCGCCCGGATCGGCGGGCCGCCCGCTCTCCGGGTCGTGCACGCCCGAGCTGCCGCGCCAGCCCCCGCCGGTGCCGCCGACCCGGACCAGGGCCGCGGTGGCGGCCGCGTCGGGGAGCCCCGCGAGCGCCGCGCGCAGCGCCCTGCCGTCCGGTGCGCAGGCGCTGTGCGCGGTCGCCGACGAGGTCGGCAGGCCGGCGGTCAGGGGCACGGCGAGAGCGCCGGCGAGGATGCTTCTGCGACGAAGGTCACGCACGAGTCGGCTCCTGGGGGTGTGGGATGTGTGTGATCATCCTGCGGTGCTGTCGAGGTGACGGGACCGTCGGTGAGGAGGGCCCGGCCCCTGGTGGAACCCTGAGCAACTCCCGCCGCTTTTAGGGGGGTTGCGGGGGAGTCCCCCTAGGGGGCGGAAAAGTGTTATCGCGGAGCCCTTCACTCCGTCTCCACGCACGAAGGGGAACCGGCCGGAAAGGACGACGTGGACACGCGGCAGTGGCGCGACACCATCGCGGCGGCGCAGGACGGCGACCGGCGGGCGCTGGACGAGCTCGTCGAAGGCTGGCTGCCGCTGGTGTACAACATCGTCGGCCGCGCCCTGAACGGCCACGCGGACGTCGACGACGTCGTCCAGGAGACCATGCTGCGGGCCGTCGACAACCTCGGCAGCCTCCGCGACCCGGACAGCTTCCGGTCCTGGCTGGTCGCCATCACCATGCGGCAGATACGGGACAGGGCCCGCCGCAGGACCCCCGCCCCGCTGGACGAGTCCGCCACGAGCGGAGCCGCCGACTTCGCCGAACTCACCGTCCTGCGGCTCCAGTTGGAAGGACAGCGGCGCGAGGTCGCGGAGGCGGTGCGCTGGCTCGACGACGAGGACCGGCAACTGCTCTCGCTGTGGTGGCTGGAGGTCGCCGGCGAGCTCACCCGACGGGAACTGGCCGCTGCCGTCGGCATCAGCAGGCAGCACGCCGCCGTACGCGTCCAGCGGATGAAGGAGCGCCTGGAGACCTCACGGGGCATCGTGCGCGCCCTCGACGGGGCCTGCCCCGACCTGCGCGAACTGACCGCCCGCTGGAACGGCCGCCCCGACTCGGTCTGGCGCAAGCGGCTGGCCCGGCACATCCGCGGCTGCGGCTACTGCGGAGACACTCGCGAGTCCGTCGTACCGCCGGAGCGGCTGCTCGTCGGGATCGCGCTGGTGCCGGTCCCGGTCGGATTCACCCTCTCGCTGGCCCTCGGCGGCAAGACGGCCGCGGCCGCCACCGCCGCGGTCGCGTCCGTCAGCTGGTCCGCCAAGGTGATGAGCGCCCTCACCCAGCCCGTCGTCGCGGCCACCGCGGGGGCGACGATCGTCGCGGGCGGGGCGTACGTCGTCACGCAGACCCCGGACGCCCCTCCGCCGCGGGTGGCGGTCTCGCCCACGGCGGCGAGCACGCATCGGGCGCCGTCCGTGGTGGACACCCCGTCGCTCTCCCCGTCACCGTCCCCTTCCCCGTCGGCGACACCCACGAAGACAGTCCTCTACGGCAGCGTCGTCGACGCAGTCGACCGGGCCCCGGACCCCGACACCCCGCCCGCCCCCCTGCCGCACCGGCCCGAGACCGGCGTCACCAGCACCGGCGGCGCGCACGCCGTCATGAACCACCGCGGGGACAGCGTCACGCTCACCGGCAAGGGCTACGTCCTCGTCCGCTGGCAGATCTCGCCGCAGTACCGGGCCGGCGGCCTGGTCATGCCCTCCTGGACCGGCCTGAGGGGCGAGCTCTTCCACGTCGCCTCGGGCGGCGGCCGCCGTATGGACGACCCCGTCAGCGCCACCGACAGCACCGCCACCGGCATGGGCAACTCCACCGTCGGCTACACCGTCCTGCCCGCCGGCACCCAGCAGATGTGGCAGAACGAGTACTTCTACCTCGACGGCAGCGTCACCCTCACGGTCAACGAACGCGGCGCCGACTACGGCCTCAGCGTCTTCCCGTCCAGCTGGGACGCGGCGGAGAAGGACATCACCACCGGCCCTGACCAGGGCGTCAAGCGGTACGGCCTGGTCCGCGACACCGGCAAGGACGACGCCCCTGTGCCGCAGTACGTCACCCGTTCGACTCCCGCCGACACGGCGACGGTCGCTCAGGAGTCCCGGGTGTCGGCCGCGTAGCGCTCCTGGGCGTCCATCACCGCGTCACCGTGATCGTGTGCCCAGACACCGAACGCCTCGATCGGCGCGAGTAACGTCCGCCCGAGGGCGGTCAGTTCGTACTCCACGCGGGGCGGGGAGCCGCCGTAGGCCCGACGTGCCACGAGCCCGTTGAACTCCAGTCGGCGCAGCGTCTGCGTCAGCACCTTCTGGCTGATCCCGCCGATGCGCGCCCGCAGTTCACCGGGGCGTCCGGGGCCGTCCTTGAGGGCCCGGATCACCACCGGGTTCCAGGTGTGGGAGACCAGGTCGAAGGCGAGGCGGGTGCGGCAGTCGGCGAGGAAGGCGAGGTCGGTGGTCACGTACCGAATGGTGCCCGAGCGGGTTCCTACTGTCGTGGGAGATCAGGAGAAACGGAAGTTCCTGCGAGCGAGGAGGCGTCATGCGGGTGGGAATCATCGGCCGGGGCGGTATGGCGGACGCGCTGGGTACGCAGTGGCGGCGGGCCGGGCACGAGGTGGTCACCGGCAGTCGCTCGGGCGGGCTGCGTGAGGCGGCGGAGTTCGGGACGGACGCGGTGCTGCTCGCGGTGCCGTACGAGGCGGTGGTCGAGGTCGTCGGTGGGCTGCGGGAGGTGCTTTTGGGGAAGGTGCTGATCGACTGCACCAATCCGGTGGGGCCCGGTTTCGGTCTGCTCACCTCGGGTGGGCCCTCGGCCGCCGAACGCATCGCCTCCGCCGCACCTTCGGCGCACGTGGTGAAGGCCTTCAACCTGTGCCACGAGGACGTCTGGCGGCTGACCCCGCCCGTCTTCGACGGCCGCCCCCTCGCGGTGCCGCTGTGCGGGGACGACGAGGGGGCCCTGACCGTCGTACGACGACTCGTCCGCGACCTGGGCTGCGAGCCGCTGAACGCGGGGGGACTGGACCAGGCCGGGCTCGTGGAGGCGACCGCGGCGCTGCTGATCCGGCTGTGGGTGGGGGAGGGGGCGGACGCACAGGCGATCTCGCCACCGCGGGCGTACGCGGGAACCTAACTCCCGTTCGCGTGGGCTCTCAGCGCG
Organism: Streptomyces canus; assembly: GCF_030816965.1. Classification (NCBI taxonomy): domain Bacteria; kingdom Bacillati; phylum Actinomycetota; class Actinomycetes; order Kitasatosporales; family Streptomycetaceae; genus Streptomyces; species Streptomyces canus. The sequence continues at coordinate 7,236,481 of NZ_JAUSYQ010000002.1, forward strand.
CAGAGCACGTCCACCCGGTTCGTCGTGATCGAGTCGACGCCCACGGCGGCCAGGCGGCGCATCGACCGGCGGGTGTCAGGGGTCCAGACGGAGATCAGGTAGCCGTCGGCGTGGATACGGTCGGCGAGACCGCGGTCCATCAGACCGAAACGGTAGTTGAGCCAGCGGGGCCGCACCGCGTCCAGGAGGGTGGGACGCGGGGGCGCGAGGGTCGTCCAGGTGAGCGCGATCTCCGCGGACGGGTCGGCCGCGCGTACGGCGAGCATGGCGGTGGCGTCGGCGCAGTAGTAGACGCGGTCCTGGGCTCCGCACTCGCGGACCACGTCGACGACGCGGCGGGCGACTCTCACCTCTCTCGTGCCGGGCAGGTCGAGCATCAGGCGGTGGCCGTCGATGGCCCGCAGGGCCTCCGCGAGCGTCGGCACCCTGCCGTCCGTCAGTCCTCGTACCTCGTCCGCCGACAGGGCGAGGAGGGGACGGTCGTGCTCCCACAGCCGCTTCAGCGTCTCGTCGTGGAGCAGCACCGGTACGCCGTCCCTGGTGAGCCGTACGTCGATCTCCACCGCGTCCGCGCCCCGGTCGAGCGCGGCACGCAGGGAGCCGATCGTGTTCTCACGGACGTGGTAGGGGTCGCCGCGGTGTGCCACGGCCGTCAGCTTGTGCATGCGCCCATTGTGGCGAGGTCACGGCGCGAGCCAGGTGGCGGTGTAGCTGTCGATCTCGTCCTTGATCCTCGCCTTGCCGGGTTCGTCGAGGAACGACACGTCCACCGCGTTCTTGGCCAGTGCGGCGAGACCCTGTTCGTCGAGGTTCAGGAGCCTTGCCGCCACCGCGTACTCGCTGTTCAGGTCGGTGCCGAACATCGGGGGGTCGTCGGAGTTGATCGTGACGACGATGCCCGCCTGCACGAACTCCTTGATCGGGTGCTCGTCGAGGGTGCGGACGGCTCGGGTCGCGATGTTGGAGGTGGGGCACACCTCCAGCGGGATGCGGTGTTCGGCGAGGTGGGTGAGGAGCGCCGGGTCCTGGAAGGAGTTCGTGCCGTGGCCGATGCGTTCGGCGCGGAGGTGGGTGAGGGCGTCCCACACGGTCTCCGGGCCGGTCGTCTCGCCGGCGTGCGGGACCGAGTGGAGGCCCGCGGCGATCGCGCGGTCGAAGTACGGCTTGAACTGGGGGCGGGGTACGCCGATCTCGGGACCGCCGAGGCCGAAGCTCACGAGGCCCTCCGGGCGGAGGCGGTCGTCGGTGGCGAGGCGGGTCGTCTCCTCGGCGGCCTCCAGGCCGGCCTCGCCGGGGATGTCGAAGCACCAGCGCAGTACCGTGCCGAACTCGGACTCCGCCGCCTTGCGGGCGTCCTCTATGGCCTCCATGAACGCGCGCTCGTCGATGCCGCGGCGGGTCGAGGAGAACGGGGTGATCGTCAGCTCGGCGTAGCGGACCTGCTGGCGGGCGAGGTCCCGGGCGACCTCATAGGTCAGGAGTCGTACGTCCTCGGGGGTGCGGATCAGGTCCACCACGCTCAGGTACACGTCGATGAAGTGGGCGAAGTCCGTGAAGGTGAAGTAGTCGACGAGCGCCTCGGGGTCCGTGGGGACCTTGGAGTCGGGGTGGCGGGCGGCCAGTTCGGAGACGATGCGGGGGGAGGCCGATCCGACGTGGTGCACATGGAGTTCGGCCTTGGGCAGGTCGGCGATGAAGGCGTGCAGGTGGTCGGTCGTCGTCATGGGGGCCTCCCCTTGCTGGGCGCCCGGCACGGTGGGGTGGTGCGGCGGGCGCGGTGATCGGCTGATCGATGCGGAACATGTTAGGCGGGGTGTGGGTACGTGTGGGTGCCTGCGGGTGCCTGCGGTGGTTGGGCGCGGGTGTGGGTGCCTGCGGTGGCGTGTGCGGGTTCGGTGGGGGCGGGCGTTTCGCGCAGTTCCCCGCGCCCTTGAATGCCTGCGGTGGCGTGTGCGGGTTCGGTGGGGGCGGGCGTGCTGCGCAGTTCCCCGCGCCCCTGAATGCCTGCGGCGGCCTGTTGCGGTTCGGTGGGGGCTGGTGTGGCGCGTGCGGGTGTGTTGTGGGTCGGGGCCGGGGTGGGGGGTGTCGTCCTCGGTCCGGCGGTTCGGTTTCTTGAGCAGGGCTCGGTGCCGGACGCCGGCCGCTGTGGGCGGACGCCCCCCACCCCGTCCCCTGCGCGCCGTACGCGGCTACCGGCCCATCGTGGCGCGCGGTGCGGCGAACGGTCCGTCGTGGTGCGGGTGACTGCAACTCCCCAGGGGCGCGGGGAACTGCGCGACCAGCCCCCACTCACCCGCACCCGCCCGACAACCGGCCCCGGCATCCCCGCAGGCGCCCGGCCCAGGCCCCGCGCACGCGGCCCGCCTCACCACCAAGACCCGGTACTGCCTGCCGTAACATGGCCGCACGAACGACCTAGGGGGACGTGAGCATGACGGACGGAACGCAGCCGAACGGGGACAGTCGGGACCCGTGGGCGCCGCCGGAAAGTGGGCCTTCTTTGGAGAAGAGCCCGTCGCCGCCCGTGCACGATCAGCCCACCGTGACGTCCGTGCCGAACGACGGCTACGGCTTTCCGCCTCCCGGAGCCGCGGGGCCCGCCCCCACTCCCGGCTACGGCTACCCCGGCCCGGCACAGGGCGTGCCCGTCGGCGGTCCCGGACCCGGCATACCCGGTGGGCCCGCCTCCGTGCCGCCCCCGCCCGTCGGGCCGGAAGGCCCCGGCGCCCCCGTCGGCTACGGCTACCCCAACTACCAGCAGGGGTACGGCGGTTGGCCCGCCCCGCCGATGCCCCCGCAGAACGGCATGGGGGTCGCCGCGATGGTGCTGGGCATCCTGTCCTGCGCGCTGTTCTGCATGTACGGCATCCTCTCGCTGGTGCTCGGGGTCCTCGCCATCGTCTTCGGGATCAAGGGACGCAAGCGGGCCGAGCGGGGTGAAGCCACCAACCACGGCCAGGCGCAGGCCGGATTCATCATGGGGATCATCGGGACGATCCTCGGCGTCGCCGTGATCGTGCTGCTCGCCATCGGCATCACCGCCGCCATCAACTCGGAGGACGACTCCGACTACTACGACGGCTCCCTCGCCGTCGTGGCGGCCGCCGCCTCGGTGGCGTAGCGAGCGTCTCGGACGGAACCGGGAGGGGATCGCCGGGATTCGGCGGTCTCCTTCACGCGTTTCTGAGGCGGTGTCTCGCCTCCATCAGCGCGAAGCCCAGGAGATTCGGGCCTCGCCAGCGCTCCGGGTCGCCCGCCGCCTCGTCGTCCGCCGCGAGGCCGATTCCCCACACCCGGTCCACCGGGCTGGCCTCCACCAGGACCCGGTCGCCGGTGTTCAGGAGGAACTCCCGCAGGTCTGCGTGCGCCGCGAACTTGTGGACGCTGCCCTCGACGACGATCCCGAAGCGCTCGCGCCGCCAGGTCCGCTCGTCGAAACCCCGGACCAGACGACCCACGCTCTTGGCCTGGGCCGGAGATCCGGCCGCCAGCACGCGGCGCTCGGCCTCCTGATCTTCGAAAAGGCGCGCCTTGCCCGCCATCATCCAGTGCTCGGCGGTCGCATAGGTCAGCCCGTCCACCACGAACGGTGACGGCCACCACTGGCTCAGACAGCTCGCGCCGACGTGGCCGTCCGGACGCGGGCGGTGTCCCCAGAAGTGCAGATACTTGATCTTCGCTCCGGCCCGGACCTGCTTGACCAGGGCGTCCTGTGAATCGATCGTCCCCGTGATCTTCCCCATGCACCCGAGTCTGGCAGCTGCCACTGACATTCCGTCCTTCCTTTTCGAGGACGACTCGACACCTGGTCGACAGATTCCGTCGCGTAACCGAAAGGCAACAACGGAATCACTTGTAGGAGTGCCATTGCTCTGTCAGGATCGGCACTCAAATCGAGCTGGAGCTACGCCACCCACCCGCGGAAGCCGCTGGGTGACGGCGGAGGAGAGCGACATGCACAAGCCGGGCAGTACCACCCCGGACCGGTTCGCGGCCCAGGAGCGGTTCGCCGAAGGTGCGCAGTTCATCGGAGGGCGCCTGACCAAGGGGACCTCCGGTCGTACGCACGCGGTCGTGGATCCCGCGCGTGGGGAAGAGGTCTTCACCTACGAGCTGGCGGGCGTCGAGGACGTGGATGCCGCCGTCGCCGCGGCTCGCGCGGCCTTTCCGGGCTGGGCGGCCACCACTCCCGGTGAGCGGTCCGACGCCCTGCACCGGTTCGCCGCCGTGCTCGCCGAGTGCGCCGAGGACTTCGCCCGGGCGGAGTCGCTCCAGTGCGGGAAGCCGCTGAAGCTGACCCGGGAGTTCGACGTCCCGGGCACGATCGACAACACCGCCTTCTTCGCCGGTGCCGCCCGGCATCTGCAGGGGCAGTCCGCCGGTGAGTACTCCGGTGACCACACGTCGTACGTCAGGCGCGAGCCCATCGGTGTCGTGGGGTCCATCGCGCCCTGGAACTACCCTCTCCAGATGGCCGCCTGGAAGATCCTTCCGGCCATCGCCGCGGGCAACACGATCGTGCTCAAGCCCGCCGAGATCACCCCGCTCACCTCGCTGCTCTTCGCCCAGGCCGCCACCAGGGCGGGCATTCCCGACGGTGTCGTCAACATCGTCACGGGGACCGGGAAAGAGGCCGGGGAGCGTCTGGTCGGACATCCCGACGTGGCCATGACCTCGTTCACCGGGTCGACGGCCGTGGGCAAGCGCGTGGCCGAGATCGCCACCGCCACCGTCAAGCGGCTGCACCTGGAGCTCGGCGGCAAGGCTCCCTTCCTCGTCTTCGACGACGCCGACCTGGAAGCCGCCGTCAACGGAGCCGTCGCGGGCGCGCTCATCAACACCGGGCAGGACTGCACGGCCGCCACGCGCGCGTACGTGCAGCGGCCGCTGTACGACGCCTTCGTCGAGAAGACCGCCGCGCTCATGGAGACCGTCCGGCTCGGGGACCCCTTCGCCGCCGGCACCGATCTCGGGCCGCTCATCTCGCACGTCCAGCGGGACCGGGTCGCCGGGTTCGTCGACCGTGCGCGTGCCTACGCGCGCGTGGTGACCGGCGGCGAGGTGCCCGAGGGGGAGCTCGCCAAAGGGGCGTACTACAGGCCCACGCTCGTCACCGACGCCGCCCAGGACAGCGAGATCGTCCAGTCCGAGATCTTCGGACCCGTCCTTGTCGTCCTGCCGTTCGACAGTGATGACGAAGGCATCCGGCTCGCCAACGACACCCCCTACGGGCTTGCCGCCTCCGCCTGGAGCCGGGACGTCTACCGGGCGAACCGGGCCACCCGTGAGATCAAGGCCGGGTGCGTGTGGGTCAACGACCACATCCCGATCCTCAGCGAGATGCCCCACGGCGGGTACAAGGCGTCCGGCTTCGGCAAGGACATGTCCTCGTACTCGTTCGAGGAGTACACCCAGATCAAGCACGTCATGTTCGACAACACGGCGGTGGCGGCGAAGGACTGGCACCGCACGATCTTCGGGGACCGTTAGCCGAATTCAGGCCGCCTGACCCGCGGCCGCCCACTTTCCCGAAAGGGCACCAGCGCATGGAGCAGTACGAGCCCGACCGCCTGTCCCCGGCCCAAGTGGCCGCCATGCGGCGCAGCTTCCGAAGCGGCCGGGCCGCCATGACCCGGCGGTCCCTGTTGCGTGCCTCCGCGGGCGGCGCGCTCACGGTCGGCGGCCTCGGGGCGCTGAGCGCCTGTGGCATCCCCGCGGCCGGCAACACCAAGGGCGGCGTCTCCGCGGAGGACCACTCGGCCAAGGAGAAGGTCGTCAACTTCTCCAACTGGACCGAGTACATCGACGTGGACGAGAGCGAGAAGCACCACCCCACGCTCGACCAGTTCAAGAAGCGGACCGGCATCTCGGTGAAGTACACCGAGGACATCAACGACAACGTCGAGTTCTTCGGGAAGATCAAGCCGCAGTTGGCCGCCGGTCAGGACACCGGACGGGACATCATCGTCCTCACGGACTGGCTTGCCGCCCGGCTCATCCGCCTCGGGTGGGTCCAGAAACTGGACGCCTCCAACCTGCCGCACGCGTACGCCAATCTGTCCGCGCAGTTCCGTGACCCGGACTGGGATCCCGGGCGGGCCTACAGCTATGTGTGGCAGGGCATCTCGACCGTCATCGCCTACAACAAGAAGGCCCTCGACGGCGTGGAGGTCAAGTCGGTCTCCGACCTGCTCGACAACGCCAAGCTCAAGGGGCGCGTCGGCTTCCTGTCCGAGATGCGCGACAGCATCGGCATGACCCTGCTCGACATGGGCAAGGACCCGTCGCACTTCACCGCCGACGACTACGACGCGGCGATCGCACGCCTCCAGAAGGCCGTCGACAAGGGGCAGATCCGCCGCTTCACCGGCAACGACTACACCTCCGACCTGACCAGCGGCGACTTCGCGGCCTGTATCGCCTGGGCCGGTGACGTCGTACAGCTGAAGGCGGACAGCCCGGACATCGACTTCATCATCCCGGACAGCGGATACATGACCTCGACCGACAACATGCTGATCCCCAACAAGGCGCGTCACAAGACGAACGCCGAGCGGCTCATCGACTTCTACTACGAGCCGAAGCCGGCCGCCGAGCTCGCCGCCTACATCAACTACGTGTCTCCCGTCGACGGTGTGAAGCCCGAGCTGGAGAAGCTCGACCCGGATGCGGCGAACAACCCGCTGATCATCCCCGACAAGGCCATGGCCGCGAAGTCCCACGCCTTCCGCTCCCTGAGCTCGAAGGAAGAGACGGCCTTTGAAGAGAAGTTCGCGAAGCTGACTGGGGCGTGACCACCATGACGAACAAGAACACCGACAGCAGCGGCGACGTCCGTCTCTCCGGCATCAGCAAGACGTACGACAACGGCTTCACCGCCGTACAGCCGCTCGACCTGACCGTCCCCCAGGGCTCCTTCTTCGCTCTGCTCGGCGCCTCCGGCTGCGGCAAGACGACCACGCTGCGCGTGATCGCCGGACTCGAGGAGCCCACGACGGGCACCGTGCACCTCGGCGACCAGGAGGTCACCCGGCTGCCGCCCTACAAGCGGCCGGTGAACACCGTCTTCCAGTCGTACGCCCTCTTCCCGCACCTCGACATCTTCGAGAACGTCGCCTTCGGTCTGCGCCGACGCGGCATCAAGTCGGTGAAGAAGCAGGTCGAGGACATGCTGGAACTCGTGCAGCTGGGCGAGCAGGCCCGCAAGAAGCCGCACCAGCTGTCCGGTGGCCAGCAGCAGCGGGTCGCCGTGGCGCGGGCGCTGATCAACACGCCCAAGGTGCTGCTGCTGGACGAGCCGCTCGGCGCCCTCGACCTCAAGCTGCGCCGCCAGATGCAGCTGGAGCTCAAGCGCATCCAGACCGAGGTCGGCATCACCTTCGTGCACGTCACGCACGACCAGGAGGAGGCCATGACCATGGCCGACACGGTCGCCGTGATGAACGCGGGCCGCGTCGAGCAGCTCGGCTCGCCGACCGACCTGTACGAGAACCCCAACACCACCTTCGTCGCCAACTTCCTCGGCACCTCCAACCTCATCGAGGCCGAGGTCGACTCCAGGAGCGGTGGTGAGATCGCGCTGAAGGCGGGCGGCGGCAAGCTGGTGCTTCCCGAGGCGCGCTATGCCGGGCCCACGACGACCGGCGGCAAGGTGCTGGTCGGCGTCCGGCCGGAGAAGATCTCCCTCACCCACGCCGACGAGGCCGGGGCGATTCCGGAGGGCCGCAACCGGATCACCGGGAAGATCGCCGACTCCTCCTTCATCGGCGTCTCCACGCAGTACGTCATCGACAGCCCCGTCTGCCCCGAGTTCGAGGTCTACGCCCAGAACATCGACCGCGACGACCGGCTCGTCCCCGGCGCCGAGGTCGTCCTGCACTGGAACCCGGCCCACACCTTCGGCCTGGACGCCGACCAGGACATCGACGCCGGCATCCAGGAAGAGGCGGCGGTCTGATGGCGACGCTCACCGAGGCGCCGCCGCCTCTCTCCCCGACCGCGCCCGAGAAGAAGCCCCCGCGCAGGAGGGGCCGCTTCACGCCGTACTGGCTGCTGCTGCCCGGCATCCTGTGGCTGCTGGTCTTCTTCGCGCTGCCGATGATCTACCAGGCCTCCACGTCCGTGCAGACGGGCTCCCTGGAGACGGGCTACAAGGTCACCTGGCACTTCGCGACCTACTGGGACGCACTGTCCCAGTACTGGCCGCAGTTCCTTCGCTCGCTCCTGTACGCCGGTGCCGCGACGGTCCTCTGCCTGGTGCTGGGGTATCCGCTCGCGTATCTCATCGCGTTCCGCGCGGGGCGCTGGCGGAACCTGATCATGATCCTGGTGATCGCGCCGTTCTTCACCAGCTTCCTGATCCGCACCCTCGCCTGGAAGACGATCCTCGCGGACAGCGGCCCGGTGGTGAGCACGCTCAACACGCTGCACGTCCTGGACGTCACCAACTGGCTGGGCTGGACCGCCGGCGACCGTGTACTGGCCACACCGCTCGCGGTGGTGTGCGGTCTGACGTACAACTTCCTGCCGTTCATGATCCTGCCGCTCTACACCTCGCTCGAACGCATCGACGGGCGGCTGCACGAGGCGGCGGGCGACCTGTACGCCAAGCCGGTCACCACCTTCCGCAAGGTCACCTTCCCGCTGTCGATGCCGGGCGTGGTCTCCGGGACGCTGCTGACCTTCATCCCGGCGGCCGGTGACTACGTCAACGCGGACCTGCTCGGCTCCACGGACACCCGCATGGTCGGAAACGTCATCCAGACGCAGTTCCTGAGGATTCTGGACTATCCGACGGCCGCGGCTCTCTCCTTCATCCTGATGGCCGCGATTCTCTTCATGGTCACGCTCTACATCCGTAGGTCCGGCACGGAGGATCTGGTTTAAATGACCTTCGTCAACTGGCTCAAGCGCCACCTCGTCGTCATCGCCGGACTGATCACGCTCGGATATCTGCTGCTGCCGAACGTCGTCGTCACGGTGTTCTCCTTCAACAAACCGAAGGGGCGCTTCAACTATCAGTGGCAGCAGTTCTCCCTGGACGCATGGAAGGACCCCTGCGGGGTCGCCGACATGTGCGGCTCGCTCTCCATCAGCCTTCAGATCGCGTTCTGGGCGACGATCGGCGCGACCGCCCTCGGCACGATGATCGCCTTCGCACTGGTCCGTTACCGCTTCCGCGCCCGCGGCGCCGTGAACTCGCTGATCTTCCTGCCGATGGCGATGCCCGAGGTCGTCATGGCGGCCTCGCTGCTCACCCTGTTCCTCAACATGGGCGCACAGCTGGGCTTCTGGACGATCCTCATCGCCCACATCATGTTCTGCCTCAGCTTCGTCGTGACGGCGGTCAAGGCGCGCGTGATGTCGATGGACCCGCGCCTGGAACAGGCGGCCCAGGACCTCTACGCCGGGCCCCTGCAGACCTTCGTCCGGGTCACTCTGCCGATCGCCGCCCCCGGAATCGCCGCGGGCGCGCTGCTCGCCTTCGCGCTCTCCTTCGACGATTTCATCATCACCAACTTCAACGCGGGCTCGACCGTCACCTTCCCCATGTTCGTCTGGGGTTCGGCACAGCGCGGAACGCCCGTTCAGATCAATGTCATCGGTACGACCATGTTCCTCGTCGCCGTGCTTCTGGTGCTGGTCTCGATGGTCGTCAGCAACCGCCGTAACAAGCAGAAGCCTCTGTAGGGAGTTGACATCATGGCCCCAGGCGCCATGAGCCGTTGGACCAAGGCACTTTCCGAAGCCCAGCCGGTCCCGTACTGGCTGGACGACCCCGGCAGGCCCCGTCCCGAGCCCGCCCTCACCGGCGCCGAGACCTGCGACCTGCTGGTCGTCGGCGGTGGCTACAGCGGGCTGTGGACCGCGCTCAACGCGAAAGAGCGTGACCCGCAGCGGGACGTGGTCCTGCTGGAAGGCCGTGAGGTGGGCTGGGCCGCCTCCGGTCGCAACGGCGGCTTCTGTGCCGCCTCCCTCACCCACGGTCTGCCCAACGGGCTGACCCGCTGGCCGGACGAGATCCACAAGCTCCAGGAGCTGGGCGCCCGCAACCTCGACGAGATCGAGAAGGCGGTCGCCCGGCACGACCTCGACTGCGAGTTCGAGCGCACCGGCGAGATCGACGTGGCGACCGAGACGTACCAGGCCCGGGAACTGCGCGACTGGTACGAGGAGCTCCAGGAGAAGGGCCTCGCCGACGGTGTCGACTTCCTGGACGCCGACGCGGTGCGGGAGCAGGTGGACTCGCCGACCTTCGAGGCGGGGCTGTGGGACCGCCGGGGCGTGGCCATGCTCAACCCGGCCAAGCTCGTCTGGGGCCTGAAGCGGGCGTGTCTGGGACTCGGTGTCCGGGTCTACGAGAACACGCCCGCCCTGGACCTGAAGTCGTACGGCGCCGCCATGGCCGTACGCACGCCGTACGGTTCGGTCCGGGCCCGGAAGGTCGCGCTCGGCACGAACATCTTCCCGAGCCTGGTCAAGCGGGTGCGGTCGTACACCGTGCCGGTCTACGACTACGCGCTGATGACCGAGCCGCTGAGCGACGAGCAGATCGAGGCGATCGGCTGGAAGAACCGGCAGGGCCTGGGCGACAGCGCCAACCAGTTCCACTACTTCCGACTCTCCGCCGACAACCGCATCCTGTGGGGCGGTTACGACGCGGTCTACCCGTACGGCGGCCGGGTGCGGGCCGAGTACGACGACCGGCCGGAGACGTACGCCAAGCTCGCCGGACACTTCTTCACCTGCTTCCCGCAGCTGGAGGGCGTCCGCTTCACGCACGCGTGGGGCGGTGCGATCGACACCTGCTCGCGGTTCTCCGCGTTCTACGGCACCGCGCACCACGGCAAGGTGGCGTACGCGGCCGGCTACACGGGTCTCGGTGTCGGTGCGACCCGGTTCGGGGCGGACGTGATGCTGGACCTGCTGGCCGGGGAGGCCACCGAGCGGACCTCGCTGGAGATGGTCCGCAAGAAGCCGCTGCCCTTCCCGCCGGAGCCCTTCGCCTGGACCGGTATCGCCCTCACCAAGTGGTCGCTGGCCCGTGCCGACTCGCACGGTGGGCGGCGCAACCTGTGGCTGCGGACCATGGACAAACTCGGTCTGGGATTCGACAGCTGAACGGTCGTATGTGATCTGATTCACTCCAACGGGTGGTCAGACCCCCCGTAGGGCTCGGCAGGAGCCCTTCCCCTCTCTCGTGACGTGATCAGCGTCGATGAGAGAAAGGGAGGTCCTGTCTATGACTGGGGCGAAGACGGCGGTCGAGTGGCTGGCATCGGTCGCACCGGATCCCGAGGCCTGCCGCTGGGAGTGGGAGCGCAATCCCCTCGGGGTCGCGCTGCTTCCGGCCGGCAAGGCCTGGGACGTACTGATTCTGCCGGGCGAACTCGGCTACCCGACGCTCGACGTGCTCACCCGCATCCTCGACCGGCTCGGCCCGGTGCTCGTCGACTTCGGCGACGCCCGGATGGGCTTCTTCGTACCGCCGGGCACCGCGGCCCGCTGGCTCGGCACCGGTATCCGTACGGCCGGTGCCGGCACCTGGATCGTCGTGCCGTACCCGGGCCGGGTGGCCGGGGGAGGGGTGCGCTGGCTGGTCCCGCCGGACGGCTCCGGCATTCTCGCCGATCCGGCGCTGCTCGAACTGGCGATGCACGAGGCGGCGGCGGGCCTGGCGACGGAGGGTGACGGCTGAACCGATGCACCACCGCGCCGTCGTCGGCCGCCCGTGCGGCCGACGTGGACCGGGGAGTCCTGTGCACAGTGGGAGTTCGGCGCTGCGGGCGTCCGCCGCCGGCAGCGACAACGCCCAGTGTGCCCAGGAGTTCAGCGGCGGCCGAGGCGTGCCAGGAAAAGCCAGAACCCGAGCAGCAGGGCCGTGCAGAGGCACCAGCTGGCCACCACGTCCAGAGGCCAGTGCCAGCCGCGGCGGACCAGGCCGAAGGAGACGCCGAGAACGAGAAGGCCGTAGAGGATGACGAGTGCGCGGCGGGCGCGGGTGGTGCGGAGCCAGGGGAGGACGAGCAGGGTGGCGGCGCCGTAGGCGATGGCGGCCGTGGCGGTGTGCCCCGAGGGGTAGTAGCCGGTACCGGGCGGGACGACCGGGGTGCCCGAGCGGTCGGTGAGCTCCTTGAGGGGGACCACGAGGGCCGGGACCAGTGCCATCAGGACGGCCGCCGCGGTGGGCGGCAGCCACCAGCGGTCTGTACCTGTGCGGCGGGCCCGCCAGGCCGACCAGAGGAGGGCCGCGAACAGGACCGGAACCGCGACCTCGACATTGCCCAGGTCGGCGAGGGCCGCCGAGGCGCGGTCCGGGTGGACGAGTGCGCGGCTGACCCGTTCGTCGACACGCAGAAGCGGTCCGTCCTCGACGACCTGCCAGGTGATCAGGGCGAAGAGGAGGACCGCGCTTCCGAGAAGGAAGATGAGGAAGGCCGGCCGCCCCGGAACAGGGGGGGTGGTTCCGAGGCGGCCGATCGGATCGGATGGTCGGCCGCCCCGGGGGGTTTGGGGCGGGCGACTGTCCGATCGGTGAGGAGATCCGGAGCCGGAGGCTCCTGTTGTGTGCGCGAGGGCACGACCAGGTCGAAGCTGGGGAGGCCCCGGCCTGATGTCGCCCACAGTCCCCTGTGGGCGGGGTGTATCTCTCATCTGGGTAGAACCTACGGCAGGGCGGCGGCGTACGACAGGCTGAATCGCGTCCTCGCAACCACCTCGCACACCTTCTTCACACCCTCTGCCGTTCGCCGCCGCAGCCCCGGAATCCCGGGGGATGTCAGGCCTGGGACGGCTGGTGTCGGAAGGTACGAGTCCGCTTCCGACCTGCTGTGTCTCTCCTCAGATGCGGGTGAAGGCCTGCTCGATGATGTCGAGCCCCTCGTTGAGCAGGTCCTCGCCGATGACGAGCGGGGGCAGGAAGCGCAGGACGTTGCCGTAGGTGCCACAGGTCAGGACCAGCAGGCCCTCCTGGTGGCAGGCCTTGGCGAGCGCGGCGGTCGCCTCGGGGTTCGGCTCCTTGGTCGTACGGTCCTTGACGAGCTCGATGGCGATCATGGCGCCGCGGCCGCGGACGTCGCCGATGACGTCGAACTTGTCCGCCATGGCGGTGAGGCGGGCCTTCATGACCGTCTCGATGTTCTTCGCCCTGGCGTTGAGGTCGAGCTCCTTCATCGTCTCGATCGAGCCGAGCGCGCCCGCGCAGGCCACCGGGTTGCCGCCGTAGGTGCCGCCGAGGCCGCCGGCGTGGGCGGCATCCATGATCTCGGCGCGGCCGGTGACGGCGGCGAGCGGGAGGCCGCCGGCGATGCCCTTGGCGGTGGTGATCAGGTCCGGGACGATGCCCTCGTCCTCGCAGGCGAACCACTGGCCGGTGCGGCAGAAGCCGGACTGGATCTCGTCGGCGACGAAGACGATGCCGTTGTCCCGGGCGAACCGGCTGATCGCCGGCAGGAAGCCCTTGGCGGGCTCGATGAAGCCGCCCTCGCCCAGGACGGGCTCGATGATGATCGCGGCGACGTTGCCCGGGCCGACCTGCTTGGTGATCTGGTCGATGGCCTGGGCGGCGGCCTCGGGGCCGGCGTTCTCGGGGCCGGTGGGCCAGCGGTAGCCGTAGGCGACGGGGACGCGGTAGACCTCGGGCGCGAAGGGGCCGAAGCCGTGCTTGTACGGCATGTTCTTCGCGGTCAGCGCCATGGTGAGGTTGGTGCGGCCGTGGTAGCCGTGGTCGAAGACGACGACGGCCTGCCGCTTGGTGTGGGCGCGGGCGATCTTGACGGCGTTCTCCACGGCCTCGGCGCCGCTGTTGAACAGGGCCGACTTCTTGGCGTGGTCACCCGGGGTGAGCTCGGCGAGGGCCTCGGCGACCTCCACATAGCCCTCGTACGGGGTGACCATGAAACAGGTGTGGGTGAAATCGGCCAACTGGGCGGAGGCCCGGCGTACGACGGCCTCGGCGGAGGCGCCGACGGACGTCACGGCGATGCCGGAACCGAAGTCGATCAGCCGGTTCCCGTCGACGTCCTCGATGATCCCACCGCCCGCGCGCGCGGTGAAGACGGGCAGCACGGACCCCACCCCCTGCGCGACCGTGGCGACCCGGCGGGCCTGCAGCTCCTGTGACTTGGGTCCGGGGATGGCGGTGACGAGGCGGCGCTCCTGCGGCAGTGCGGTCATGAGGGGCTCCTGGGGTGGTGCTGACGCTTACCTTCTTTTCTCGCAGGCTAGGCCGGGGGCCGGGGGGTGGGCATGCTCCATGTGGGCGTTGTCAGGAGATCGGGTTGTCCGCGGTGGACATGGCGCCGGCCACGACGCCCGGCCACGTAAGCAGTGAACTCCCCTGGCGGGGGCGTTAGATTGACCGCTGATGGTGGACGGAACGGCTGGTCAGGGAGCAGGGGCGATGGACAGCGACGGGACGCGGGACGCGCGGGGTACGCATGCGAATCCTGTGCCACGGGCACGGTCCGATGTGCCGCCGATGCCCACGGGCGCCCCCCTGGTACCCCCGCGGCAGGACGGGTCGGCGTTCCTGGCCTGGCTGCGCGCACCCCGGCCGGAGGCGGCCCCCGGTATCTGGCGCTTCGGACACCGGCCCCGGCCGGCCGAGGAGCCCGAGGAGATCTCGACCAGGCAGCTGCTGAGCGGCGCCCTGATCGCGTTCCTGGTCGGCTGGCTCGTGTGGTCGCTCCTGCAGAACGGCTATTTGGGTGCCTGGTGGGCGCTGCCGTTCAAGCTGCTCGTTCCTGATTCCTGGCGCTACAGCAGCAGCGAGATCGGCAATCTCATCCTGTACAAGGGGTACGAACTGCTGATCGCCCTGGTCATCATGGTGACGGTCGGCAAGCTGGGCCGCTGGGGCGAGGTCTGGCGGCGCTTCGTGGTTCCCCTGGTGAAGCGTCCCGAGCCCCGGCAGGCGCCCGCGCCGGTAGCGGAGGAGGATCCCGCCCAGTGGAACGAACTCCGTGCCGCCGGTGCCCACGACGCCGCTGACCGGCTCACCGTGGCGGCGCAGGCCGGGCAGATGCGCGACGTCGACCACGCCCGTATCGCCCGTGCCTGGCAGGGCGTGCGCAGTGGGCGGTTCGGGCTTGCCACGTTCACCGGCGCCGTGCTCCAGGACGGCGCGGCCGCCTGTCTGCACCCCTCCGGGGAGCGGGATCTGCCCACTCGGCTCGCGCGGCACGATCTCCTCACCGGGCAGGTGCGGCTGGGGACGACCGCCGACGACGCCCG
Source organism: Streptomyces canus (assembly GCF_030816965.1). Classification (NCBI taxonomy): domain Bacteria; kingdom Bacillati; phylum Actinomycetota; class Actinomycetes; order Kitasatosporales; family Streptomycetaceae; genus Streptomyces; species Streptomyces canus. The sequence goes on from NZ_JAUSYQ010000002.1 coordinate 7,251,715, forward strand.
TAATCCGTACGCCTATCGGGGGACCGGGCTCGGGCTCGGACCCGAGCTGCTCGGCACCTCGCTGCTCGCCGTGGGGCCGGCCGGTTCAGGGAAGACCGGAACCGTCGTCAGGCCGCTCGCCGAGTCGTTGTGTCTGCACGCCCTCGCCGGACGGGCCGCCGTCGTGGTGGTCGGAGCCGCGGGCGCGGGGCTCGGACCGGCCGACGCCTACGACGTCGTCGTACAGATCGGGAATCCGGAGTCGGTGTACGACCTCGACCTGTACGGCGGTACGGCCGATCCGGACGAAGCCGCGGCCGTGCTCGCCGAGGCGCTCGTCGGGGACCTCGCCGAGCCTCATCAGGGGGGCGACACCCGGCGGTCCACCACCGTGCTGGCCCAGCTCCTCGGACCGTTCCGGTCGGTCCACGGACGCTTCCCCTCCGTACCGGAGCTGCGTCAGCTGCTCGACGGGGCGCCGGGGCCGATGGCCGCGCTGCGCAAGGGGCTCGAGGACTCACGGCAGGAGTCGCTGCTGCGTGAACTCGACGCGCGGGAGCGGCAGATGGGGAATCCGGGGGATGTGGGAGGCATCCTCGCGGACCGGGTCGCGCTGCTCGACCGGCCCGCCTTCGCGGGGTTCTTCGACACGTCCGGACAGTCGCGGCCGTTCTCGCTGAAGGCCCTCGACCACCCCGTCCGGGTCCGGATCGACCTGCCCCAGCGCGGGCACGCCGACGCCTCGCGGATGCTGACGCGGCTGGTGCTCGCACAGTTCACGGCGAGCGTCGCAGTGCGCGAGGACCGGTCGCTGTTCGCCTGTCTGGTCATCGACGACGCCACGGGGGCCGTGACCCCCGAAGCCGTACGGGGCGTCCAGCGGCTGCGGTCCGGCAACGCGGGAGTGGTGCTGACGCTGCGGACGCTGGACGACGTACCGAGGCCGCTGCGCGGGCCCCTGCTCGGGGCCACCGGGTGCCGGATGGCGCTGTCCGGGCTCACCCCGTGGGACGGGCAGGACTTCGCCGAGGTGTGGGGCAAGGAGTGGATCGAGGCGCGGGACGTCACCGACCGGCAGATCATCGCCGAGACCCCGGCCGGCAAGGTGCTGCACGCGGTGCGCCGGGTCATCACCGGCAAGGCGCCGACCGCGCGGGCGGTGACCGTGCGGCAGGTCGAGCGGGAGCGGTGGTCCGCGTCCGAGCTCGCGCACGGGGTGCCGCCGGGGCACGCGGTGCTGTCGCTGACCACGGTGAAGGGCGAGCACGCGCCGCCGCTGCTGGTGGATCTGCGGGGATGACGTGAGCTGAGGACCGTACAGTGAGGCAGAATCGTCACAGGTCGTTCATACACGGCGGCCAAAAGATCACACCTCTGCGCACTCCTCTCCGAAGGTCCCGGACCTCATGCCACCCACCCTCGCCTCGCTCGTCCATCACTCCGCGCTCAAGCTGACCGTGCGCGCGGGCGAGGACCGGCTGGACGTCCCCGTCCGCTGGGCGCACGTCAGCGAGCTGGCCGATCCCGTCCCCTACATGGAGGGCGGGGAGCTGCTGCTGATCACCGCGCTGAAGCTGGACGCGGACGATCCGGAGGCGATGCGGCGGTATGTGAAGCGGCTGGCCGCGGCGGGGGTGGTGGGGCTCGGGTTCGCCGTCGGGGTCAATTACGACGAGATCCCAGGGGCCCTCGTCGAGGCGGCCCGCGACGAGGGGCTCCCCCTGCTCGAGGTGCCGCGCCGCACCCCTTTCCTCGCGATCAGCAAGGCCGTGTCCGCGGCGATCGCCGCCGACCAGTACCGGTCCGTCACCGCGGGCTTCGCCGCCCAGCGCGAACTGACCAAGCAGGCCCTGACCGGCGGCCCGGAGGGGCTGCTCGCCGCGCTCGCCTCCCAGGTGGACGGCTGGGCGGCGCTCTACGACGCCTCGGGCGCCGTCGTCGCCACCGCGCCGGAGTGGGCCGGCCGCCGGGCGGCGCGCCTGACCGCCGACGTGGAGCGGCTGCGGGAACGGCCCGCGCCCGCCTCTTCCGTGGTCGGGGGGTCCGGCACTTCTGACAACGACGACCGTGTGGAGCTGCACTCCCTGGGCACCGGGCGACGGCCGCGGTCCGCGCTGGCGGTGGGGACGGCCGCGGCGCTCGGTACGGCGGAGCGGTACGCGGTGCACTCGGCGATCGCGCTGCTGACGCTCACGACCGAGCGGTCCCGCTCGTTGCAGGCGGCCGAACAGCGGATCGGGGCGGCGGTGCTGCGGATGCTGCTCGCGGGCGAGCCGGAGCACGCACGCACGGTCGCGGGCGATCTGTACGGCGGGCTCCTGGACGCGCCCTTCCGGCTGATCGTGGCGGAGACGGTCGCCGTGTCGTCCGTGCGGATCGCCGCCGACGCCCCCACCCGGGTCCCGTCCGCCGCCGCGCTCGCCGCGGCCGCCGACACGAACGGCGATCCGCTCGAGGCGCTCACCGAGGTCGTGGAGTCCGCGGCGGCCCGCTCCGGGGAGGCCGTGCTCGTGGTCCCCGAACGGGAGCGGCTGGTGGTGCTGGCCGCGGACGGCGGGGCCGCCGTCACCGCGTGCGGCGAGTACGCGGTGGCGCTGGAGGCGGCGCGGACCCGCGAACAGGCAAGCGCCGGGGACGAGGACGAACTGGTCGTCGGCGTGTCCGCCCCCGCGGGACCGATCGCCGCCGCGTCCGCCTACAAGCAGGCCGAACAGGCACTGGCGGTCGCCCGGCGACGGGGCCGGGTGCACGTCGAGCACGAGCAGCTGGCCTCCGGGTCGGTGCTGCCGCTGCTCGCCGACGACGCGGTACGGGCCTTCGCGGACGGGCTGCTGCGGCCGCTGTACGAGCACGACGCGACCGGCCGGGGCGACCTGGTCGCCTCGCTGCGGGCCTGGCTCGCCCGGCACGGCCAGTGGGACGCGGCGGCCGCGGACCTCGGCGTGCACCGGCACACCCTGCGGTACCGGATGCGGCGGGTCGAGGAGATCCTCGGCCGGTCGCTGGACGATGCCGATGCGCGGATGGAGCTGTGGCTGGCGTTGAAGGCGACGACGTCGGCCGAATAGACCCCGTCGGGAGCGCCGAACCGGAGTGTCCGAGTGCCCCACTGCTACACCCCGGACAAATTCGATCCCGCCCTCCCGGCCCTACCGTGGAGCCATGACTTCCACCCACGCCTTCTGGCTCGCCGGCCGCCAGGTCACCGGCGAGGACACCTTCGACGTCACCTCCCCGTGGGACGGCCGGCTCGTGGGCAAGGTCGCCGTGCCGGACGACGAGCAGATCGAGGAGGCCGTGGCCGCCGCGTACGCCGTACGGGACGAGTTCGCCGCCACTCCCGCCCACGTCCGCGCCGCCGCCCTCGACCACGTCAGCCGCAGGCTCGTCGAACGCACCGAGGAGATCGCGCAGCTGATCTCCGCCGAGAACGGCAAGCCGATCAAGTGGGCCCGGGGGGAGGTCGGCCGTGCCGTCTCCGTGTTCCGGTTCGCCGCGGAGGAGGCCCGGCGGTTCAACGGCGGTGAGGCCCAGCGCCTCGACACCGACCCGGGCGGTCAGGGGCGCCTCGCGCTGACCCGGCGTTTCCCGAAGGGTGTCGTGCTCGGTATCGCGCCCTTCAACTTCCCGCTCAACCTCTGCGCCCACAAGATCGCCCCGGCGATCGCGGCCGGCGCCCCGATCATCCTGAAGCCGGCCCCGGCCACCCCGCTCTCCGGGCTGATCATCGGCGACCTCCTCGCCGAGACCGAGCTGCCCGCCGGCGCGTGGAGCATCCTGCCCGTGCCGAACGACCGGATGCCCGCCCTCGTCCAGGACGAGCGCCTGCCCGTGATCTCCTTCACCGGTTCCGAGAAGGTCGGTTACGCGATCATGGACTCGGTGCCGCGCAAGCACTGCACCCTGGAGCTCGGCGGCAACGGCGCGGCGGTCGTCCTCGGCGACTACACGAGCGACGACGACCTCGACTGGGCCGCGACCCGCATCGCGACCTTCTCCAACTACCAGGGCGGCCAGTCCTGCATCTCGGTGCAGCGTGTGATCGCCGACGCGTCGGTCTACGACCGGCTGCTCCCGCGGATCGTCGCCGCCGTCGAGGCCCAGGTCACCGGCGACCCGGCCGACGACAGGACCGACGTGGGCCCGCTGGTCAGCGAGGACGCGGCGGTACGCGTCGAGGCGTGGGTCAAGGAGGCCGTCGAGGCGGGCGCCACCCTGCTCACCGGCGGCGACCGCGACGGCGCCTCCTACGCGCCGACCGTCCTCGCCGACGTCCCGGCCGACACGACGATCTCCTGCGAGGAGGTCTTCGGCCCCGTCCTCACCGTGCAGAAGGCCGACGGCGAGGCCGCGGCGTTCGCCGCCGTCAACGCCTCCAAGTACGGGCTTCAGGCAGGCGTGTTCACCCACGACCTGCAGGCCGCCTTCCGCGCCCACCGCGCGCTGGAGGTCGGTGGCGTGGTCGTCGGCGACGTGCCCTCCTACCGCGCCGACCAGATGCCGTACGGCGGCGTCAAGCAGTCCGGTGTGGGCCGCGAGGGCGTGAAGTTCGCGATGGACGACTACACGTACGAGCGGGTGCTGGTGCTGACGGGCCTCGCTCTCTAGCTCATGGGAACCGTTTCCATATAGGGTTCTCGAAGAGGCCCGGCACCGATGCCTTCCGGTGCCGGGCCTCTTCTTGCCGTCAGCCGCTCCGGACCCTCAACCGGAGAAGCCGACGTGCGCGAGCCGCAGCGGGCCGCGCAGCGTGAGGTGCACGTCGTGCACGCCTTCGGCGACGATTCCGGCGCCGAGAGTGGTGTAGTCGTACGGTCCGGAGTCGGATTCCTCCACCTGCAGCACGGCGAGCACCGTGCCCCCGTCCAGCGACAGTTCGACCGCGCCCTGGCCGGAGACCGTCATGGTGACCCCGGAGACGCCGTCCCCGAAGTCGCAGTCCCGGTAGACCAGTTCGCCGGTACGGCCCTCGGCCGCCGTCACCGCGTCGCCCGCCGTCCTCGTCCGGTCGACGATCTCGACGCCGCTCTGCTCGTCGAAGTCCGCGCCCTCCAGGCCCCGTCGGAGCACGGGGCGCGGTGCGCCGGGCTCGCCGTCGAGCAGGACCGTCGTCCGCAGCCGGATGTCCTCGCTGGAGGCACCGGCCAGAAGCTCGTACGGGCCCGGCTCCAGGCGCGAGCGGCCCTGCGCCACGTCCCAGAACTCGAAGGCGCGCAAGGGGACTTCGAAGGACAGCTCCTCCCGGGCGCCCGGGGCGAGCGTCACGCGCCGGTGGGCCACGAGTTCGCGGCGGGGGCGGGGGAGTGCCGGGTCCACCGCGCGGGTGTAGAGCTGGGCGACCTCGTCGGCGGTGACGTCACCGGTGTTCGTGATCGCGAACGAGACATGCAGCGTCCCTTCGGTCACACGGGACGTGAGGTCGCCGTACGAGAAGGACGTGTACGACAGCCCGTGGCCGAACGGGAACAGGGGCGTGCCCTCGAAGTACAGGTACGTCTGGCGGCTGCCGATGACGTCGTAGTCGAGGAGGCCGGGGAGGTCGCCGTCGTTCTCGTACCAGGTCTGGGGGAGGCGGCCCGCGGGAGAGACGTCCCCGGCCAGGACGCGGGCCAGGGCGGTGCCGGCCGCCTGGCCGCCGTGGGCCGTCCAGAGCGCCGCGGCCAGGCCGGACGTGTCGACCGCGTAGGGGTAGGCCGAGACCAGGGCCAGGACCGTGCGGGGGTTGGCGGCGCGCGCCGCCCGCAGCAGGCGCTCCTGGTGGGCGGGAAGCCGCAGGGACGCCCGGTCCTCGGTCTCGCGGCCGTTGATGTGCGGGTCGTTGCCCGCGACGACCAGGACCACGTCGGCCTCGGACGTGACGCGGGTCACTGCGTCCTCGCCGCGTTCGGCGAGGATCAGCTCGAAAGTTTCCGCGTTCTCGTCGGCAACCTTCACTCCGTCCGCGGCGACAGTGACGTGGCGGCCCGTGCCGATGTGCCTGAGGAGGTGACCGTTCGCGTGCGGTTCCAGGCGGAAGGTCTCCTGGACGACCCAGCCCCCCGGCTGGTCGGCGGAGGCGCGCAGGTAGCCGTCCTCGGCGACGGAGAGATAGCGGCCGTCGGGGGCGCGGAGCGTGAGGACGCCCTCGTCCCAGTCGACCAGCGCGAACTCGGTGCCGGTCGCGTCGGTCGTCAGCGGAGGCAGGTCGGTGCGGCCCGCGAGCAGCGCCGGGTCCAGGGCGCCCTCGGCGCCGCGCACCTCGTCTTCGACGTCTTCGGAGGCCAGGACATGCAGAAACGTCCCGGCGGAGGTCTTCAGCCGGACCCGGTCCACGCCCTCCGCGAACTCCACACGCTCGGCGCCGAACCGCTCGTACAGCCCCTCCAGCGGGGTGGAGCGGTGGATGAGCGTGCCGCTGTACCAGTCGCGCTTGCACTCGTCGGCGAGCAGGCCGACCACGGCGAGCCGGGTGCCGGGTGCGAGCGGGAGCACGCCGTCGTTCCTGAGCAGCACGATCGCCTGCTCGGCGGCCTCCTGGGCGAGCGCGCGGTGTGCCGGGGTGTCGAAGTCCTTGACGTCGGCGTGCGGGTCGTAGTGCGGGTCGAACTCACCGAGCCGGAAGCGGACCGAGAGCTGCCGGCGGACCGCGGTGTCGATGTCGGCCTCGGTCAACAGGCCCTGCTCGTAGGCCTTCCGGATCCGCCCGACCATCTGCGAGCTGTCCGTGCCGTGGTCGGTGAAGCTGTCGACGCCGGCCCGCAGGGAGGCCGCGGTGGCCTCCTCGTGGGTGTCGAAGTAGTGCTCGTGGTCGACCAGGTTGGAGGGCGCGCCCGCGTCCGAGCAGACCAGCAGCTCCTCGTCGGTCCAGGCGCGCAAGTGCTCGCGCAGATACGGCGAGACGTGGTTGGGGCGGCCGTTGACCAGGTTGTACGCCGGCATCACCCCGGCCACCGCGCCCGCCTCGACCGTCTCGCGGAAGGCGCGCAGGTCGTACTCGTGCAGCACGCGCGGACGCACCGAGCTCGACGACGTGGCCCGGTCCGTCTCGTTGTTGTGGGCGAGCCAGTGCTTGAGGACCGGTGCCGTGCGCCAGTACGTCGGGTGGTCGCCGCGCAGTCCCCGGGTGTATGCGGTGGCGATGGCCGAGGTGAGCTTCGGATCCTCCGAGTAGCCCTCCTCGTTACGGCCCCACAGCGGGTGCCGGAGCAGATTGACCGTCGGTGCCCAGATGTTGAGGCCGACCCTGTCGTCGCGGGCGCGCATCGCCCGGACCTCCTTGGACACCGCCTCGCCGATCCGGCGTACGAGATCGGTGTTCCAGGTCGCGCCGAGGCCCACCGCCTGCGGGAAGACCGTCGCCGGTCCCATCCAGGCGACGCCGTGCAGTGCCTCCTGGCCGGTGCGGAACGCGGAGATGCCGAGCCGTTCGACGGCCGGGGCGAACTGGTGCAGGAATCCGGTCTTCTCGTCGAGGGTCAGCCGCGACAGCAGATCGTCGATGCGCTTCGCGAACGGCAGGTGCGGATCGCGAAACGGTGGTGTGTGCGGCGGGTGTGCGGTCACGTGGGGATCCCCCTGCGATGGATCGGTTCGATGCTTTCGAAGCGCTTCGATGCTCATTCGACATCGGGGCGGGTGTCAAGGGATCCACACCGTCACTTCAAGCGGTGCATAAGAAAAGGTCACCCCTTACGCCTCGGAGGAATCTTGGGATCGACCCTTGTGCACCCCTGGGTGTTCACTTAACCTCACAGCAACATCGAAGCGCTTCGACTACGGATTCCGTCGCAACGGTCGGAGCATCGCTTCAGCTCAGCCAGTTTCACTCAAGACACCGCAGCCGACGGCTCCACCGCCGGGTGTCCTGGTGCGCCATGAAGGGTTGACGCAATGACGCCGAACGCCACTTCCGCCTCCTCCGGGCCGAGCCGGAGAAGCTTCCTCGCCTCGACGGCGGTCCCCACCGCCGCGGTGGCGGGCGGGATGCCGCTGCTTGCCGCCTGTGGCGGCTCGGACAGCGGCGAGCGCGAAGGGACCACGTCGGGCAAGGCCGCGGACAAGCTGCTCCCGGCGTTCGTCGCCAGCACGGTCGCGAACCCGGACCTGCCGTCCAAGAACGGCTCGGCCGCCGGCTACACCGGCAAGGTCGACCTCGCCGCCCTCAAGACCTCGGTCCCGGAGAAGCTCGGCACCGGCGCCCCCTTCAAGATCATGTCCCCGTTCTGGGGCTCCCCGCCGAAGGGCGGCTGCGCCTACTACACGGCGCTCGACGCGGCGGCGGGCACCAAGATCACCTGGCAGAACCAGGACGGCAACACCTACGGCCAGAAGCTCGGCGCCGTCCTCGCCTCCAGCGCCATCCCCGACATGGTGGTCGTGCCGAGCTGGGAACTGGTCGGCAAGATCTCGAACGCCGTCACCGCGAAGTTCATGGACCTCGGCCCCTACCTGGCGGGCGACAAGGTCAAGAAGTACCCGAACCTGGCCGCGATCCCCTCCGACGCCTGGCGCATGGGTATCTTCGGCGGCGCGCTGCGCGGCATACCGATGCCCGCCGCCACCGCGAACTGGATCGCGCCCCTGTACCGCAAGGACATCTTCGACAAGAAGGGCTACTCGGTACCCAAGTCGGCCGACGAGTTCATGAGCTGGGCCAAGGACGCCACCAGCGCCAAGGCCAAGGTCTGGGCCTGCGGTGACATGACCTGGTCGGCGTGGAGCTTCTTCGGCGTCCGTGGCTCCGGGTCGATCGGCTGGGACATCGGGTCCGACGGCAAGCTGACGTACCGCGTCGAGCAGCCCGAGTACCTCGAGGCCCTGGAGTGGGTCCGCAAGCTGTACGACGCGGGTGTGGTCCATCCCGACGACAAGGCGCGCTCGGGCGACCCGGGCCAGCGGTTCACCGCCGGGCAGACCCTGGTCTGGTGCACCAACATCGCCGACTGGTACGGGAAGGTCTCCGAACAGGCCCAGTCCAACCCGGATCTCGTGATCGACGCCATGGACCTCTTCGGCGCGGACGGCGGCAACCCGAAGCTGTACGCCTCCTCGCCCGCCACCATCTGGTCGCTGATCCGCAAGGGCGCCTCGAAGACGACGATCGAGAACGCGCTGGCCGCCGCCAACTTCTCGGCCGCGCCCTACGGCACCAAGGAGCGGATGCTCGTCGACTACGGCGTCGAGGGCACCCACTACACGGTCAAGGACGGCGTCCCGGTCAAGAACGACCTCGGCAACTCCGAGGTGCTCAACGCCTGGGTGATGCTGGCCGCACCGGCCGCCTACTTCGCCCACCCCGACTTCCCCGAGGTCGCCCGCAAGCAGGTCGAGTGGCAGCAGCGGATGGGGGCGTTCATGAAGAAGACGTCCACCTTCGGCATGAACATCGTCGAGCCGACCCGCTACGCCAACCTCTCCAGCCAGTTCGAGCAGTACGAGATCGACTACGTGCGCGGCAACAAGAAGCTGTCCGACATCCAGCAGGCCATCTCCACGTGGAAGTCCTCCGGCGGCGACAAGCTGCGCGACTGGTACAAGCAGCTCATCGACAAGAACGGCAGCGCCAACTGATGTCCATCACGGCCGGGAGCAGGCCCGACGGGACTCGTCCTCCCGCGGCCGTCGAGGAACCGACGGCCGCGGTCGCCGCCGCCGTGACGAAGGCGCGGGTGCCGCGCAAGGCGGCCAAGGCCGGCAAGATTCCCTTCCGGGTCCGGCTGCGCCGCGACCGCGCGCTCATCCTGATGACGCTGCCCGTCATCCTCCTGCTCCTGCTCTTCAACTACGTCCCGCTGCTGGGCAACGTCGTCGCCTTCCAGGACTACGACCCCTATGTCTCCAGCAACGGCATCACGGCGATCTTCCACAGCCCGTGGGTCGGGGTGGAGCAGTTCTCGCGGATGGTCGACGACCCGCTGTTCTGGGACGCCACGCAGAACACGCTCGTGCTGTTCGCGCTCCAGTTGGTGCTGTTCTTCCCGATCCCCATCGCCCTCGCGCTGCTCATCAACAGCGTGATCCGGCCCCGGGTGCGGGCCGTGGCGCAGGCGATCATGTACCTGCCGCACTTCTTCTCGTGGGTCCTCGTCGTCACCGTCTTCCAGCAGATCTTCGGCGGCGCGGGCATCATCGCCCAGACCCTGGAGGACCACGGCTGGAGCGGCTTCGACCTGATGACCAACGCGGACCTGTTCAAGTACCTGGTCACCGCGCAGGCCGTGTGGAAGGACGCCGGCTGGGGGATCATCGTCTTCCTCGCCGCGCTGGCCGCGGTCAGCACCGACCTGTACGAGGCCGCCGCGATGGACGGCGCCGGGCGCTGGCGGCGCATGTGGCACGTCACGTTGCCCGCACTGCGCCCGGTGATCGCGCTGCTGCTGGTGCTGCGGGTCGGCGACGCGCTCAGCGTCGGCTTCGAGCAGTTCCTCCTCCAGCGGGACGCGGTCGGCGCTGGGGCCAGCGAGGTCCTCGACACCTACGTGTGGAACATGGGTATCCAGAACGGCGACTTCAGCTACGCGGCCGCGGTCGGCCTCGTCAAGGGAGTCATAGGAATCTGCCTCGTGCTGGGTGCGAACAAGTTCGCGCACCTGCTCGGCGAGCAGGGGGTGTACCAGAAGTGAGCCTCAACACGCAGCTCGTCCGCAGTCTCAAGGCCCCCGCCCGCCCGGTGTGGGAGGAGCCGCCCAGCAAGGCCGGCATCACCGCGAAGAGCGGCTTCCTCGCGCTGTGCTGCCTGGGAGTGCTCGGCCCGCTGTGGATCGTGATCGTCACCAGCCTGTCCCCGAAACCGGTGATCGACCGGGTCGGCGGCCTGGTCGTGATCCCCCAGGGCATCACCTTCGTCAACTACACCGAACTGCTCAGCGGCGGCCAGGTCAGCCGGGCCATCATGGTCTCGGTCGGGGTCACGCTCACCGGCACGGTGTTCTCCATGGCGGTGTCGGTGCTGGCGGCCTACGGTCTGTCGCGGCCGGGGAGTCTGGGACACCGGCTCTTCCTGGTCATCATGATGGCGACGATGTTCTTCGGCGCCGGGCTCATCCCGACCTACCTGCTCGTGCAGTCGCTGGGACTCACCGACACCTATCTCTCGCTGATCCTGCCGAGCGCGGTCAGCGTCTTCAACATCCTGGTGCTGCGTGCCTTCTTCATGGGCATCTCGCCCGAACTCACCGAGTCCGCGCGCATCGACGGGGCCGGTGACCTGCGCATCCTGCTGACCATCATCATGCCGCTGTCACGGGCCGTGCTGGCTGTGATCTCGCTGTTCTACGCGGTCGGGTACTGGAGCGCCTGGTTCAACGCGTCCATCTATCTCAGCGATCAGGACATGATGCCGTTGCAGAACGTGCTCATCCAGCTGGTCCAGAAGAACACGGCGAACCCCACGGGGTTGCAGCAGGCGGTTCGTACGGGGCAGTTGTCGGCGCTGGGGTTGCAGATGGCGGTGATGGTGCTCGCGTTGATTCCGGTGGCCGTTGCTTCTCCGTTCGTCCAGCGGCATTTCAAGAAGGGCATGTTGACGGGCGCGGTGAAGGGGTGACCTGCGCCTGATCAAGGGGGCCTTTTGATCGTCCGGCGGCTGCGGGTGTGTTGTGGCTGGGCGCGCAGTTCCCCGCGCCCCTGAGTGGGCTTACTTCCCCTTAGTTCAGAGCGAGGTTTGTCATGCTTACGTCCAGGCTTAGCCGGCGTGCTGTTCTGGCCGGGACCGCGGCTGCCGCCGCGCTCACCACGGTTCCTTCCCTGCAAGGGCGTGCGGAAGCCGCCTCGGTCACCCCCACTTACCGCTGGCGCACCGCCGTCATCGGTGGCACCGGGTTCGTCACCGGGGTGCTCTTCCATCCCTCCGTGCGGGGGCTCGCCTACGCCCGTACCGACATCGGCGGGGCCTATCGCTGGGACGACCGGAGTGCGCGCTGGATTCCGCTCAACGACGATCTCGGCTGGGACGACTGGAACCTCTTCGGGGTCGAGGCGATCGCCGTCGACCCCGCTCACCCGAACCGGGTGTATGTGTCCCTCGGCACCTACGCCCAGTCCTGGGCCGGAAACGGGGCGGTCCTGCGGTCCGAGGACCGTGGTGCCACCTGGGCCCGTACCGATCTCACGGTGAAGCTCGGTGGGAACGAGGACGGGCGGGGGGCCGGGGAGCGGCTGCTCGTCGATCCTCGGGACAGTGACACGTTGTGGTTGGGGACCAGACATGACGGGCTGCTCAAGTCCACGGACCGGGGCGCAACCTGGAAGGCCGTGAGCTTCCCGGCCACCCCGAGCCCCACCGGCCAGGGCATCACCCTCCTCGTCGCCGCGGGCCGCAGCGTCTACGCCGGCTGGGGCGACGCGGACGGCACCGCAGCCAACCTGTACCGCACCGCCGACGGGGCCACCTGGGATGCCGTCCCCGCGCAGCCCTCCGGTGCCGCCGCCAAGGTGCCGATCCGGGCGGCCTACGACTGCCACACCCGCGAGCTGTACGTCACCTACGCCAACGCGCCCGGCCCCAACGGACAGTCCGACGGCAGTGTGCACAAGCTGGCCACGGCGAGCGGCAAGTGGACCGACGTCACGCCCGTGAAGCCCGGCGGGACGACGGCTGGGGGCACCTCCCGCTCGAGCGAAGCCGAGAGTGGGGGAGGCTCCTCCGACACCTTCGGGTACGGCGGAGTCGCCGTCGACGCCCGCCGGCCCGGCACGGTCGTCGTCTCCACCAACAACCGCTGGGCGGCCGTCGACACCCTGTACCGGAGCACGAACGGCGGCCGCACCTGGATCTCCCTCAAGGAGTCCGCGGTCCTCGACGTGTCCGAGACCCCGTTCCTGACCTTCGGGGCCGACGCGCCCAAGTTCGGCTGGTGGATCCAGGCCCTCGCCGTCGATCCGTACGACTCGGAGCACATCGTCTACGGCACCGGCGCCACCCTCTACGGCACCCGGGACCTCAAGCACTGGGCGCCGCAGATCCGCGGCCTGGAGGAGACCTCCGTACGGCAGCTGATCTCGCCCCCGACCGGGGAGGCGCACCTGCTCAGCGGGCTCGGGGACATCGGTGTGATGTACCACGAGCGGCTCACGGCGTCACCGTCACGGGGCATGGCGAGCAACCCCGTGTTCGGGTCGGCGACGGGACTCGCCCAGGCCGCGGCCAAGCCCTCGTACGTCGTCCGCACGGGCTTCGGCGACCACGGCAACGGCGCCTACTCGAACGACGGCGGAAAGACCTGGGCGCCCTTCGCGACCCAGCCCGCCCTCGCCAAGGACGCGCCGGGGCCGATCGCCACCAACACCGACGGCAGCGTGCTGCTGTGGACCTTCGTGCACTGGGACGGCACCAAGTACCCCGCCCAGCGCTCCACCGACAACGGAGCGACCTGGTCCGAGGTCGCCGGCTACCCCAAGGGCGCCACCCCGCTGGCCGACCCGGCCGACCCCACACGCTTCTACGCGTACGACACCGACACCGGCACCCTGTTCGCCAGCACGGACGGCGGCCTCACCTTCACCGGGCGCGCGAGCGGACTGCCCTCCGGCGACAGCCAGTTCCAGCTGACCGCGGCCCCGGGACGCTCCGGCGACCTGTGGCTGAGCACCAAGACCAACGGCCTCCACCGGTCCACCGACGGCGGAGCGACCTTCACCAAGCTCACCAGCTGCTGGGCCTCGCACACCCTCGCCTTCGGCAAGGCGGCCAAGGGCGCCGACTACCCGGCGATCTACCAGGTCGGCGCCACGGAGGCGATCACCGGCGTGTACCGCTCCGACGACGGCGCGAAGAGCTGGGTGCGCGTCAACGACGACCAGCACCAGTGGGGCTGGATCGGCGCGACCATCGCCGCCGACCCGCGGCTGTACGGCCGCGTCTACGTCGCCACCAACGGCCGGGGCATCCAGTACGGGGAGCCCGTCTGATGGCTGTGGAAAAGAGGCCGTCGCTGGGCGATGCCACCCGTGGCCGCATCCTCTACGGCGGTGACTACAACCCCGAGCAGTGGCCCGAGGAGACCTGGCCGGAGGACGTCCGGCTGATGAAGGCCGCCGGCGTCAACTCCGTCACCCTCGGGGTCTTCTCCTGGGCCAGGCTCGAACCGCGGCCGGGGGAGCGGGACTTCGGCTGGCTGGACCGGCTGATGGACCTGATGCACGACAACGGCATCGGGGTCGTCCTCGCCACCCCCACCTCCTCGCCACCGCCGTGGATGGGCCACCTGCACCCTGACACCCTGCCCGTCACCGAGGACGGCCGCACCGAGTACTGGGGCGGGCGCCAGCACTTCTCGCACTCCAGCGCCACCTACCGCCGCTACGCCGCCGCCATCACCGAGGACCTCGCCGCCCGCTACGGCGGCCACCCGGCCCTGACGATGTGGCACATCAACAACGAGTACTGCACCTACGACTGGAGCGACGAGGCCGCCGCCCGCTTCCGGACCTGGCTCCAGGGTCGCTACGGCTCCCTCGACGCCCTCAACTCCGCCTGGGGAACCGCCTTCTGGAGCCAGGGATACGGCGACTGGGCCGAGGTCCACACGCCTCGCCACGCCCACTACCTGAAGAACCCCACCCAGGTGCTGGACTTCAAGCGCTTCACCTCCGACATGCTCCTGGAGTGCTACCTCGCCGAGCGGGACATCGTCCGCCGGGCCACCCCACGCACCCCGGTGACCAGCAACTTCATGCCGCTGTGGGTGGGCCAGGACGCCTGGCGCTGGGCCGAGGAGGAGGACGTCGTCTCCGTCGACCTCTATCCCGACCCCCGTGATCCCCTCGGGGCCCAACAGGGCGCTCTGGTCCAGGACATGACCCGCTCGCAGGCCCGTGGGCCGTGGATGCTCATGGAACAGGCCGCCGGACCGGTCAACTGGCGGGGTGTGAACCACCCCAAGCCCCGTGGACTGAACCGCCTCTGGTCCCTGCAGGCCGTCGCCCGCGGTGCGGACGCCGTCTGCTACTTCCAGTGGCGCCAGTCCCGGCAGGGCGCGGAGAAGTTCCACTCCGGAATGGTCAGCCACGCGGGGGAGGAAGGACGCACCTATCAGGAGGTCAAGCAGCTCGGAGCCGAACTCGCCGCCATATCGGCGCAGGTGACGGGACGTCACACCGCCCACGACATCGCCGTCCTGCACGACTGGCACGCCTGGTGGGCCGGCGCCCAGGACGGCCGCCTCTCCCGTGAGGTCGACTACCCCGACGTCCTCAAGGCCTGGCACCGCGCGCTCTGGGAAGCCCACCTCACCACCGACTTCGCCCACCCCGAACACGACCTCACCGCCTACAAGGTGGTCGTCGTCCCCCAGCTCTACGCCCTCACCGACCCGGCGATCGACAACCTCCTCGCCTACGTCCGCCAGGGCGGCACCCTCGTCGCCGGATTCCTCACCGGCGTCGCCGACGAGGACGACCGGGTGCGCCCCGGCGGCATGGACGCCCGGCTGCGCGCACTGTTCGGCATCCGCACCCTGCACGAGTGGTGGCCGCTGGACGCGGGGGAGCACGCGGAATGCGACGGCTCATCAGGCGGATTCCGCGGCACCCTGTGGTCGGAGGAGATCGACAAGACCGAGGACGCCACCACAGAGGCCTCGTACAAGGGCGGTGAGCTGGACGGGCTGCCCGCCGTGCTGCGCAGGGGCCGCGCCTGGTACCTGTCGACGCTTCCCGAGCCGGGCGCCCTGCGCGAGCTCCTCGCCGGGATCGCCACGGGCGCGGGTGCGCGACCGGTCCTCGACGGCCTGCCCGACCAGGTCGAGGCCGTCCGCCGCGGTGACCTGCTCTTCCTGCTCAACCACGGCCGCGAGCCGGTGACGGTCGACGTGCCGGGCACCCACCAGGATCTGCTGACGGGGCAGTCCCTCACGGACCGGGTCCCGCTGGGCCGCTACGGAGTGGCGGTGCTCCAGCCATGACCGACGGACCCGTCCACGGCACCTGGGAACCCGAACCGGCCGCGCGCTGGGAGGACGGCTTCCTCAGCGGCAACGGCCACCACGGCGCTCTCGTCTTCGGCGAACCGAACGACGAGCGGGTCGTCGTCACGCACCACACCCTCGTCCGTCCCAACGGCGCCGAACACGCCCGCCCGCCCCGCCTCGCCGCCGAACTCCCCGCGCTTCAGGACCGGTTGCTCGCCGGCGAGCTCGACGCCGCCGAGCGCTTCACGGACGGACGCCCGCTGCAGTGGGTGCAGCCCTTCCACCCCGCCTTCCAGATCCGGCTGCGCCGTCCGCGCGCGGCCGCTGCCGACCACCGTCGCTCCGTCGACTTCACCACCGGCGTCCTGCGCACGGAGTCCCAGGGGTCGCGCAGCGAGCTCTTCGTCTCGCGCGCGGACGACGTCATCGTCCAGCAGGTCGAGGCGGCGGACCTGGTCGTCTCGCTGGACCACCGGCTGCCGGGCGCACCCGACACCCTGATGGTCGGCCAGAGCATCGTCCGCGCCGCTGACGGGGCCCTGCTCACCCTCTGCGTCCGCTACCCCGACAGCGACCGCCGTTACACCGGCATCACCCTGGTCGTCCCCACGGGCGGCCGCACCGCGCTCATCCCGCCGGGCGCGCAGGTCACCGGTGCCGAGTCCGTCCTCCTGCTGACCCGCGTCGTACGGCACACCGGCGAACTGGACACGGCACCCCACGCGGAGGCCCTGCGCGACCTGGTCCCCGAATCCGAAGCCGAGCCCGAGTCGGGGGCCGACGCGTACGCCCGGCTCCTGGACCGGCACACCCCCCTCCACCGCACCGCCTACGAACGCGTCACCCTCGACCTCGCCGCCGACCCCGCCGAACGCGCCCTGCCGGGCTCGGAGTTGCTGGAGCGGCCCGACAGCCCCGCCCTCCTGGAACGCCTCTTCGCCGCCGGCCGCTACCACCTGCTCTCCTCCAGCGGTCTCTTCCCGCCCCGGCTCACCGGCCTGTGGACCGGCGACTGGGCCACGGCCTGGTCGGGAGCGTTCACCAACGACGCCAACGTCAACCTCCAGACAGCGTCGGCCGCGAGCGCGGCCCTTCCCGAAGTCACCGAAGCCCTGGCCTGTCTGATCCACCGTCAGTTGCCCGACTGGCAGGACAACGCCCGCGAGATCTTCGGCACCCGGGGTGTCGTGGCCCCGCCCCACTCCGACGGCGAGTCCGGGCTGACGTACCACTTCAACCGCGAGTACCCGCTGCATCTGTGGACCGCGGGCGCCGACTGGCTGCTCAAGCCCCTCGTCGACCACGACGAGACCCGCGGCGCACAGGACCCGCGCACCGCCCACGCACTCGCCGAAGTCGCCCTGTTCTACGAGGACTTCCTCACCCGCACGGACGCCGACGGACATCTCGTCGTCGTCCCCTCCTACTCACCCGAGAACCGCCCCGCGAACGCCAGTTGGGGCGCGATCAACGCGGCCATGGATCTCTCGGCCGCCCGGCACGCCCTGCTCACGGCCGCCGCCTACCATCCCGAGAAGGCACAAGCCTGGCGCACCCTCGCCGACCGGCTCCCTCCCCACCGGGTCAACGCCGACGGCGCCCTCGCCGAATGGGCCCGGCCCGGTCTCGACGACACCTACGACCACCGCCACCTCAGCCACCTCTACGGCGTCTGGCCACTCGACGAGATCACCCCCTACGACACCCCCGACCTGGCCAGGGCCGCCCACCGGGCCCTCGAACTCCGCGGCTCCGAGAACGACTCGGCCCACGGCCATCTCCACCACGCCCTCGTCGCGGCCCGGCTGCGCGACGGCGAACGGGTCGCGCACGCCCTGGGCCAGGTCCTGGGGGGCGACTTCTTCCACGCCTCGCTGATGAGCGCGCACTACCCGAACCGGAACGTGTACAACGCGGACGCCGCCCACACCCTGCCCGCCGTCCTCGTCGAGATGCTCGTGCAGTCGACACCGGACCGGCTGGTACTGCTCCCGGCGGTCCCCACCACCTGCCCCCGAGGTGAACTACGGGGTATCCGCACCAGGTTCGGGGCCGTACTCGACCTCACCTGGAGCCCCACCGAAGCGACCGCGGTGCTGCGCCCCACCCGCACCCACCGCGTCGAACTCCGGACTTCCTCCGGCACCGAGCCGCTCTACCTCGTCGCCGGAGAAGACCACGTCCTCCGTCTGGAGGCGTGGTAACCCCCCGCATTTCCCCCCACCCATGGAAAGGGACACCATGGCAAGCACTCTGCGCAAGATCACCATGGCCGTACTGGCCCCGGCGATGGCCATCGGCGCCACCGTCGGACTCGCCTCGGCCCCGGCCTCCGCCGCCGTCTGGAGCTCCTGCGACCAGTGGGCCAACACGAGCCTGAACGGTTACACGCTCTACAACAACATCTGGGGCTCCGGCGCCGGCAGCCAGTGCATCTGGGCCAACTCCGGCACCAACTGGGGCGTCAACGCCAACCACCCCAACACCGGCGGCATCAAGTCCTACCCCAACTCCAAGAAGGTGATCAACAAGTCGATCACCTCGCTGGGTTCGCTCTCCAGCAGCTACAACGTCTCGGTCCCGTCGTCCGGCGCGTACAACACGTCGTACGACATCTGGGACACCGACTACGACTACGAGATCATGCTCTGGGTCAACAAGACCGGAGCCGTCGGGCCGCTCGGCAGCTCGCAGGGCAACGTGACGCTCGGCGGCCACACCTGGACCGTCTACAAGGGCACCAACGGCGCGAACCAGGTCTTCTCCTTCGTCCGCACCTCCAACTCCAGCTCCGGCACGGTCAACATCCTCCCGATCCTGAAGTGGATCAAGGACACCAAGGGCTGGTTCGGCAACGAGACCATCGGCGACGTGCAGTTCGGATTCGAGATCACCAGCTCGTCCGGTGGTCTCAACTTCACCGCCAACAACCTGACCGTAAGCAGCAGTTGACCTGATCGTGGGGCAGCGTCGGGCGTGATGGGGGCATGCGTACCACCACCCCCCTCCGACGTGCCCTGATCACCGTGACCGCGACCGCGGCCGTCGTTCTCACCGCGACGGGTTCCGCGGTCGCGGTTCCCCTCTCCGGGACGGCCGCGGCACCCCACGCCACCGCCCGCTCCCTCTCCGCCCTGCACCCCGTCGTCGAACTCGCCGCCGAACGCCTGGCCACCGCCGACCTGGTCGCCGCCGCCAAGTGGGGCACCGACAGCCCCATCGACGACCCCGCCCGCGAACAGCAGGTCCTCGACAACGTCGCCGCCCAGGCCCAGCAGCTCGGCGCCGACCCGGACGAGATCCGAGTGATCTTCCGCGACCAGATCGAGGCGAACAAGATCGTCCAGCGCGGCCTGTTCCAGCGGTGGAGCGACCACCCCGACGAGGCACCGACGACCAAGCCGGACCTGAGCGTCGTACGGCAGGAGATCAACCGAGTGACCGGCGCGCTGGTCGAGGCCCTCGCCACCACCGCCGACGACCGGGGCGCGGCGGCCACCTGCCGTCCCGAGCTCCTGCTCGCCGCCCTCCAGGTCCGTCACGAGGACCACCTCGACGCCCTGCACACCAGGGCCCTGGCCCGCGCCCTGCGCTCGGTCTGCGGTAGCTGACCCCACACGACGAAGCGGCCGGCCCACCCCCGTGGGACCGGCCGCTTCGGTACGGCTACTCCGCCACCGGAAGCCGCGCCCCGTCCCGCAGGAACAGCGGGATGCGGTCCAGCGGGGCGTCGACGGTCACCGTCCTGCCGCCCTCGTACGTCTCACCGGTCCACGCGTCCGTCCAGGTCGCGCCCGCCGGGAGATAGGTCGTACGGGCCGTCGCGCCCGCCGTGAGAACCGGGGCGACCAGGAGGTCCGCGCCGAAGAGGTAGGCGTCGTCGACCGTCCACGCCGCCTGGTCGTCCGGGAACTCCAGGAAGAGCGGCCGCATCGGCGTCAGGCCCTCCTCGTGGGCCTCGCGCATGACCTTCAGGACGTACGGCTTCAGCCGCTCGCGCAGCCGCAGGTACTTCTCCATGATCGCGCCGGCCTCCTCGCCGTACGACCACACCTCGTTCGGGCCACCGGTCATCTCCGGTCCCAGCGGCATGCCCGGGTCGCGGAAGCCGTGCAGCCGCATCAAGGGCGACAGCGTGCCGAACTGGAACCAGCGGACCATGACCTCGCGGTACGCCGGGTCGTCCGGGTCGCCGCCGTGGAAGCCGCCGATGTCCGTGTTCCACCACGGGATGCCGGACATCGCGGTGTTGAGACCCGCGGCGATCTGCTCACGCAGGGTCGGGAAGTCGGTGCCGATGTCACCGGACCACAGGGCGGCGCCGTAGCGCTGACTGCCCGCCCAGGCCGAGCGGTTGAGGGTGATGACCTCCTCGCCGGCGGCCGTCAGGCCCTCGTGGAAGGTGCGGGAGTTCTCGGCCGGGTACATGTTGCCGACCTCGAGGCCGGGCCCCGCCCAGTAGCGCAGGTTCTCCTGGAAGCCGGGCTTGAGCTCCGGCTCGCAGGCGTCCAGCCAGAAGGCCGTGATGCCGTACGGAGCAAGGTAGTTGTCGCGGACCTTCGACCACATGAACTCCCGGGCCTCCGGGTTCGTGGCGTCGTAGAAGGCGACCTGGACGGTCGAGGCGACCCCCTTGTCGGGCCAGTCGGCGTGCGCCATCGGGCCGTACTGGGTGCCGATGAAGTAGCCGCGCTGTTCCATGACCGGGTGGTTCTCGCTGAGCGGCGACACCGACGGCCAGACGCTCACCACCAACTTGATGCCCAGCTCCTCCAGTTCACGGACCATCGCCGCCGGGTCGGGCCACTCGGCCGGGTCGAACTTCCACTCGCCGAGGTGCGTCCAGTGGAAGAAGTCGCAGACGATCGCGGAGATGGGAAGCCCGCGCCGCTTGTACTCCCGTGCCACGGACAGGAGTTCGTCCTGGGTGCGGTAGCGCAGCTTGCACTGCCAGAAGCCCGCCGCCCACTCCGGCAGCATCGGCGTCCGGCCGGTCACTCCGCTGTAGCGGCGCTGACCGTCGGCCGGGGTGCCGGCGGTGATCCAGTAGTCGATCTGGCGGGCCGAGTCGGCCACCCAGCGCGTGCCGTTGCGGGCGAGTTCCACGCGGCCGATCGCCGGGTTGTTCCAGAGGAGGGTGTAACCGCGGCTGGAGGCGAGAACCGGGATGCCCACCTCGGCGTTGCGCTGGATCAGGTCGAGGACCAGGCCCTTCTGATCCAGCTTGCCGTGCTGGTGCTGGCCGAGGCCGTACAGCTTCTCGTCGTCGTAGGCGGCGAAGCGCTGCTCGAGACGGTGGTGGCCGTTGCCGACCGCGGTGTACAGACGCGAGCCGGGCCACCAGAAGTGGGCGCGGGCCTCCGCGAGGAGCTCGGCGGAGTCCGCGGTGCGCAGGAAGCGGAGCTGCCCCTCGGCGTCGACGTGGACGGTCAGCGCGCCCACCGTCAGCTGGCCTTCCCCGTCACCGATCTTGACCGTGCTCTCGGTGGCCGGCGGCTCGTCGAGCAGGGCGCCCGGCAGCCCCTCGAGGATCGGCCCGCCGAGCCGGGCACGCACCCGGACCGCGTCCGGACCCCAGGGCTCGACACGGACGGTCTCCTGGCGCCCGCTCCACTCCAGCGCGCCGTCCCGCTCCCGGAACGTGCCGACGGTGGGGGACGACTGCGCGAGAGTGACCTTGGGCTGGCTTTCGGCAGGCTGATTCACGAGGAGTGCTCCTGAAGGAATGCAGACAGGGGCGTGCCGCACCGGCACGGGACGCGTGGTGTGTGAGGTCTGGTGTGTGAGGTGTCAGGACGCCGAAGGCGCCGGGCCCGTGCTCGCCCGGACCGTCAACTCGGGTTCGATCAGGACGACTTCGTCCTCACCGCGGCCCTCCAGCTTGGCGACCAGCCGCTCCAGGGCGTGCCGGCCCATCTCCTGTGCGGGGATGGCGACCGATGTCAGCCGCACCGAGGCCTGGACGGCGACCTGTTCGGGGCAGATCGCGACCACCGAGACGTCCTCGGGAATGGCCCGGCCCTGCTGGCGCAGCAGCGCGAGCAGCGGCTCGACCGCCTGCTCGTTCTGCACGACGAAGCCCGTGGTGGACGGACGCTCGTCGAGGACGCGGGCGAGCGTCACGGCCATCGCGTCGTACCCGCCGTCGCACGGCCGGTGCAGCAGTCGTACGCCCAACTCCTGGGCCCGCGACCGGAGTCCGTCCAGAGTGCGCTCGGCGAAGCCGGTGTGCCGTTCGTAGACGGCGGGGGCCTCGCCGATGACAGCGATGTCGCGGTGGCCGAGCTTCGCGAGGTGTTCGACGCACAGGGCGCCGGTGGCCCGGAAGTCGAGGTCGACGCAGGTGAGTCCGGAGGTGTCGGCGGGGAGGCCGATGAGCACGGAGGGCTGGTCGGTGCCGCGCAGGAACGGCAGCCGCTCGTCGTCGAGTTCGACGTCCATCAGGATCATCGCGTCGGCGAGCCCGCTGCCGGTGACGCGTCGTACGGCGTCGGGACCCTCCTCGCCGGTGAGCAGCAGGACGTCGTACCCGTGCGTCCGTGCGGTGGTGGCCACCGCGATGGCGATCTCCATCATCACCGGCACGTACATGTCGGTGCGGAGCGGGATCATCAGCGCGATGATGTTCGACCTGCTGCTGGCGAGGGCGCGGGCGCCGGCGTTCGGGTGGTAGCCGAGCTCGCGGATGCTTTCCTCGACCCGCTGCCGGGTGCTCGTCGAGATGGACCGCTTGCCACTGAGGACATAGCTCACCGTGCTCGCCGAGACTCCGGCGTGCTGGGCGACCTCGGCGAGGGTGACCATCCAGCTCTCCAAGCTTTGTGAAGCGCTTCGACAGTGCGCAGTGCGAACAGGGGCGGGTGAGGGTGGTTCGACAGTAGCTCCCCCGGGAGTGGGTGTCCATAGGTTGTCGAAGCGCTTCGACAAGGACTCTCGTGCGAGCGACGCACGAACAAGGCCCCGACACCGGCGAACCCGCTCCGGCCTGCCCGTTCACGGCCGCGACGGGGGTACGCCTTCCTGCCTACCACGACTGGCCGCGGGGGGCCATGGAGCCCGTGGGGACCCCGGTGAGAGCGGGATGGGCACGGTACACCTGGGGCGGGGTGCGGAAGGTGAGGGTCCCGCCGGACGAGCACCAGCGGTACCACCCACCTCGAGCAGTCCGCCGCCGCCGCCCAGCCACTCGTCCGGCGTAAGCCGCCGAGCCACGACAACTACGTGCGCGGCATCCGGTGCTGCACGGGCACCGGCCGACTGGACACCAAGTCGTTTTCCGTCGACATCGGCTGAACGGCCGCACGCAGGGTGGTGGCCTCGCCCCGGATCGGGTACATACGATCGGGTAGCACCCGTCGGTAACCATACGGCACCCAAGATCCCGATTCACGACGAGGTGAGCCTGATGTCCGCACCGTCCACCAAGCCCGTCGTCACCGAGCGCGAGGCCCGCGAGGTGGCGGAGGCCGCCCGGGAACAGGACTGGCGCAAGCCCAGCTTCGCCAAGGAACTGTTCCTCGGGCGTTTCCGGCTCGACCTCATCCACCCCCACCCGATGCCCCCCGACGAGGACGCCCAGCGCGGCGAGGACTTCCTGGCCAAGCTCCGCGACTTCTGCGAGACCAGGGTGGACGGCGCCCTCATCGAACGCGAGGCCCGGATCCCCGACGACGTCGTGGACGGGCTCAAGGAGCTCGGCGCCTTCGGCATGAAGATCGACACCAAGTACGGCGGCCTCGGCCTCACCCAGGTGTACTACAACAAGGCGCTGGCCCTCGTGGGCTCCGCGAGCCCCGCGATCGGCGTGCTGCTGTCCGCCCACCAGTCGATCGGCGTACCCCAGCCGCTGAAGCTCTTCGGCACGCAGGAGCAGAAGGAGCGGTTCCTGCCCCGGTGCGCCCGCACCGACATCAGCGCCTTCCTCCTCACCGAACCGGACGTCGGCTCCGACCCGGCACGCCTCGCGACCAGCGCGGTACCCGACGGGGACGACTACATCCTCGACGGAGTGAAACTGTGGACCACCAACGGCGTGGTCGCCGACCTGCTCGTCGTGATGGCCCGCGTCCCGAAGTCCGAGGGCCACAAGGGCGGCATCACCGCCTTCGTCGTGGAGACCGACTCACCCGGCATCACCGTCGAGAACCGCAACGCCTTCATGGGCCTGCGCGGCATCGAGAACGGCGTCACCCGCTTCCACCAGGTCCGGGTGCCCGCGGCCAACCGCATCGGCCCCGAGGGCACAGGCCTGAAGATCGCCCTGACCACCCTCAACACCGGCCGTCTCTCGCTGCCCGCCTCCTGCGTGGCCGCCGGCAAGTGGTGCCTGAAGATCGCCCGCGAGTGGTCCGCGGCCCGCGAACAGTGGGGCAAGCCGATCGCCCACCACGAGGCCGTCGGCTCCAAGATCTCCTTCATCGCGGCGACGACCTTCGCCCTGGAGGCCGTACTCGACCTCTCGAGCCAGATGGCCGACGAGAACCGCAACGACATCCGCATCGAGGGCGCCCTCGCCAAGCTCTACGCCTCCGAGATGGCCTGGCTCGTCGCCGACGAACTCGTCCAGATCCGCGGCGGCCGGGGTTTCGAGACCGCCGAGTCCCTCAGGGCCCGCGGCGAGAAGGCGGTCCCCGCCGAGCAGGTCCTGCGCGACCTGCGCATCAACCGCATCTTCGAGGGCTCCACGGAGATCATGCACCTGCTGATCGCCCGCGAGGCCGTCGACGCCCACCTCTCGGTCGCGGGCGATCTCATCGACCCGGAGAAGTCCCTCGGCGACAAGGCGAAGGCGGGCGCGAACGCGGGCGTCTTCTACGCCAAGTGGCTCCCGAAGCTGGTGGCGGGACCGGGCCAACTGCCCACCTCCTACGCCGAGTTCAAGCGCGAAGTGGACCTCTCGGTACACCTGCGCTACGTCGAACGAACGGCCCGCAAACTCGCCCGCTCCACCTTCTACGCCATGTCCCGCTGGCAGGGCCGGATGGAGACCAAGCAGGGCTTCCTCGGCCGCATCGTCGACATCGGCGCCGAACTCTTCGCGATGAGCGCGGCCTGCGTACGCGCCGAACTCCTCTACACCACCGAATCCCACGGCCGCGAGGCCTACCAGCTCGCCGACGCCTTCTGCCACCAGTCCCGCCTGCGCGTCGAGGAACTCTTCGGCCGCCTCTGGAACAACACCGACGACCAGGACCGCAAGGTCGTCAAGGGAGTCATGTCCGGCACCTACGCCTGGCTGGAGGACGGCATCGTCGACCCCTCGGGCGAGGGCGTCTGGATCGCGGACGCGACCCCCGGCCCCTCCGAGAAGGAGAACGTGCACCGGCCCATCCGCTGACCACTCACGACAGCGCGCCCCCGGAGACGGGGACGCGCTGTCCTCCTACACCGCTCTTACGGCCACAATGGAGGGATGAGCGACAGTCCAGCCCCCCTCGCCGACCCACACCTGGTCTACGACCCCCTCCCGGGCGACGGTCCCAAGGACGTGGTGATCCTCGGCTCCACGGGCTCCATCGGCACCCAGGCCATCGACCTCGTGCTGCGCAACCCCGACCGGTTCCGGGTGACCGCACTGTCCGCCAACGGCGGCCGGGTCGCGCTCCTCGCCGAGCAGGCGCACCGGCTGAAGGCGCGGACCGTCGCGGTCGCCCGCGAGGACGTCGTACCGCAGCTGCGCGAAGCGCTCAGCGGTCTCTACGGCACGGGCGAGCCGCTCCCCGAGATCCTCGCCGGCCCGGAGGCGGCCACACAGGTCGCCGCCTCCGACGCGCACACCGTCCTCAACGGCATCACCGGCTCCATCGGCCTCGCCCCGACCCTCGCCGCCCTGGAAACGGGCCGCACCCTCGCGCTCGCCAACAAGGAGTCGCTCATCGTGGGCGGCCCGCTGGTGAAGTCCCTCGCCAAGCCCGGGCAGATCATCCCGGTCGACTCCGAGCACGCGGCCCTCTTCCAGGCCCTGGCCTCCGGGACCAGGGCCGACGTACGCAAGCTCGTCGTCACCGCGTCCGGCGGCCCCTTCCGCGGCCGTACCAGAGCCGACCTCGCTCAGGTGACCGTCGAGGACGCCCTCGCCCACCCCACCTGGGCCATGGGCCCGGTCATCACGATCAACTCCGCGACGCTCGTCAACAAGGGGCTGGAGGTCATCGAGGCACACCTCCTCTACGACATTCCCTTCGACCGCATTGAGGTGGTCGTGCATCCCCAGTCGTATGTCCACTCGATGGTTGAGTTCACGGACGGATCCACGATCGCCCAGGCGACGCCCCCCGACATGCGCGGGCCGATCGCCATTGGTCTCGGCTGGCCCGAGCGCGTCCCCGACGCGGCGCCCGCCTTCGACTGGAGCAAGGCGTCGACCTGGGAGTTCTTCCCGCTCGACAACGACGCGTTTCCTTCGGTCAACCTTGCGAGACACGTGGGACAGCTCGCGGGCACGGCCCCGGCGGTGTTCAATGCCGCCAACGAGGAGTGCGTGGAGGCCTTCCGGGCCGGCGCGCTGCCGTTCAACGGGATCATGGAGACCGTGACCCGGGTGGTGGACGAGCACGGCACCCCGCGCGGGGGAACCTCGCTCACCGTCGCGGACGTCCTCGAAGCGGAGACCTGGGCGCGGACCCGGGCCCGGGAACTGACGGCACAGACGGCGGAGGCCCGTGCATGACGACCCTGATGTTCATCCTCGGCACAGGGCTTTTCGCCTTCGGCCTTCTGGTGTCGATCGCGTGGCACGAGCTGGGACATCTGTCCTTCGCCAAGCTCTTCGGCATCCGCGTGCCGCAGTACATGGTCGGCTTCGGACCGACCGTCTTCTCGCGCAAGAAGGGCGAGACGGAGTACGGCATCAAGGCCGTCCCCTTCGGCGGCTACATCCGCATGATCGGCATGTTCCCGCCCGGCGACGACGGCCGTATCAGCGCCCGCTCCACCTCCCCCTGGCGCGGCATGATCGAGGACGCCCGCTCGGCCGCCTTCGAGGAGCTCCAGCCCGGCGACGAGAAACGCCTCTTCTACACCCGTAAGCCCTGGAAACGCGTCATCGTGATGTTCGCGGGCCCCTTCGCGAACCTGATCCTCGCGGTGGCGCTGTTCCTCACGGTCCTCATGGGCTTCGGCATCTCCCAGCAGACCAACACGGTCAGCTCGGTCTCCAAGTGCGTGATCGCCCAGAGCCAGAACCGCGAGAACTGCAAGGCCTCCGACCCCGCCTCCCCGGCAGCGGCCGCCGGCCTCAAGGCGGGCGACAAGATCATCGCGTTCAACGGCGTGAAGACCGATGACTGGAACAAGCTCTCCGACCTCATCCGCGCCAACCCCGACAAGACGGTCCCGATAGTCGTCGAGCGCGACGGCAAGGACGTCACCCTCACCGCGAAGATCGCCAGCAACCAGGTCGCCAAGAAGGACTCCAGCGGGCAGTACGTCCAGGGCGAGTACGTCACCGCCGGCTTCCTCGGCTTCAGCGCGGCCACCGGCATCGTCAAGCAGGACTTCGGCGACTCCCTGGTCTGGATGGGTGACCGCGTCGGCGAGGCCGTCGACTCCCTGGCCGCCCTGCCCGGCAAGATCCCGGCCCTGTGGAACGCGGCCTTCGGCGACGCCCCGCGCGAGCCGGACTCCCCGATGGGCGTGGTCGGCGCGGCGAGGGTGGGCGGCGAGATCTTCACGCTCGACATCCCCCCGACCCAGCAACTCGCCATGGCGCTGATGCTGGTCGCGGGCTTCAACCTCTCCCTGTTCCTCTTCAACATGCTCCCGCTGCTGCCCCTGGACGGCGGCCACATCGCGGGCGCCCTGTGGGAGTCCCTGCGCCGCAACCTGGCGAAGGTCCTGAAGCGCCCGGACCCGGGCCCGTTCGACGTGGCGAAGCTGATGCCGGTCGCTTATGTGGTGGCGGGGATCTTCATCTGCTTCACCTTGCTGGTGCTCGTCGCCGATGTGGTCAACCCGGTCCGCCTCAGCTGAGAACCGGTCATTTTCCGAAGTTCGTGGAGATCCTCAGCGAGGAGGGAGAGGGCACTCCTGCGCTGAGCCACGGAACCGCTCCGGTGCTGTCCATCAGCTCGGGACCGATCGCTGAGCCACAGCCCAGTATCTCGCTGGGTGCCCGTGTGGTTGACCCGGTGAGAATCTCCTAGTCATACGGCGTTCGAGGCGGCCCGGCATGCTCTGTGCCGGGCCGTCTTCCATTGGGCGGGTTTGACGGCCGTGATGTGCTCGCGCCCGGTCCCTTGCCGTAATCTCGAAGTCCGGAGCCCGGCGCTGACGGGACCTGGACCTTGATCCACGACTTGGGGTTGCACAGCAGATGACTGCGATTTCTCTCGGCATGCCGTCCGTTCCGACCAGGCTCGCCGAACGCCGGAAGAGCCGGCAGATCCAGGTCGGCACGGTGGCTGTGGGCGGCGACGCCCCGGTCTCTGTCCAGTCGATGACGACCACGCGTACCTCGGACATCGGCGCGACGCTCCAGCAGATCGCCGAGCTCACGGCGTCCGGCTGCCAGATCGTGCGCGTGGCCTGCCCGACCCAGGACGACGCCGACGCCCTCGCGACCATCGCGCGCAAGTCGCAGATCCCGGTGATCGCGGACATCCACTTCCAGCCCAAGTACGTCTTCGCGGCGATCGAGGCCGGTTGCGCGGCCGTACGCGTCAACCCGGGCAACATCAAGCAGTTCGACGACAAGGTCAAGGAGATCGCGCGGGCCGCGAAGGACCACGGCACGCCGATCCGGATCGGCGTCAACGCCGGATCCCTGGACAGGCGGCTGCTCCAGAAGTACGGCAAGGCGACCCCTGAGGCGCTGGCCGAGTCCGCCCTGTGGGAGGCCTCCCTCTTCGAGGAGCACGACTTCCGGGACATCAAGATCTCGGTCAAGCACAACGACCCGGTCGTGATGGTCGAGGCGTACCGCCAACTCGCCGCCCAGTGCGACTACCCGCTGCACCTCGGCGTGACCGAGGCCGGCCCCGCCTTCCAGGGCACCATCAAGTCGGCCGTCGCCTTCGGCGCGCTGCTCTCCCAGGGCATCGGCGACACCATCCGGGTGTCGCTGAGTGCCCCGCCGGTCGAGGAGGTCAAGGTCGGTAACCAGATCCTGGAATCCCTGAACCTCAAGCAGCGAGGCCTGGAGATCGTCTCCTGCCCGTCCTGCGGCCGCGCCCAGGTCGACGTCTACAAGCTGGCCGAAGAGGTCACCGCGGGCCTGACCGGCATGGAGGTCCCGCTCCGCGTCGCGGTCATGGGCTGCGTGGTGAACGGCCCCGGCGAGGCCCGCGAGGCCGACCTCGGCGTCGCCTCCGGCAACGGCAAGGGCCAGATCTTCGTCAAGGGCGAGGTCATCAAGACCGTCCCCGAGTCGAAGATCGTGGAGACCCTCATCGAAGAGGCGATGAAGATCGCCGAGCAGATGGAGGCGGAGGGCATCGCCTCCGGCGAGCCGTCGGTGTCGGTCGCGGGCTGACGCCCGTGGCTCACCGGTGCCGCATCCAGACGTTCGGCTCCTGATAGAGGCCGACGTCGGCGTCCCGGTCGACCCGCAGCACACTCAGCCCCTCCGGGATGACGTAGTCGCCGGACTCGGGGAGGGCGAGGCTCGTCCAGCCCTCCCACTCGGCGACCGTGCCGGTCATCGTCTGTGAGACGGGGGCCGGCGCGAGAATCCGGGCGCCGAGCCGTTCGTGGGTCCGGATCCAGGGATCGAGGGCGGTGCCGTCCTCCCGTCGCCATCGCAGGAACGACTCGATGGGCGTCAGCGGATAGCGGGCCTTGGTCGTGGGCCGCACGGGCGCGATGACCCGCGCCAGCCCCGCATCCTGTCCGGCCTCCCGCAAGGCGGTGAGCATCCGCCCGGCGAGCCCCTGCCCCGTCAGCGACGGGGTGACGATCGCCCCGCAGATCACCAGGGTGTCGGGTTCGATGCCCTGCTCATGACCCTCGACGGCCCACACCAGCGCGTCCGTGTACCCCGAGGGCAGCGCGTCGGCCCGGCCGTCCCACCGCAGCGGCACCCCCCATCCGGCGGCGACGGGAACCCCGTCCGCGTCCAGCAGCATCAGATCCAGCCCCGCGAAGAACTCCCGTACCCGGCCGATGTACTCCTTCACCAGCCGGTCGGCGGTGATGAACGAGGGGAAGCCCTCGCCGAACAACTCCGCGAGCTGCTCGTCGGGCCAGTTCCGGGCGTCGGATCGCACTGGGGTCGAGATCATCCGACGTTCCTATCAGCGCGGGTCGGGCGTGTCAGCAACGAACGGCCCCCGAACCGGGGGCGGCACGGCTCAGCTTCCGCAGGTACAGTGCGGAGATCAGCAGACCCCAGTGTGAGGCCCCGCCCGTGTTGACCCAGACGACCTCCCGGGTCCTCGAACCGAGCGACCTGGACGCCGCGCTCGCCGTGCTCGACCGCGATCCGGTCGCGAACGCCTTCGTGACGTCGAGGGTGCAGGTCGCCGGCCTCGACCCGTGGCGGCTCGGCGGCGAGATGTGGGGCTGGTACGAGGACGGCATGCTCACGTCCCTCTGCTACGCCGGCGCCAACCTGGTCCCGATCTGCGCGACCCCCCGAGCCGTCCGCGCCTTCGCCGACCGCGCCCGGCGTTCCGGCCGCCGCTGCTCCTCCATCGTCGGCCCCGCCGAACCCACCGCCCAGCTCTGGCGCCTGCTGGAACCCAGCTGGGGCCCGGCGCGGGAGGTCCGCGCCCAGCAGCCCCTCATGGTCACCGACCGCATGCCCACCGACATCGCCCCGGATCCGTACGTCCGCCGCATCCGCAAGGACGAGATGGAAACGATCATGCCGGCGTGCGTGGCGATGTTCACGGAAGAGGTCGGCGTCTCCCCGCTGGCCGGCGACGGCGGCCTGCTCTACCAGGCCCGCGTCGCCGAACTGGTCGGTTCCGGCCGCTCCTTCGCCCGCCTCGACGAACACGGCAAGGTCGTCTTCAAGGCGGAGATCGGCGCCGCGACGGACCGGGCCTGCCAGATCCAGGGTGTGTGGGTGGCCCCCGAGTACCGGGGCAGGGGAGTGGCGGCCCCGGGCATGGCGGCGGTACTGCGGTACGCCCTGGCGGACGTGGCACCGGTGGTGAGCCTGTACGTCAACGACTTCAACACCCCGGCGAGGCGGGCCTACGCGAGGGTGGGCTTCCAGGAGATCGGCGCCTTCATGAGCATCCTCTTCTGAGCCGACCCGCCCCCGGCACACACCTGAAACCCCCCTGTACGCTGCCCGCATGGACCTCGTCATCGGCCCCCTGGACCTGTCCGCCCACGTGGACGAGGCCCTGGCAGTACAGGCCATCGCATTCGGCCTCGGCGTCGACGAGGTAGCGGTCCGCCGCCAGATCGTGCTCCGCCACATGACCTATCCCGGCGCGAGGGCCCTCGGCGCGACCGTCGGAGGGCACCTGGTCGGATTCGTGTACGGCATGCCCAACGACCGCACCCACTGGTGGTCCACCGTCGTGGAGCCCTACCTCCGCGCCCAGCACAACGACATCTGGCTCGACGACTCGTTCGTGATCACCGAGCTCCATGTCCACCCCCACCACCAGAACCGCGGCATCGGCCGCACCCTGATCACCACCATCACCGACAGCGCCGCGGAGCCCCGCTCGATCCTCTCCGCGATCGACACCGACAGCCCGGCCCGCGGCCTGTACCACTCCCTCGGCTACCAGGACCTCGCCCGCCAGGTCCTCTTCCCGAGCGCCCCGAAGCCGTACGCCGTGATGGGCGCACCGCTGCCCCTGCGCCGCCGCTGACGGATTTCCACCGGCCCAGCCCGCCCGGCTACCCTCCTGGCATCACCTAGACGCAGCAGGAGTACGAGAACCATGGCGAACGCACCGGTCCAGCGCATGTCCCAGTTGATGGCGAAGACGCTGCGCGACGACCCGGCGGACGCCGAGGTCCTCAGCCACAAGCTGCTCGTCCGTGCCGGGTACGTCCGCCGGACCGCGGCCGGTATCTGGAGCTGGCTGCCGCTCGGCAAGAAGGTGCTGGCCAACGTCGAGCGGATCGTCCGCGAGGAGATGGACGCGATCGGCGCCCAGGAGGTGCTGCTCCCCGCCATCCTGCCGAGGGAGCCGTACGAGGCGACCGGACGCTGGGACGAATACGGCCCCGAACTGTTCCGGCTCCAGGACCGCAAGGGCGGCGACTACCTCCTCGGCCCGACCCACGAGGAGATCTTCACGCTGATCGTGAAGGACCAGGCGTCCTCCTACAAGGACCTGCCGGTCATCCTCTACCAGATCCAGCACAAGTACCGTGACGAGGCCCGCCCCCGGGCCGGCATCCTGCGCGGCCGCGAGTTCCTGATGAAGGACTCGTACTCCTTCGACACCGAGGACGAGGGCCTGGCCCGGTCCTACGCCCTGCACCGCCAGGCCTACCAGAAGGTCTTCGAGCGTCTGGGCCTCGACTACCGCATCTGCGCCGCCACCGCCGGCGCGATGGGCGGCTCCAAGTCGGAGGAGTTCCTCGCCCCCGCCGAGGCCGGCGAGGACACCTTCGCGGACTGCCCGAACTGCGATTTCGCGGCCAACACCGAGGCGATCACCTACGAGTTGAAGCCGGTGGACGCGGCCGGTGTCGCCGCCCTCGAGGAGATCCCCACCCCCGACACCCCGACCATCGAGACCCTCGCCGCCCACCTCGGCGTCGAGGCCTCCGACACCCTCAAGAACCTCCTCGTGAAGGTCGACGGTGAGATCGTGGCCGTCGGCGTCCCCGGCGACCGCGAGGTCGACATGGACAAGGTGGAGGCGCACTTCGCGCCCGCCGCCGTGGAGCTGGTGAGCGCCGAGGACTTCGTCGGCCGCCCCGACCTCGTCCGCGGCTACGTCGGTCCGCAGGGCCTGGGCGAGAAGGTGAAGTACATCGCCGACCCGCGGGTGGCCCCCGGCACCGCCTGGATCACCGGCGCCAACAAGGAGCACACGCACGCGAAGAACGTCGTCGCGGGCCGTGACTTCGAGGTCGACGAGTACGTCGACGTCGTGGTCGTCCAGGAGGGCGACCCGTGCCCGAAGTGCGGCACCGGCCTCAAGCTGGACCGCGCCATCGAGATCGGCCACATCTTCCAGCTCGGCCGCAAGTACGCCGACGCCCTCAAGCTCGACGTCCTCGGCCAGAACGGCAAGCCGGTCCGTGTGACCATGGGCTCCTACGGCATCGGCGTCTCCCGCGCGGTCGCCGCCCTCGCCGAGCAGACCGCCGACGACAAGGGCCTGTGCTGGCCCGCCGAGGTCGCCCCGGCCGACGTGCACGTCGTCGCCGCCGGCAAGGCCCTCCAGATCGAACTGGCCCTCGACGTCTCCGAGAAGCTGCGTGAGGCGGGCCTCAGGGTCCTCGTCGACGACCGCGCGGGTGTCTCCCCGGGTGTGAAGTTCACCGACTCCGAGCTCATCGGCGTACCGAAGATCCTGGTCGCGGGCCGCCGCTCCGCCGAGGGCGTCCTGGAGCTCAAGGACCGCCGCAGCGGTGAGCGCGAGGAGCTGACGGTGGACGAGGCGATCGCCCGCCTGACCGCTTGAGAGGGAACGTACGGCGGCCGTCGCACCGGCGGCCGCCGCCGTACGGCCTCAGAGCCACCCGGCGAACTCCAACAGCAACTCGGCGTCCTTCGGCCGCCCCACCCGCAGCGCCCGGACCCCCGACTCCACGGCCCGGAACAACGTCCACCCCCGCAACCGCTCCTGATCCACCTCCAGTGACTCCGCAAGCCGCTTGATCCGCCGGCGGGTCGTCGCCGCCCCCGACGGCGAGGCGATC
The DNA here is from genome assembly GCF_030816965.1 of Streptomyces canus. Classification (NCBI taxonomy): domain Bacteria; kingdom Bacillati; phylum Actinomycetota; class Actinomycetes; order Kitasatosporales; family Streptomycetaceae; genus Streptomyces; species Streptomyces canus. The sequence continues at coordinate 7,285,368 of NZ_JAUSYQ010000002.1, forward strand.
AGGTCCTCCACCCGGTCCCGCACCAGCCGGGCGAGATCGAACGCGCACTCCCCGACGACAGGATCAGGCCCGACAGCCAGCCAGGGAGACCGCACACCGGACAGCACCTTGCTCTGCCGGAACGTCCCATGCAGCAACCGCTCCTCCGGCGGCGCGGCCAGCAACGACTCCCGCGCATCGAGAGCCGCGCTCACCAGTCCCGCCACCTCCGCGGAAGCACCCCGCATGAGCGAGGCCTGCCGCCCGGTCCGCTCGGCCACCGTCTCGAAGACATGGTCACCGGGCGGCTCCACCCACAGCCGCCGCAGCGCCCCGGCAGCCTCGAGCAGCGCTTTCGCCTCCGGCAGGGACCGCACGGACACATCCGGATGCAGCCGCTCGAGCAGCAGCACTCCCTCGGCGACAAAGGGCTCCAGCAGCTGTACGGCCCCCCGCCCGTCCCAGTGCGCGAGCGCCGCCCGCTCGCTCTCCGGCCGGGCTCGGGCCGGGGCCAGCTTGAGCACGGCCGGTGTCCCGTCAGCGCGCCGCACGAGCACCACGAGGCTGCTGCGTCCCCCGGGCACCTGAACCCGCTCCACGGTCAACTCGCGCAGCGCGACGGCCTGTTCGGCGGTCTCGGGCAGCCTCTCCACCCAGTCGTCACCGTCCGGCGCGCTCTCGCCGAGCGCCCGCACCAGCCGCTGCGGTGGTTCGAAAGCCATGCGCGAGTCGTTTCCTTCCTGTACCGCGTTACGCCGTGGGAGCTGACGAAGAAACCGGGCCATAGGCCGAGGACGACACCGTGACCGCCCGCTCGGCGAGCCCAGGGAAGGCTACGCTCTCGCCGCGCCAGCGCACCGCCCGCACCGCGGCCTCCCGCAGCGCCTCGGCGGCCGTGCTCCGCCGCCCGCCCTCGGTTGCCCGCACCAGGTCGGAGTACACCCCGGCCACCCGCTCCTCCAGATCGGCGGCGAGCCGTATCGCCGCGGCCGAGTCCGGCACCGGGAAGGGCAGCGCGTACGCCGCGGCCGCGGCCACCGGCTTTCCGCCCATGTTCCGCACCTGGCGCACCAGCCCGTCCCGCCGGGCCCGGTGGGCGTCATAGGCGGCCTTCGCCTCCGCTCGCCGGCCCTGACCGATCCGGCCGCCGACGACGCCGTAGCCGTACACGGCCGCGTGCTCGGCGGCCAGCGCCTTCTGGAAGGCCTCCAGCTCCTTGTCGTTGTCGTCGCTCACCGGGTCCCCTCCATCAGCAGATAGGCGTGCGCCGCACCGGCCGCCGCCACGGAGGCCAGCAGCCGGGCCAGCTCGCCCGGTACGTCCAGCAGCGCCTTGGCCCGCCGGTCCGCGAGCGCCCGTTCGGCGGCGGCGAGCTGGGCGAGGGCGTCCTTCTCGGTCGCGGGCACCGTGACCGACGGTGCGGGCGAGGCCTGCGACGCGGTGGGCGAGGACTTGGCGACCGTCTCCCCGAACGCCTCCACATGCCGCACGGCTTCCGCCCGCAACGGCCCCACCCGCTCCGCCAGCGCCGGATGGGCGGCGAGGACGGCGTCGTACCGCTCGACGATCCCCCGGCTGTCCCGAGCCGCACGCACGCGTGCCCGCTCGACGACGGACGGACTGCCGGCGGTGCCCTCCTCGGTGCTCCCGGTCCCGTCGGAGCAGCCGACCAGCAGGGCGCCCCCGGCGACCGAGGCGAGCAGGGATCTTCTGCGCGGCCACGAGGGGACGCGCGGCGGAGGGGGGTACGGCACGACAGACGTCCTCAGGAAGCTCGTACGAACACACGGGCGGGAGGTCACCCCGCTGGCGATCACGGTACCCGCGCATCCGAGGTCACCTGGACGGCAACACCCCCTGCGACCGGATACCCTTTCACCAGACACGCGACCTACCCACAACAGCACACGCGGCCGAGGAGTCACCCGGATGAGCACCACCCAGAGCGAGAGGCTGCGAGAGCTCCTGGAACCGCTCGTCACCTCCCAGGGCCTGGATCTCGAAGAGATCGCAGTGGACTCCGTAGGGCGAAAGCGAGTGCTGCGCGTCGTCGTCGACTCGGACACCGGTGCCGACCTGGACCAGATCGCCGATGTGAGCCGCGCGCTCTCGGCGAAGCTCGACGAGAGCGACGCGATGGGCGCGGGGGAGTACACCCTCGAGGTCGGCACCCCGGGCGCGGAGCGCCTCCTCAAGGAGCACCGTCACTACGTGCGCGCCGTGGGCCGGCTGGTGAAGTTCCAGCTGACCGAGGGCGGCGAGCTGGTCGCCAGGATCCTGAACGTCGACGACGAAGGCCTCGACGTCGAAGTGCCCGGCGTGAAGGGCCGCAAGGCCACCGCCCGCAGACTCGCCTTCTCCGAGTTCGACAAGGCACGCGTGCAGGTCGAGTTCAGCCGCAAGGACAGCAAGAACGAAAACGAGCAGGAAGAGGAGGCGTAGCCGTGGACATCGACATGAGTGCCCTGCGGGGCTTGGTACGGGAGAAGGAGATCTCCTTCGACCTGTTGGTCGAGGCGATCGAGTCGGCCCTCCTCATCGCCTACCACCGCACCGAGGGAAGCCGCCGTCACGCGCGCGTGGAGCTCAACCGCGAGAGCGGCCATGTGACCGTGTGGGCGAAGGAGGACCCCGAGGACCTGGAGGAGGGTCAGGAGGCCCGCGAGTTCGACGACACCCCCTCCGGCTTCGGCCGTATCGCCGCCACCACCGCCAAGCAGGTCATCCTGCAGCGGCTGCGCGACGCCGAGGACGACGCGACGCTCGGCGAGTACGCGGGGCGCGAGGGCGACATCGTCATGGGTGTGGTCCAGCAGGGCCGTGACCCGAAGAACGTGCTCGTCGACATCGGCAAGCTGGAGGCCATCCTGCCGGTGCAGGAGCAGGTCCCCGGTGAGACGTATCCGCACGGGATGCGGCTGCGGTCGTACGTCGTACGAGTGGCCAGGGGTGTGCGCGGTCCGTCCGTCACCCTCTCCCGCACGCACCCCAATCTGGTGAAGAAGCTCTTCGCCCTGGAGGTGCCGGAGATCGCCGACGGGTCCGTCGAGATCGCCGCGATCGCCCGCGAGGCCGGTCACCGCACCAAGATCGCCGTACGGTCCACCCGGTCGGGCCTGAACGCCAAGGGCGCCTGCATCGGTCCCATGGGCGGACGTGTGCGCAATGTCATGGGTGAGCTGAACGGTGAGAAGATCGACATCGTCGACTGGTCGGACGACCCGGCCGAGATGGTCGCCAACGCGCTGTCGCCGGCCCGGGTGTCCAAGGTCGAGGTCGTGGACATGGCCGCCCGCTCCGCGCGGGTGACGGTCCCCGACTACCAACTCTCCCTCGCCATCGGCAAGGAGGGGCAGAACGCCCGGCTCGCGGCCCGGCTCACCGGCTGGCGGATCGACATCCGGCCGGACACCGAGCAGGCCGGCGAAGAGCGCTGACGCATGGCGCCGGCGCATTGGCGCTGGGGAATAGATCCAAGCCGTAGGTGGCTTAGATCACGACAACAACCGTTCGATCGCTGCCCCGAAGGGGTGAGGTCGGTACGGGGAGGTAGACTTAAGAGTGTCTGGCCGGACGCCCGCCCGAGCACGCCCTGAACGCACCTGTGTGGGGTGCAGGCAGCGAGCGGCCAAGACCGATCTGCTGCGCATCGTGGCGATCGAGGACGCATGCGTCCCTGATCCTCGCGGTACGCTGCCCGGCCGGGGTGCGTACGTACACCCCGCCCTGGTCTGTCTCGACCAGGCGGTACGCCGCCGGGCGTTCACGAGGGCGTTGCGCGCCCCGGGAGCGCTCGACATAAAGGCGTTGCGCCAGTACGTCGAGCAGACAGACAGTTGCTGAGCAGGCAACACCGTAAGAAGCGTCGCGCGGAACCCCCGTGCGGCCCTGGTACCCCGCGAGTTGGAAGTAGGTCGAGATTGCGATGAGCACTCGATGAGCACGCGATGAGTACGCCCATGAAGTAGCGACGGTCCGGACGCACCCGGACCTAAAAGGAGCGAAGTGGCTAAGGTCCGGGTATACGAACTCGCCAAGGAGTTCGGGGTGGAGAGCAAGGTCGTCATGGCCAAGCTCCAAGAACTCGGTGAATTCGTCCGTTCGGCGTCTTCGACCATCGAAGCGCCCGTTGTCCGTAAGTTGACGGACGCCCTCCAGCAGGGCAACGGAGGCGGCAAGTCCGCCCCCGCACGCAAGGCTGCCCCGGCCAGGCCGGCAGCCCCCTCTCCCGCGCAGGCCGCCCGTCCGGCCGCCCCGCGCCCGCCGGCTCCCAAGCCGGCCGCCGCCGAGAGGCCCGCGGCTCCCGCCGCCCCGGCCGCTCCCGGCTCCCGTCCCACTCCGGGCCCGAAGCCCGCGCCGCGGCCCGCCCCGGCGTCCCCGGCTCCGACCACGCCCGAGTTCACGGCACCCCCGGCGGCTCCCGCCGCACCGGCCTCCCAGGGCCAGGGCCAGGGCGGCCAGGGCCAGGGTTCCGGCCCGCGTCCGGGTGCTCCGCGTCCGGCCTCCCAGGCCCCGCGTCCGGGCGCCCCGCGTCCCGCCGGCGGTCCCGGCCAGGGTGGCCAGGGCCGCGGTGAGCGCGGCGACCGTCCCGGCGCTCCGCGTCCGGGCGGCCAGGGTGCCCGTCCCGGCGCTCGTCCGGCCGGTCCCCGTCCGGGCAACAACCCCTTCACCTCTGGTGGCTCCACCGGTATGGCGCGCCCGCAGGCGCCCCGTCCGGGCGGTGCCCCGCGCCCCGGCGGCCCTGGCGGTCCCGGTGAGCGTCCCGGCGGCGCCCCGCGTCCGCAGGGCCAGGGCCAGGGCGGTCCCCGTCCCCAGGGCGCGGCGGGCGGTCCCCGTCCGCAGGCTCCGGGCGGCTCGCGTCCGAGCCCGGGCGGCATGCCCCGTCCGCAGGGCGGTCCCCGTCCCGGCGGCGGTGGCCCCGGCGGCCCGCGTCCCAACCCCGGCATGATGCCGCAGCGTCCGGCTGCCGGCAGCCCGCGTCCCGGCGGCGGTGGCCCCGGCGGCCGCGGTCCCGGCGGCGGCGGTCGTCCCGGCGGTGGCGGCGGCGGTCGTCCCGGCGGCGGCTTCGCCGGTCGTCCGGCCGGTCCCGGTGGTGGCGGCGGCTTCGCCGGTCGTCCCGGTGGTCCCGGTGGCGGTGGCGGCGGTTTCGCCGGCCGTCCGGGTGGTCCCGGCGGTGGCGGCGGCGGTCGTCCCGGCTTCGGTGGTCGTCCCGGCGGTCCCGGTGGCCGTGGTGGCACGCAGGGCGCCTTCGGTCGTCCCGGCGGTCCCGCGCGTCGCGGTCGCAAGTCGAAGCGGCAGAGGCGCCAGGAGTACGAGGCCATGCAGGCCCCGTCGGTCGGCGGCGTGATGCTGCCTCGCGGCAACGGCGAAGCCATTCGCCTGTCGCGCGGTGCCTCCCTCACCGACTTCGCGGAGAAGATCAACGCCAACCCGGCGTCCCTCGTCGCGGTCATGATGAACCTCGGCGAGATGGTCACGGCCACGCAGTCCGTCTCCGACGAGACGCTGCATCTCCTCGCGGGCGAGATGAACTACACGGTTCAGATCGTCAGCCCCGAGGAGGAGGACCGCGAGCTGCTCGAGTCCTTCGACATCGAGTTCGGCGAGGACGAGGGCGACGACGAGGACCTGGTCGTCCGTCCGCCGGTCGTGACCGTCATGGGTCACGTCGACCACGGTAAGACCCGACTCCTCGACGCCATCCGCAAGACGAACGTCATCGCGGGCGAGGCCGGCGGCATCACCCAGCACATCGGTGCCTACCAGGTCTCGACCCAGGTCAACGAAGAAGACCGCGCGATCACCTTCATCGACACCCCGGGTCACGAGGCGTTCACCGCCATGCGTGCCCGTGGTGCCCGGTCGACGGACATCGCGATCCTGGTCGTCGCGGCCAACGACGGCGTCATGCCGCAGACGGTCGAGGCGCTCAACCACGCCAAGGCGGCCGACGTCCCGATCGTCGTCGCGGTCAACAAGATCGACGTCGAGGGTGCCGACCCGACCAAGGTGCGCGGTCAGCTGACCGAGTACGGCCTGGTGGCCGAGGAGTACGGCGGCGACACCATGTTCGTCGACATCTCCGCCAAGCAGGGTCTGCACATCGACTCCCTGCTGGAGGCCGTGATCCTGACGGCCGACGCCTCGCTCGACCTGCGGGCCAACCCGAACCAGGACGCGCAGGGCATCTCGATCGAGTCCCGCCTCGACCGCGGCCGCGGTGCCGTGGCGACGGTCCTCGTCCAGCGAGGCACGCTGCGGGTCGGCGACACGATGGTGGTGGGCGACGCCTACGGCCGCGTGCGCGCCATGCTCGACGACAACGGCAACAACGTCGCCGAGGCCGGACCCGCGACGCCGGTCCAGGTCCTGGGCCTGACCAACGTCCCGGGTGCGGGCGACAACTTCCTGGTGGTCGACGAGGACCGTACGGCCCGTCAGATCGCTGAGAAGCGCGCCGCCCGTGAGCGCAACGCCGCGTTCGCCAAGCGCACGCGCCGTGTGTCGCTCGAGGACCTGGACAAGGTGCTCAAGGCCGGCGAGGTCCAGCAGCTCAACCTCATCATCAAGGGTGACGCTTCTGGTTCCGTCGAGGCCCTCGAGTCCTCCCTGCTCCAGCTGGACGTCGGCGAAGAGGTCGACATCCGCGTCCTGCACCGCGGTGTCGGTGCGGTCACGGAGTCGGACATCGACCTGGCGATGGGCTCGGACGCCATCGTGATCGGCTTCAACGTCCGCGCGGCAGGCCGTGCGGCGCAGATGGCCGAGCGCGAGGGTGTGGACGTCCGCTACTACTCGGTCATCTACCAGGCGATCGAGGAGATCGAGGCAGCCCTCAAGGGCATGCTCAAGCCGGAGTACGAAGAGGTCGAGCTCGGTACGGCGGAGATCCGCGAGGTCTTCAAGTCGTCCAAGCTGGGCAACATCGCCGGTGTCCTGGTCCGGTCGGGCGAGGTCAAGCGCAACACCAAGGCGCGCCTCATCCGCGACGGCAAGGTCGTCGCGGAGAGCCTCACCATCTCCGGTCTGCGTCGCTTCAAGGACGACGTCACCGAGATCCGCGAAGGCTTCGAGGGTGGTATCAACCTCGGAAACTTCAACGACATCAAGGTCGACGACGTCATCGCGACGTACGAGATGCGCGAGAAGCCGCGCGGCTGATCGTCGTAGCACGCGATCGGGGCCGGTCGGCGGACGTAATATCCGTCGATCGGCCCCGGCCGTTGCGTGTACGGTTCCCCGTATTGGCGTCCAAGCGCGGCGCCCGTACCCCGAACCGGCGGGACATCCGGATACACACATGTATGTGGGGACTCTGTCCTTCGACCTGCTCCTCGGTGACGTCCACTCGCTGAAGGAGAAACGCTCTCTCGTCCGTCCGATCGTGGCCGAGCTCCAGCGCAAGTACGCGGTGAGCGCGGCGGAGACGGGCAATCAGAACCTCCACCGCAGGGCCGAGATCGGGCTCGCGGTGGTCTCCGGGGACACAGGACACCTCACCGACGTGCTGGACCGCTGCGAGCGGCTGGTCGCCGCGCGGCCCGAGGTGGAACTGCTCTCGGTTCGACGCAGGCTCCACAGCGACGAAGACTGAAGCAAGCAGCAAGACAGTTACTAAGGAGACGGACCAGTGGCCGACAACGCGCGCGCCAAGAGGCTGGCGGACCTCATCCGAGAGGTGGTGGCCCAGAAGCTGCTGCGCGGGATCAAGGACCCGCGGCTCGGCTCGAATGTCACCATCACGGACACCCGGGTCACGGGTGACCTGCGGGAGGCGACCGTCTTCTACACCGTGTACGGGGACGACGAGGAGCGGGCGGCCGCGGCCGCCGGACTGGAGAGCGCCAAGGGCGTGCTCCGGTCCGCCGTGGGGGCGGCGGCGGGTGTGAAGTTCACGCCGACGCTGACCTTCGTCGCGGACGCGCTGCCCGACACCGCCAAGACCATCGACGACCTCCTCGACAAGGCCCGACAGTCCGACGAGAAGGTGCGCGAGGTGTCGGCGGGTGCCGCCTACGCCGGTGACGCGGACCCGTACCGGAAGCCGGGCGACGAGGACGAGACGGACGACGCCGCCGAATGACCCAGAAGAACCCGCCGCCCGACGGCCTTGTCATCGTCGACAAGCCGTCGGGCTTCACTTCGCACGACGTGGTCGCCAAGATGCGCGGGATCGCCAGGACCCGCCGCGTCGGACACGCCGGCACCCTCGACCCCATGGCGACGGGCGTGCTGGTCCTCGGTGTCGAGAAGGCCACCAAGCTCCTCGGGCACCTCGCGCTGACCGAGAAGGAGTACCTGGGCACGATCCGGCTCGGCCAGACGACACTGACCGACGACGCGGAGGGCGAGATCACGGGGTCGGCAGACGCCTCGAAGGTCACCCGAGAGGCCGTCGACGCCGGGATCGCCAAGCTGAGCGGCGACATCATGCAGGTGCCGTCCAAGGTCAGCGCCATCAAGATCGACGGCGTGCGCTCGTACAAACGGGCGCGTGAGGGCGAGGACTTCGAGATCCCCGCTCGCCCCGTCACCATCTCGTCCTTCGCGGTCCACGACGTCCGGGACGCGGTCGCCGGGGACGGCACCCCGGTCCTCGACCTGGTGGTCTCCGTGGTCTGCTCCTCCGGCACCTACATCCGGGCCCTGGCCCGCGACCTGGGCGCAGACCTGGGCGTCGGCGGCCACCTGACGGCTCTGCGCCGCACGCGTGTGGGCCCCTACAAGCTGGACTCGGCCAGGACCCTCGACCAGCTCCAGCAGGAGCTGACGGTGATGCCGATCGCCGAGGCCGCGACAGCCGCGTTCCCCCGCTGGGACGTCGACGGCCGCCGGGCCAAGCTGCTCACCAACGGCGTACGGCTCGACATGCCCGACGAGTACACGGGCGCCGGAACGGTGGCCGTCTTCGACCCCGAGGGCCGCTTCCTGGCACTGGTCGAGGAACAGAAGGGCAAGGCGAAGAGTCTGGCCGTCTTCGGTTAGGCCTGGTCTGACGGGGCGTTGGGGCCCCCTCCGGGGGAGCACCGAGGCTGCTTGGCCGTGGAGCGGCGGTCACGGGGTTGTGCCGCCGCTCCACGGTCCCCCCTCGGTTCCCCCACCCCTAGGGTGTATCCGCCCGCCCGCTTCCATTCACCCGCGCGGGCAGGCGCTCGGAGTGAACCGGGGGAGTGGAAGGGGGCGCGTTCACCACACGATCTGTGCCGCCGATCACCGCACGCCTACCGTCGACAACAGGAACGTGCGTACGGCGGGGAGGTACGGCCATGGCGGCAGGAGATGACTCCGCCGACGCAACGGCGCCTCTCGCCTCCGGCACCGGCGCGGAGACGCTGGGGCGGGGGGAAGGGATCGCGGGGGAGCCGGGTCGGTCTGCGGGGTCTGGGGGTCGGGAGTCGCGGGATGTGGCTTGGCCTGCGGAGTCCGAGGGTCGGAAGTCGCGTGAGACGGGCCTGCCTACGGGGTCTGCGGGCCGGGAGCCGCGTGAGACGGGTCCGCGGGTCCGGTGGGGTGACCGCGCGGCCCGCGAGGAGAACCCACGGTTCCGGCAGAGCGACCCGGCGGCAGGTTCCGGCGGGCGCGATGACCGCGGGACGGATCAGGAGATCTGGCGGGTCCGGCCGGGTGACCGGGAGGTCGGTAAGGCCGTACGGTCCGATCGGGGTGGCCGTCGCGAGACCGGCGATACCGAACGGCCCGGCCGGAGCGGGTGCGAGGAGCGGTCGCGGCATGCGCGGGGGCGGCAACGCGGGCTGGTTCCCGGGGCCGGGCGGGACGAGGGACTCGTGCGGATCCTTGATCTGGCCGGTCGGCCCCGAGGGCTCGGGTTCGTGGCCGATCACCGTGGCACCGTCGTCACCAGCCATGAGGCCGTCGACGGGCTGGCCCGGCTCGTGCTGCACGTCGGCGGTGACCGCAGTCGCGTGGTGTCCGCCGATGCCGTGACCGCGCTGCCCGAGCTGGATCTGGCGCTCGTCCGCGCCGAAGGACTCGGCGTGGACCCGTTGCCGGTGTCCGTGCGCGACACCGTCGAGACCGGCACCTACGTCCGGCTCCCGGCCGGCTGCTGGCGCGAGGCCCGTGTGCTCGGCCCGGCCTCCGTGACCTACACCGCCACCGACCGCTTCCATCTCCTCGAAGACGTCCTGGAGTTGGCGATCGGCACCGCGGGACGGGACGCCCTGCGGCTGGGTGGCGGGGCCGCCGGAGGCCCCGTGCTCGACGCCGAGACCGGCGCGGTGGTCGCCGTCCTCGGCACCGCCCTGCAGTGCGGCCACCGCGACAGCGGATACGCGGTCCCGCTCCGCTCCGTCCGGACCGGCCCCCTCGCCGACCTGCTCGCGGAGAACGCGGCGACGGTCCCGGCGTACGGCGCCGACCTCAACCTCGCCGGCGTGCTGGAACTGACGGCCACCTCGGTGGCCCAGGACGGCCCGCCGGGCACGCTCGCCGGTCACGTGGGCCGGGAAGAGGCGACCGAGCCGGTCGAACGGGCAGCGGTCACAAGGGAGTTCGCCGCCTTCACCGCGGGCTCGGCCGGCGTCCTCGGCCTCGTCGGACCGCCCGGCAGCGGCCGTACGACACAACTCGCGGCCCTCGCCGCCCGCCGCCACCGGAGCCCCGCCCCGGCCCCCACCCTCTGGCTGCGCGGCGCCGACCTCGAGGACACCGACGCCTCGGTGGCCGACGCGGCAAGCCGAGCGCTCACCAGGGCCGCCCGGATCGTGGCGACCTCCACGGACATCGTCCCCGCCGACCTGGGCGACCTCACCCCCGAACGCCTGGCCCGCCTCTCCGGCATCGCAGGCCGCCCCCTGTTCCTCCTCCTCGACGGCCCCGAGGAGATGCCCCCGGTCCTGGCCCACCGCCTCGCCGAGTGGACGGAGGGCACGGCGAAGTGGCTGGCCAGGACGGGGGCGCGGCTGGTGGTGGCGTGCCGGGAGGAGTACTGGGAGGGCGCGGACTTCCCGGAGGAACTGCTGTACGGCAACCCGGAGGGGCACCTTCCGCCCTGCGTACGCCTCGCCGACCTCACCGACGAGGAGGCCCGCCGCGCCCGGGCCCGCCACGCCCTCCCCGAAGGCGTCCTCACCGCCCCCGACGACCGCCACCCCCTCACCCTCCGGCTCCTCTCCGAGGTCCGCGCGGCTCTCCCGGACCCCCCTCACGCCCCCGTGGGCCGCGACGAGGTCTTCTCGGCGTACCTCGACCTGATGTGCCTGCGCATCGCGGTACGGCTGGCCACGGCGAGCGGCCTGCGCGGCACCGCCGTCCGCAGGCTCGCCGCGAAGGTCTCCGGCCAGGTCCACGAGGCCGCCCGCCGCAGCCTCGGTCCGGGGCACGGGGAGCTGGACCGGGAGTCGTTCGAGGCGGTGTTCCCCTGGGGTCCGGCGCCGAAGCGGCTCGGCGGCACCGGCTGGGCCTCCGCCGTCCTCACCGAGGGCCTCCTCCTCCCCGCCGGCAGCGGCTACCGCTTCGCCCACGAGGAACTCGCCGACTGGATCCAGGGCACCCACCTCGACCTGGACGAGGCCCTGCGCGCCCTGGTCCACCACAGCACCGGACGGGAACACCCCCTCCCCGTCCCGCACCACCGCATCGGCCCCGTCGTCCAGGCGCTGCTCCTCGTCGCCCGCCAGCACGGCGCACCGCAACTGGCGTACCGACTGGAGGAGTTGCTCGGCGCCCTCGACGCCGACCCGCACTCCTGGTGGGCGGCCCACCTTCTCACCGAGACCCTGCTGCGGGTGCCCGACGCGACGCCGTACACCGATGTCCTGCGGCGGCTCACCGACCGCCTGGTGGACCGGCGCCGCCAGGAGGAAGCGGTCCCGCCCGCGTTCGGGCCCGCCTTCTGGACCGCCCTCCCGCTCCCGCACGGCGCCCGCATCGACCTGCTGCGCCGCCTCGTCCTCGCCGACGGGCCCCCGCACGAGCCCGGCCCCCGGTTCCTGGACGCCGTGGCAGAGCTGCTGGCCACGGACCCCACCGCCGTACAGCCGCATCTCACCCGCTGGTTCGACGACGAGCGGCCGCTGCCCGCGACCCCGCACGCGACCGTGGCGAAGGCCGCGCAGGCGCTGCTGCACACGCACCGGACCCGGGCCCTGGACGACCTCACCGAGGTGCTCGTCGGCTGTGCGCACCGGCGGGCCGATGAACTGCTCGCCGTGCTGGCCGAGGACGAGCCGTCGGCGGTGTGCCGGGCCGTGGACCGGTGGGCGCACGACGAGCGGCCGGCACGGCGGGTGGCGGCGGTGGCGTACGGACTGCGGGCCGCCCCGCACGTACGCACCGAGGCCGACCGCGAACTCCTGCGCTACGCCGCCCTCGCGCTGCTCGCCCGCCCCGAGGACCGCACCCTGCACGGCGGCGCGCTCGCCCTGCTGGTGCGCGACCCGCGCACGCGTGCCCGGCATCTCCCGCAGGCACTCGGGCACTTCACGGCCGGCGACCCGCAATTCCCGCCCGGCGCGCTGGTCCCCGCACTCGCCACCGACCCCGATCCGGTCCTGGAAGCCTTCCGGGAGCGGCTGCGCAGACCGGGTGGCGGGGAGGCGCTGCGCACGCTCGCCGACGTCACCACGCCCGCCCTGGCCCGTCGGGTGGCCGTGCTGGTGCGGGAGGCGGTGCAGCGGCGCCCGGAGACCGCCGGGGACGTGGCCGCGTACGTCGACCGGCGCCTCGACCAGGGCCCGGCCGCCCGGGCCGTGCTCCTCCCGCTGGTCACCGGACTGCTCGAAGGCGCCCCGGAAAGGGTGCGGGCCGCGCTGGCGGCCGTGCTCGTCGGCCCAGGCACCCCCGCCTCGCGCCCGCTGCGCCAGGAACTCCTCGATTTCCTCCTGGACCACGAACGGGAGCCCGCGGTCCTGGTCGCCCTGTTGCCCGCGGCCGCCGCGCGCGGCGGGGACGGCGTCCGCGACCTCGTCCGGCGCACGGGCCTCCTCCTCGTCCGTACCCCCCTGGGTGCGATCAGTTTCGACCGCGCTCTCGTCGACCTCGGCCGGCACGTGCCCGGGTTCGCCGCGCTGGTGGCCGGCTGGCTCGCCGACGCCCCGCAGGAGTGGGCGGGGGTGGTCGGCCCCAGCACCCGGCGGATGATCGAGAACCTGGCGGGTGCACCGGTTCCCGCCTGACTTCGCGTGCGTCGGGTCACAGCCCCCATGCCGATGCGAGCGACGGGCACGCGGCATGGCACCCTTAGACCTGCGTAAGTCGCAAGAGTCAATACGGACACGGGTTCGACGAGGAGCGGTCACAGTGCAGCGCTGGCGTGGCTTGGAGGACATCCCCGAGGACTGGGGGCGCAGCGTCGTCACCATCGGTTCCTACGACGGGGTCCACCGCGGGCACCAGCTGATCATCCGGCATGCCGTGGACCGGGCGCGCGAGCTGGGCGTCCCCTCGGTCGTCGTCACCTTCGACCCGCATCCCAGTGAGGTCGTCCGCCCCGGCAGCCACCCGCCGCTGCTGGCCCCGCACCACCGCCGCGCCGAGCTCATGGCCGAGCTGGGCGTGGACGCGCTCCTGATCCTCCCCTTCACCACGGAGTTCTCGAAGCTCTCGCCCGCCGACTTCGTCGCCAAGGTCCTGGTCGACAAGCTGCACGCCAAGGCGGTCGTCGAGGGCCCCAACTTCCGTTTCGGCCACAAGGCCGCGGGCAACTGCGACTTCCTCGCCGAGCAGGGCAAGACCTACGACTTCGAGGTCGAGATCGTCGACCTGTACGTGTCGGGCACGGCGGGCGGCGGCGAGCCCTTCTCCTCCACCCTGACCCGGCGTCTGGTCGCCGAAGGTGACGTGGAGGGCGCCGGCGAGATCCTGGGCCGCCCGCACCGGGTGGAGGGCGTGGTCGTCCGCGGCGCCCAGCGAGGGCGCGAGCTCGGCTTCCCGACCGCCAACGTCGAGACCCTCCCGCACACCGCCATCCCCGCCGACGGCGTCTACGCCGGCTGGCTGCACGCCCAGGGCGAGGCGATGCCGGCCGCGATCTCCGTCGGCACCAACCCGCAGTTCGACGGCACCGAGCGCACGGTGGAGGCGTACGCGATCGACCGCGTCGGGCTCGACCTGTACGGCCTGCACGTGGCGGTGGACTTCCTCGCCTATGTGCGCGGACAGCAGAAGTTCGAGTCGCTGGACGCGCTGCTCAAGGCGATGGCCGTCGATGTGCAGCGGTGCCGTGAGCTGACCGAGGGCGCCGGCGGCTGAAGGTCGTAGGGACAAAGGAAGAGGGCCGGCACCTTCAAGGTGCCGGCCCTCTTCCTTCGGCTACTGCGGCGGCTGACCCGCGTTCGGGTCGTACGGCGGCTGCGGGAACCCGGGCTGCGGCTGACCCGGCTGGCCGGTCTGCCAGGGCTGGCCGGGCTGTGCGCCGGGGAAGCCCTGGAACGGCGGCTGGGGCTGCTGCGGCTGTCCGGCGGGGGGTTGCTGCTGCTGGCCCGGCATCGGAGGAGCCATGGTCGGCGGCTGGTGGCCGCCCTGCCCCGTCCACAGGCCCTGCTCCTGCTGGGCCCGCACGAAGTCCTCGGCCACCATCGCGGCGAGGTCGAAGTACGCCTCCCGGACCTTCGGCCGCATCATGTCGAGGTCGACCTCGGCACCGGCCGCCAGGTGCTCGTCGAACGGTACGACGATCACGCCCCGGCAGCGCTGCTCGAAGTGGGTGACGATGTCCTCCACCTTGATCATCTTGCCGGTCTCGCGCACACCCGAGATCACGGTGATGGACCGCGAGACCAGGGACGCGTACCCGTGCGCCGACAGCCAGTCCAGCGTCGTACTGGCGCTGCTCGCGCCGTCCACCGACGGGGTCGAGATGATGATCAGCTGGTCGGCGAGGTCCAGGACCCCTCGCATGGCGCTGTAGAGCAGACCCGTGCCCGAGTCCGTGAGGATGATCGGGTACTGGCGGCCCAGCACGTCGATCGCGCGCCGGTAGTCCTCGTCGTTGAACGTCGTGGACACGGCCGGGTCGACGTCGTTGGCGATGATCTCGAGGCCCGAGGCCGCCTGGGACGTGAACCGGCGGATGTCCATGTACGAGTTGAGGTACGGGATCGCCTGGACCAGGTCGCGGATGGTGGCGCCGGTCTCGCGCCGCACCCGGCGGCCGAGGGTGCCGGCGTCCGGGTTGGCGTCGATGGCGAGGATCTTGTCCTGCCGTTCGGTGGCGAGGGTGGAGCCGAGGGCGGTGGTCGTGGTGGTCTTGCCCACGCCGCCCTTGAGGCTGATCACCGCGATCCGGTAGCAGGACAGCACCGGGGTGCGGATGAGGTCGAGCTTGCGCTGCCTCTCCTGCTCCTCCTTCTTGCCGCCGAGCTTGAACTTCGAGCCACCAGGAGTGGGACGGCTGCTCTTGGCCTTCTGCTTCTTGCTGTTGACCAGCCGGTCCGAGGTCAGCTCGACCGCGGCGTTGTAGCCGAGCGGCGCGCCCGCGCCGGCGACCTGCTGCCGCTGGTCGTGCTGGACGGCCGCGGGCCAGGCTCCACCGGTACGGGGGTCCACGCCGGGCTGGCCCGGAGCGCCCGCGTAGGGGCCGGGCTGGGGTGCCTGCGGCGGCTGCTGTCCCGGGAACTGCGGCTGCCCCGGCTGGGCCTGCGGCTGTGCCGGGGGCGGCGGCACGGGCTGACCCGGCTGGCCGGGCTGTGCGGGGTGCTGCTGGGGGTAGCCGTAACCGCTCTGGTCGGGCTGGGGTGCGGGCGGTTGCGGGAAGCCGTAGCCGCTCTGGGGGTTCGGGGGCGCGGGCTGCTGAGGGTAGCCGTAGCCGCCCTGGCCGGGCTGGGGCGCAGGGGGCTGGGGGAAGCCGTAGCCGCTCTGCGGGTGTTGCGGATTCTGCGGGTTCGGGGAAGCGGGCGGCTGTGGGTAGCCGTAGCCGCCCTGTGCCGGCTGGCCCTCGGGCTGCGGCGGAGTGGCCGGCCAGCCCCCGGGTGCCGGTTGCGGCGCCTGGGGCTGGGGTGCGGCCGTCGGCTGCGCGGGCGGGAGCGGGGCACCGGGCTGTCCACCCGTGGTCCACTCCGGGGCCGACGTCGGTGCCGCACCGGGGGCCGCCGACGCGAACTGGGGCGGGAGGGGCGGGACGGCGCCCTGGGGTGCCGGCGGGGGACGCCAGCCTTCCTGCGGGGCGTCGGGCTGCTCGGGTGCGGCGGCCGGCGGAGCCTGGGGCTGGTCCGGTGCGGTGGTCTGCGTGGTCGGAGCGTCGGGCGCGGCTGCCTGCGGCTCGGCGTCACCGCCCGGGGCGGAGGCCGGCGGCGTGTTGGTTTCCGGGCCTTCCGGTGCCTCAGGAGCCTCCGGTGCCGAGGCTCCGGCGGTGGGCGCCTGGGGGGCGGCTGTGCCCTCGTCGGTTCCCTTCTCGTCGTCGGAGGCGGATGTGGATCCGGCCTCGCTCGGGGACGGGGCCGCCGGTGCCTCGGCGTCCGCCTCCGCGGACCCCTGCGGGGCTTCGGCGGGGGCCGGTGGCTCGGGGGCGGTGGGCGCGGCGGGTGCCTCCGGCGACGGGGCTGCGGGGGGCTGCGGGGCGCTGGTCGCCGTGGCGGAGGACGCGTCGATACGGCCTTCCGCTTCACCTCCGGCGGAAGCCGCACCGCCGTCTGCGGCGGGGGAGCCGGGGGCTGCAGAGGGTGCGGGAGCCACGGGGGGCGCGGGAGGTGCGGGGGTCACCGGGGCCGCGGGGGGTGCGGGAGCCACCGGCGCCGCGGTGGGTGCCGTAGGAGGTGCGGGCGGTTGCGGGTAGCCGTAGCCGCTCTGGGGGTTCGGGGGTGCGGGCGGTTGCGGGTAGCCGTAACCGCTCTGGGGGTTCGGGGGTGCGGGCGGCTGAGGGTAGCCGTAGCCGCTCTGCGGGGGCTGGGGGGCCGCGCCGGGGTTCCCCGCCCACGGCGGCGGAGGCGGTGGCGTCGCGCCGGCCGGACCCGCGGACGGGTCGAACTGCGGGCCGGGAACGGGAGCCGACGGTGCGGAACCGGACGTGTCGGGGTAACCGGGGTGCGGTGCAGGCGCGGTGGGGGCAGCGGCGGGCGCGGGAGGTTCCGCCTCGGCCTCGGGCGCCGCGCTCTGCGTATACCAGGCAGGCGCGGCGTAGTCGATGGTGAACTCGCCCGTCATCTCGGTGGCGGACTCCGCGTCGGACTGGTCGTCGCTGGGCGTGGTCCAGCCCGCGCGCAGCCCGTCCCGATCGCTCTGCACAATTCCTCCTGCTGTGGGGTCGGGCACCCTCGTGCCGTGTGGGCACTCATGTGCCGGGCTGGGGGCGACCGTTCCTGGTGTCCGATCCGTCTGAAGTCCCCTGGACGCGAACAACCCAGCCGTGGGTTCTTACGTCGCACCCGCATCAAGCGTAAACGCCACCGGCGTCGGCGGGGCAGGCCCGTCCGCTGTGCGCTCGCGCCCAACGGGCCGGTGCCTGCCTCGATGTCGGTCTTGTGACGGTTGTCCGTCTCTTGAAGCCCGGCGCGGTTGGCTCTGTCCCGGCCGGGGCCGGGCCGTGCTGCCTACTCCGCCTGCTCCGCGGTGAGCCCGCCCTGGTGCTGTGCGGCCTCCAGGTCGAACTCGCCGTCGCGTGCGCCGAGTACGAAGGCCCGCCACTCCGCCTCCGTGTACCGCAGCACGGTGTCCGGGTCCAGGGAGGACCGCATGGCCACCGCGCCCTCGGGGAGGTAGGCGATCTCGACGCGCTCCTCGTGCTCCTCGGTGCCGGGCGCGCTGTGCCACTCGACGCCGGAGATGTCCAGGCCGTACAGCTCGTCCCGTTCCCTCGCCTTTCGCGCCTTGACGTCCTCGTCCGGTGTCTTTGCGGCGATGTCGTCCGCGTCGGTCATGGTCGGCGGGCCCTTTCTCATGAGCGAACCTCGTGCACGAGCACCCTACTTGGCCTGGGCCCTCTCACACGGCGCAACGGTTCGGTTACGAACTCGTGTGAGGGGCCGACACCTTGGCCGCGTCACGAGCCCGCCCGTCAGTCCATCCGGCGGGGCGCCCCGAGGAGACCGGTCTCCGCGTCGGTGGGCTGGGTCATCACGTACTGCCGGTGCTTCTGTGTGCACCACAGGGCGACGTTGTCGGAGAGGGACGGCAGGGACGCGGCATCACCCTGGGGCAACCGCATGGACCTGCCGACCACTTGGGACTCCTGCGGCGAGATCCGCTGTACGCCGACGACATCCGCGTTGGCCAGCAGCCGCGGGGCAGTCGGGCCGAGGTAGGGGAGCAGGGTCAGCACCGACTGCCAGGGCGCCGTGGTGAGACGGCTGCGCGGCGGGCGGATGCCCAGGTCGCGGATGATGAGCACCGGGCTGGCCGGGGACGGGCCCTGCGGGGCGATCCGGCCCACCTGGTGCACCGTCACGCACTGCTGGCCGCCGCCGGCGGCCTGCGCCATCGGCGCCCACAGCTGCGGACGTGCCGTCTCCACGGCCACGCGCGCGCCGATCGCCGCCGCCCGCAGGGCGATGACCTGGGCCAGCCAGGTACCGCCCACCAGCACCATGTCCAGGCGGGTGGGGCGGCACAGTCCCAGCACCGCGGGCTGGTTGTCGGGGTCGATACCGAGGATCAGACCGTCGTCACCGACGGGCAGCGTCAGCTGCGCCAGGACGTCGGCGTCGACGAGGTGACGCTCACGCCGGGGGCCGAGCAGACCGAAGGCCTCGCGCAGACGCCGCTCGGGACCGAGCCGGGCGGGCTCGGGGGAGCGGGGCAGATGCCCGGGACGCTGTCCGGGAAAGCCCGGAGTCGACGATCCGAAGCCGGAGCGCCCTGAGGAACGGACGGTGGGAGCGGACATCAGCGGGTACCTCCCAGCGGCAGGGTGGCCAGAACTCCGGGCAGCTGCTCACGGTCGAGCCGGACCAGACCGACCTTGAACGCGGACGCGGCCCGCTCCAGGTGCTGGGCCGCCTCGCCCAGTTCGTTCTCACCGCGGCCGGTCAGACGCACGTGCCCGGACAGGGCGAGGACCTTGCCCCGGCGCCTGCTGATGGTGAGCGAGAAGGTGCTGGCCAGCGTGGGCGCGGAAGTCAGCGCGCCGATCAGCCGGGGGAACGCCGGACCGCTGCCGCCGAACTGCGGCCACCGGGAGATCCAGTACGTGGTGTGGAGCCGGTCGTCGCAGCGCCAGGTACGGGTGCTCTCGGCCGTACGGCGGCCCGAGCGGCTCCCGTCGAGCGCGGCACCGCCGGTCGTGGCCATCGGGTTGACGCAGCTGGAGGTCGCGATGGCGCCGCAGATGTCCGACTCGCTCAGCACCTTGGCCTGCATGCCGACTCCCATGAGACGGCTGGCCAGCTGGTCGGCGACCCGCAGCAGCGCCCGCCGGGCCCCCTGCATACCGCCACCGCGGGCTTCCACGGCCTCGGGGCACAGCTCCGGGTCGAACTTGAGCGCGACCCAGGTGATGCGCAGCCCCGGTGTCATGCTCTGGGCCTGCAGTGGCCCGTAGGAGCGGACCGCCATGGCCTGCGGAGGCAGATGCGGGGCGGGCGCGGGCTGGGTGTGCTGGACGACCTGGACCGAGGCGAGCCGGATGTCGTCCACCTCCAGCAGGCCCTGCAGCAGATCGAGGGGGATGTCCCCGGTGCCGTAGGACGGACGCAGGGGGGTGTCGGCGGCCTGCACCTGCACCAGCGCGGTGAGGAAGGTGCCGTCGCCGAGCATGCCGACCTCACGCTGCTCGCGATCCTGGAAGCTGTAGGTGCGCAGCGCCGGGTCGCACTCGACGGCCGGGGCGAAGCCGGGGTCGGTGCCGGGGGGCACGGGTTCGGCGTTGCGCTTGCGGCGGTCGCGGAGCGCGCGGGCGGTGCTGAACCACTCGGGCAGCGGACGCCCACGCCGGCGCAGCAGTCCGGCCAGGACCAGCGGTACGGCCAGCACGATGCCGACGGTGAGACCGATGGGGCGCAGCAGCCAGCCGATCAGCAGGACCGCGGCGGCCAGTTCGAAGCCGACCAGGTGCTGGACGCGGATGGGGCCGATGCTGCCGGGGCGCCTGGCGAGCGACGGCGAGGCCGGACTCGGGCGCGTGGACGGCTGTGCCGGTTCCGGCCCCGGCCCCTGGTTCTCCTGGGTACGACGGCTGCCGTTACGGCGCCGGGACCTGGTCGCAGTGCTCATCCCCCGGTACAACCCCTTTGCATTGTCTGGCCGCGACTTGAGCTGGCGGCGGATCACCGTACCCCGTACCGTACGGTGCGATCGTCACACGGCATAGTAGAGGCCCCTGCAGGAGCAAACGCCACGGACTACCGGGCGGCCCTGGGGAGTTCCGCATTCGGCAGCAAAGCGAAATAACGGGGAGTTGACCCATCGATGGCGACACGTCGGGATGAGCTGAACGCTTACTCCTTCGCGCGCAGGCGCACGGTGGCGGCGTTTCTTCAGCCGTCACCGCACGGTTCGGAAGAGGCGGCACCGCGGCCCCTCAAGACCGTCCTGCCGAGTCTCGGTGTGGCGGCGCTGGTCCTCATCGGATTCGGCGCCTGGGGCATGCTCAGCCCGACCGCTCCGAAGGGCTGGGACCAACAGGGCAAGAACATCCTCGTCGGCAGCGAGTCGACGACGCGCTATGTACTGGTGAAGACCAAGGGCGAGAACAAGCTCAGCCTGCACCCGGTCCTCAACCTGGCGTCCGCCAAGCTGCTGCTGAACGGCGAGAACCCCCAGGTCATGAAGATCAAGGAGTCGGTGCTCGACAACAGCAAGTAC
Source organism: Streptomyces canus (assembly GCF_030816965.1). Taxonomy (NCBI): domain Bacteria; kingdom Bacillati; phylum Actinomycetota; class Actinomycetes; order Kitasatosporales; family Streptomycetaceae; genus Streptomyces; species Streptomyces canus. The sequence continues at coordinate 7,306,041 of NZ_JAUSYQ010000002.1, forward strand.
CCGATGGGCGCGACCGTGGGGATTCCGTTCGCGCCGGACCGGTTGCCGTCGGCTTCGGACGCGGAGAAGGCCAAGGTCTGGGCGCTGTGCGAGGCGCCGGGCTCGGACGGGCAACCGGTGCGCGCGACGTACGTGCTGGACCAGGGCGACTACGACGACCTGCTGCACAAGGGGAAGAAGGAGCTGAACCAGCGGGAGGCCCTGTACGTCGAGGGCCCCGCCGCGTCCGGCGACACCAGTGGTCCGCGGTACATGGTCACCAGGGACGGGCAGGCCTACCTGCTGGGCGGTGTGGGCTGGAGGCTCCGGGGGGAGGAGTCGATGCAGACGCTGGAACGCGCGGTGTTCGGAGCCGCGACACCGCAGAAGGTCAGCGCGGACTTCATCAAGACGCTGCATGTCGCGGGCGACCTCGACTTCCCCGACCTGGGCGGGGACGTGGGATCGGTGGCGCACGTCGAGGGCCTCGATCCCAACTACTCCAAGGTGGGCCTGATCCTCGAGGCCGATGGTTCCATCGGCGGCAAGAAGCAGCAGTACATCGTGCTGAAGGACAAGGTCCAGGCCGTGTCGGACTTCACGGCGCAGATGTGGCTGCACAGCACCTGGGTGGACGGCGCGTACGGCTCCCAGAAGCCGGCACCGGTGGAGGTCAGGTTCAACGACGTCCAGCCGTCGGGCGGCGAGTGGATGAGCGAGAAGAACTGGCCCGAGGAGCCGGTGACCCCTGCCAACACGCACTGGGAGAAGGGCGGGAACAAGGTCGCGTGCAGCATCTGGCACGGCGGCAAGGACGACCCGCGGACCGGCCAGGACCAGATGACCGTCTGGACCGGCCAGGACTACCCGAAGGACGTCTCCCAGAGCGGTTCGAGCACCTACGTCTCGCCCGGCAGCGGCCTCCTGTTCAAGCGACTCACGGGTGCCGACGCCGGTGGCGGCAGCACCTTCCTCGTCACCGACACCGGCCTGCGCTACTCGGTCCCCGCACGCAACGACAGCTCGGTCACCGGCGGCGAGAAGGCCGACAACAACACCCAGCAGCAGACCAACACCGCCCAGGTCAGGCTCGGTTACGGCAAGATCAAGCCGGTCGCGGTGCCGGCCGCGTGGGCCGATCTGCTGGCGGCGGGGCCGGAGCTCAGCAGTGGCAACGCGGAGCAGGCGCAGGGGTCGTAGGGCAGGCGTCCGCACCGCAACGAGGGCTCTCCTCCAGGCTGTTGGGGCTGGGGGAGGGTCCTCGTGGTGTCTTCCTCGGTCGCCTTCGTTGGCTGCTTTGTTGGCCGCGCGCGTCGCGCGCGCATAGCAAACAACTTGTGAAAAAGGTGAGTTGAGTTCATCGCGATCTTGCTACAGAACTCTTCGGATGTTCGTTCTGTCGGCGGATGCGTCTAGAGTGGTGCCAGACCAGACTGGCTACGCCTGCGGCCCCTCGGCGGCGGTGTGCCGCGTGCGGGTCTACTCAGAACTCCTACGTCTCATGGGGGACACAACATGGCTGGACAGCAGTTCACCATGACCGAGGAGGAGATGGTCGCGTTCAGCGGCAAGATCTCCTCGGTCAACTCCTCGATCCAGGGCGAAATCTCCCGCCTGCAGACCGTGATCGACACGATCACGGGCGGCTGGAAGGGCTCGGCGGCCACCGCGTACAACAACCTGCAGTCGCAGGTGAACCAGGATGCCAACAAGATCAACCAGATCTTGAACGACATCAAGGAAGCGATCGACCAGAGCACCAAGGCCTACGCGGCTTCGGAAGAGGAGCAGCGCGCGTCCATCCAGAACATCGCGGCCTCGTCCCCCTTCGGATGATCGGACCCGTGCGCCGCGGCGCACGTCCGTGACCGACCATCCACACATCCGAGGAGACATAGAAGAGATGTCCGGGCAGATTCTTGTAAATTTCGCCACGATCTCCCAGGCCGCGCAGGACGTCCGCAGCACTGCGGGCAAGATCCGTACGCAGCTTGACGAGCTGGAGAGCGGTGTCAAGCGCATCTCCGCCAGCTGGGAAGGCACGGCGCAGGAGTCCTACCGCGCCAAGCAGGCCGAGTGGGACCAGCGTGCCGCCTCCATGCAGCAGACGCTGGAGGCCATCGCCAAGGCCCTCGACAGCGCCGCCCAGAACTACCAGGCGACCGAGTCGAAGAACGCCCAGATCTGGGGCGGCTGACGTGATCGCTTGATGGGGGCGAGTGCGCTGTCGCGCACTCGCCCCCATCGGCGGTTCACGGGGCGTATGGACTTTTCTGCTCAAAGCTGGTCCATGCGGCCCGTACAGGAACAAAACGGGAGGACGTAAGACAGTGGGATCAGGGGCATCGCGCACCGCGCGTCGAAGCGCCGCAGGCACCGCCGCCGTCGCGGTACTGGCCTGTGGGCTGCCCTTGGCGGGGGCCACACCGATTGCCGCCGCGGAGCGCGTGCGGACCACCTTGGCCGACGACGACGTGCGTTTCCAGGTCGACGACACCAGCTGCTCGTTCCCGTCCGACGTCATCAAGGGAACGCCCTGGTCGCTGCAGCGTGTCGTCCTGGACCAGCTGTGGCAGGACACCAAGGGCAAGAACGTCAAGGTCGCCGTCATCGACACCGGTGTCGACACCGTCAACGCGCAGCTCAAGGGCGGCGCAGTCGCCAACGGCAAGGACTTCCTGCACCCGGGCGGCAACGGCAGGACCGACAAGGTGGGCCACGGCACCAAGGTGGCGGGCATCATCGCGGCCCGGAAGCTCGACGGCACCGGATTCGTCGGCCTCGCTCCGGAAGCGACGATCATCCCGATCCGCCAGAACGACGACCAGGGCAGCGGCAATGTCGGCACGATGATCCGGGCGATCGAGTACGCGGCCAAAGCCGGCGCCAAGGTCATCAACATCTCGCAGGACACCGCTTCGAAGATGGACCCGACGGTCGACGCGGCTTTCCGGGCGGTCATCAAGTTCGCCCAGGAGAAGGACGCCCTGATCGTCGCGGCGGCCGGTAACGACGGTGCGGACGGCAAGATCAAGGAGACCTACCCGGCGGCGTACCCGGGCGTGCTTGCGGTCGCGGCTTCCGACCGCAACAACGCCCGTGCCCCCTTCTCTCAGTCGGGCCCGTTCGTGGGCGTCGCGGCACCGGGCATCGACATGGTCTCGACCGTCCCGGTGGGCGGCAACTGCGTCGACCAGGGCACGAGTTTCGCGGCCCCGTACGTCTCGGGTGTCGCGGCACTGATCCGCGCCAAGCACCCCGAGTGGAGCTACAAGCAGGTCATCACCCAGATCGAGCAGACGGCGGACCGGACCAAGGCGGGCCGCGACAACTTCGTGGGCTGGGGCGTCATCGACCCGGCCGCCGCGGTCAACGACGACACGACGGCGCCCTCGGCCGACGGCCCGAAGCCGGACTCGGCTGGCCCCGCGGGCGACTCGGCCAACGTCCAGGCCGCGACACTGGTCCTCGGTGAGTCCGAACAACAACGGACGGAACGCTACGCGCTGTACGTCCTGGCCGCCGGGTTCGCGTTGGTGCTGCTGCTGTTCGGGGGCGGGCGGGTTCTGAGCGACTGGCGACGTAAGCAGGGTGTGGGTAACAACGTGGAGTCAACGGGGAGCTGAGCATTATGGCTGAGCAGTACAGGGTCGATCTGAGTGAGATCGAAGGCACGATCACGAAGTTGAACGGTGTCCTGAAGGACATGTCGACGTCCAAGGCGAGCTGCCAGAACAAGACGTATCTGCCGAAGGGGGCGCTCGGAACGGGCTTCGGGGAAGCCGAGACGCTGTACACAGCGCATGATCAGATGAAGACGGTCCTTGAGGGTGTCGTCCAATACCTCGAGGACCTGCTGGACGACTTCGGGCAAAAGACGAAGAAGACGCATGACGCGTTCAGCGACGCTGAGGCGGAGAATTACTCCGCGTTCCGAGGGAAGTGACAGGTGTTCTGCTACATGGAGATGAGGGGGCAGTAGCCATGGGCGACAAGGGCATCGGCGACCTGCAATACGTGCCGGCAAACCAGTGCTTTGCGGCAAAGCCCACCACGAAATTTGGGCTTGAGTGTGACATGGACCAGATGAAGGCGATGGTCCAGGGCGCAGACGCGGGAACGGTCCGTTCGGTCGCACAGGGCTGGGCAGATCTCAGCAATGACCTCGTCGGCAGCGGCGGTATCAAGGAGGCTCTTGATACCGCTGTCCAGCACGTCCTGGGCCATTGGGAAGGTCAGAGCGCAGATCTTTTCAGGGAGCGGGCCAAGGAGATCAGTAAAACGCTCACCGACAGTGCCGGGTATGCGGACAACGTCGCGGCGTCCCTCCGTGGCGCGGCTGCGATCCTCTCGCGTGTCAAGGACACGGTCATGGCGATGGAGAAGCCGGGCAAGCTCTCCAGCGCGGCGGACTACCTCGGCGATCTTGGCGACCGGGACGGCGGTCCAGCTGCCGACAACGCCCTTAAGAGCGGAGCCAGTTCGGGAGATGTCCTCGCCAATAATGAGGGCAGCCTGTCGGCGGGGCGAGAGGCTCAGCTCAAGATGGCTGAGCAGATGGAGATTTTGGGGGCGGCTTATAACAGTCGAGCCATGGAGATGGGGAAATGGAAGGGCAGCATTGAGGAGTCCCAGGACTATCCTGGTGATCCTAGTGGCGGCGTTGCCCCGGCTCCCGTGATCGTGCCTACAGGAACCGCCACGCGAAGCCCGCGGAAAGTCTCGGCAGGCAGCGCTCACAGCAGTGGCCAGACGAGCACCATCGGCTCCTCCAAGTCTGTGGCTCCCCCTTCGGGCATTACCGGCGGGGCGCATAAGGCAACGCCGCAGACCCCGAATGTAGGAACAGCGATTGATGGCATCGCCGGTGGACGCGTTGGTACGCCGACAGTCGGTAGCGGGGGCCCTGTCGGCGGCGGATCCGCTGCGGGCGGTGGCATCGGTGGCGGTGCTGGTTTCGTCGGCGGCGCAGTCGGCGGGACAGCGGGAGCGGGTGCTGCTCGCGGCGGCATGATCGGTCGTGCCGCTCGTGCCGGTGGTGCGGGCGCGGCAGGCCGCGCCGGTGCTGGCGGCGTGGGCGGCGCAGGCGCTGCCAAGGGCGCTGCCGGACGTGTCGGGGGCACGACTCGTGGTGGCGTAGTGGGTGGCACACCGAAGTCCGGCACAGGCGCGGGCAGGGGCACTGCTGGCGGCACGGGACTGCACAGTAGTCGCGGTGCTGCAGGAAAGGGGGCCAGTGCTGTCCGCAAGGGCGGCATCGCAGGTGCCCCCAATTCACGCACCGGCCGTCGCAAGGAAGGCGAGCAGCGCGAGGGCGAGCGCCCCGACTACCTGGTAGAGGACGAGGAGACCTGGACTCCGGAGACCAACGCAGCGCCGCGGGTCATCGAGTAGTTCCTTCTGCTCAGTGCTCACCAGCACGTGACAGGATGCGTGGGCGTGGCTTCCGGGCCACGCCCATGTTCGGTACTGGAAGAGGGAAGACGGAATGGCCTTCAGGCAAGCGATGAGCGCGCTGAGCGCCACGGCACTGACTGGCGCGCTGATCCTGACGGCGGCTCCTGCTGCCTCTGCTGACCAGACCAGACGTGACCAGTGGGCGCTCGAAGCATTGCAGGCCGAATCAGTCTGGAAGGTTTCAACGGGCAAGGGTGTCATTGTTGCCCTTATTGACAATGGGGTGAATTCCGATCACATCGACCTAAAAAACAACGTGCTCAAGGGTCGAGATTTCAAGGATGGTGACGATGATCCAAGTCCTGAGGGGAGCAATTCGGGGGCAGGTCACGGCACGGCAATGGCTTCGATTATTGCTGGTCATGGTCATGGCCAAGGAGAAGAAGATGGCATCAAGGGGCTAGCGCCGGATGCGAAGGTTCTCCCTATTCGGTCGGGTACTGATGGTTATGCGGACGCAATCCGCTATGCGGTGGACCAAGGCGCCTCAGTCATCAACGTATCCGAATTTCAGACCCAAGATCTCCCGCAAGACCGAGATGCCGTGGCGTATGCACTCAAGCGCAATGTCTTGATTGTCTCAGGTTCGGGTAATAATGGGAACACCAATATTCAGTTTCCTGCGAAATATCCGGGCGTAGTAGCTGTCGGGGGAGTGGACAGTAGCGGAAAGATTTGGGCAAAATCCAACTATGGGCCGGAGGTCCTTCTCGCTGCGCCCGCTGCTCGCATCGTGCATGCAGGGTGGCCTGGTAATGATAAGCTCAGCATCGGAGATGGAACTTCGGATGCCACCGCCTTTGTTTCTGCCGCTGCGGCGTTGATCCGGGCGAAGTTCCCTGACCTTACAGCTGGACAAATCGCTAACCGACTTGTGAAGACCGCTGTCATCCCCGCATCGGCCAAGGGTATTTCCCTCCCGGACCCGAAGTACGGCTACGGTATCGTCAACCCGCTGGCGGCGTTGACGAAGGATATCCCCGCAGGCTCTCAGTACGGACCGCTCAAGGTTCCAGGGTCTGAGAGCTCTTCCGCTGCATCGAGCACTGATGAGTCCGACGTCGGCTCCGCCGCAGAAAACGAAAAGGCAGACCAGAAGCAAATGCTCTTCTTTGTCGCCCTCGCTGTCGTCGCCCTGGTAGTGCTCGGCCTCATCGTTCTCCTGATCGGGAAGCTGTCCCGGCGAAACAAGAACAACAACGGAGGGCCGGCGGGACCGGCTCCCTACCAGCAATATGGTCAGCAACCCTTCCCGCCCCAGCAGAACCCATACCAACAGGCCGCTCAGCCTCAGCAGAACCCGTACCAGCAGCAGCCCACCCCGCCTCACAGCGATTGGCCGCCGCAGCAGTAGGCCCGGGCATCAGCGGCCCCATCTGATCCGAATATCCGTGGGCGCAATGACGACCAGTTCGTCATTGCGCCCACGGTGCTGTCATGCCGCAGGACGGTCAGACTTCGTATCGTGCGCCGGCTGATCCATGCGAGGCGGGCCTCGTGATCTCCGTGCTCGCTATGGCGGTGCTGTTGTTATCACCGGACGGCGCTCAGTATGTACGTCCTCCTATCCCGGCCGTCGCGCAAGTGTGCGCTCGGGTGACAGCTCTCGTGTACCCGGTCGTACGACGTGACGCGCGCTCAGCGCTCGCCTCTGGATCGCCGGGAGGCGGGAGGACGGTGAGTGAGGACCTTGGACTGTGGTGGGCAGTGCTCGGCGCATGCCGGGCAGCGCCGGCCCCCTGGAGGTCGAATCCCCGTCGCTGACCCAACTTCATTGGCAGCAGGAGTGGTGATCTCCGCTACGAAGTCTTGGAATGAGGCTGTGCAATTCTGAAGATAGGTCAACTCGCAGGGGAAGCCTTGTCGTCGGCTTCAAAGCCGAAGTTGATCTGGTCTCCGTCAACAGAGGAGACGGTGACCGTCACGCCCAGGGTGCTTCCATCGCCCGTCGTCAGTGTGCACCGGGTGGTGGTTCCGGCCTTACCAGTGAGATCCTCGGGGCAGGAGACGTCTGGCGTCGGCTGGCCTGTTGTGGCAGCGAGCTTCTTTGCGAGTGTGGTGGCCAGTTTGTCCGCAGACAGCTTTGGCTCAGACTTGTCGACGTTGACCGAGGCCGAGCAGCCGACGAGCAGCATGCTGAAGGTTACGGCCGAAATGACTGAAGTTGCTACGAACAGTCGGGGCATGGTCATGGGGGCTCCGATATAGGTGATCGAGGAAGAAAGAGGCGCGAGAAGCATACTTGTCAGTTGAGAATTAGACTGAACGGAGGAGTTGCTCCATGCGCTCTTCACTTGAGCTGACCTGACATCGGCAGCCTGGATTCCACCAAAGGCGCCTATTTTTGTGAAAACGCCGCCTACGGCGAAGGGTGCTTCTACGAGAAAGCGGATGCTTCCAGAATTCTCACAGCTTGCCGGAGATGACAGCCCGCCAGATCCAGCCGGACTTCAGGACGACAGTCTGCAGGGGATCTTTCAGGTCGTTGCTGTCGAAACTGAACGCCTCTTCTCGGTTGCCTTCCTCGTTTCTGCTGAGCGTCCGCTGCTTTGAGACGGTCCTCACCTGACCACGCTGCACCTCGGCTGCCACGGCGAGCCGGGGTGTGTCGCCGACCCAGTCGACCTCGAATTGCTGGTCGAGGGTACGAACTTCGTTCTTCTCCGGGACCAGACGCATATGGACCTTGAACACCCGGCTCAGCTGAGTGCGAACGAAGAAGGTTCGCCAGGCGGGTTCCAGGAGACGCCATTCGGCCACCAGGTCCGCGCCCTCCTCGTGGCCGGCCCGGACGACGTATGGAACGTCAGGACCGTTGAGGCTGAGCAGAGCCGCGTGAACCTCATCGGCGGAAAGCGGGGTGATGCCGTCGGCGGGGCGCATCGTTCCGGTCAGCTTGTCGAAAAGTCCCATGATGTCAATCTATGAGGGTGCGGATTGCAGGTGCAAGGTCGACTGCGGCTACGATACCGCCCTGGTTCCCGGCCGGACCGTGCGCACGAAGTCTTCGAAGTCACCCACCACGGCCTGGTGTTGGGCCGCGGTGGATGTCAAGACCAGCCGGATCACTGCCCTTTTGTGTGGATCTGCGACGTCCAGCAGACACAAGTACGCCTGAGTCTGGACGAGGTCGCGAGGCACGCCGCTGACAGTGGCAGCGATGGCCAGTTTCTGGATGAGGCCGGGTACCTCCTTAGAGCCCATCTCGCGCCGATCGGTGATTTCGACCACTGCACCGGCCTTCCGCACCCGTGCCACCGAACCGTCGGCGATTTCGCGAAGCGTCGCCGAGTCCGGGAGATACTCGCCGTCGATCGTGATGTTCGCGGTGAACCCGGCGTCCGGCTGGGGATGCAAGGCGATGAACGCCGTATCAGGCGCACCCACCTCGTCGGGCGGTGCAGCACGCCAGCCGTGCGGCAGCTCGAACTCGATCGCTACGGGCAGAGTCGTGGCCATCTCGGTCTCTCCTTGCTACTGCTGGGTACCTGGGGGCTATCACCGGTGTGCCCAGGCTGAGTGGGGCTGCGGAATCCGGCGTCAGAACAGACGGCCAAGCCCGTCGGCGATGTCACCAATCGTGTCTCCGACCTTCCCCGGGTTGACGGTGAACTCATAGCCCACGGCGCCACCCAGGCCCAGAGCGGCACCGTAATGCGTATCGATCTTCCACTTGCCGTCTTCGGTCTTACCGAGGGCCGCCTCCGCTTCATAGCCGATACCGGCCCAGCCCTCTGCCGTCGCGCCCGCTGCGATACCGCCGACATCCGCTCCCACGGCGCCGCCGCCCTTCGCCCCGGCAAACGCGTCCGTGGTCAGGGTCAGTCCCTCGCGATTGGCAGTTGCAGTGGACGTCACCTCGGCGCCCGCCTTGCCTTCTGCCCGGCCGTAGACACCGACGGGGCCGACATAGGCGCTGCCCTTGGCCGAGGCCTCACCGCCTGCGAAGGCACTGGCGCCGCCCTGGCCCCCCTCGTTGTTGAAGCCGCTGTTCAACCCTGCCTTGGCTCCGGCGTACGCCTCGGCCTCCCCCGCGAGTTTGAAGATGCCGTTGGTGAGCGAGCCCTCCGCGCTGGCGCGGCCGAGGTCGGCATGCGCCTCGGCCTCACCCAGGCTGCCAGCCCCGGTGTCGGGGCCGTTGGCCGATGCTCCGACGCCGAGGCCAGAAGTTTCGGCCTTGCCCTCAGCGATCCAGCCGTCGGTCTTCACCTTGGCGTCCTTCTTCTTCAGTTCGGCCGCGCGGGTCGTGGCGGCATCATCGAGGGAGACGACGACCTTCGAGTTGAAGTCACTTCGGCTTGTGCCGAGGTCGCGGCGCAGCGCCCAACAGGCTGTCTCGTCGGCGTCGGCGGCACGCTGTAGGACGGCTTCGATACGGCGGACGAAGGCGTCGCATGCCTGCTGCTGTTCGCGGATGAGGGCCTGGCCTTCGGGGTCGTGACGGGCACCGGCGTCCTGGGAGAGGTTGTGGCGTGGACTGACGACGCCGGTGGCGCTGACGTGCAAGTCCTGATTCGGGGCGTCGACGTCGGCGAGATGATGGAGGTCGGCCTTGGCTCTTTGGAGCTCTGCATGGAGTGAGGCAAGGACACCGGCGATGCCCTTCGCCTCGTTGTGAGCGTCTTCGAACTCCTGGTGGGCGACGCGTACGTCGTTGTTCGCCTTCCCCGCCGTCAGCACGGGCTGGGTCCAGCCGGCCCTTCGGAAGGGCCGAACCACCTGGTCACCGTACGAGGTGTGCAGATCTTTGAACTTGGTGGCCGTCTCCTGCCAGCGGCCAGCGGCGGCTTTGAGGTTGCTGAGGTTGAGGTGGTACAGCTGCTCATAGGTGGGCATTGCTGCGGCGATTCCCCCGTGGCGTTATGTGTTTGTCGGACCGGTGGCTCTGGTGGCTGATGGATCTGGGGCTGGCTCAGCCGAACGGGGAGGGCTTGCTGGACAGCGAGTGCATGGCCTGCGTGTTCGTCTCTTCGGTGCGCTGATAGAGCATGCCTGTACCGCCGCATTGACTGGCGAGGCTGTCGCAGTTGGTTGCGAGCGCAGATACCTGACTTGACCAGACCTCCGCCAGTCCGGTCAGGGTTCCGCCCAACCCACCATCCCAGTTGCCGCTGTCGAAGTCCCTGGACGCCGAGCGGGTTTCGTCCACGGGGTGAGCGCCGACGGTTCGTGTTCGACTCGCCATCTCGTGCGCGCCGACGCCAGCACGATTCAGGGCTACCGGATCGTCGATGCCCGTTCCGATTGACATGATCTATCCCTAATGTCGACTCTTTTAAAGATGGTGCAAAAAATCTAGTCAAGTGGTGCGGATTTGTCAGTGGCGAATGGGTGAAGCTATTACGGTAATGCTCGGTGCTTTTCCGCGAGTGGAGCCGAAGCAGATTCCTCAAGCCCGCTGGCACGCCGGGCCCGCTGTTGTGTACGACTGGTCACCGAAGTTGGCAGAGAAAGGCGTTCTAGGCGTTGTGGCTGAATATAAGCGCGGAGCCGGCCGGGAGCTTGCTGTCGCGGACGGGGAGTGCGGCGGCGAAGCCGTAGGTGACCTCCACGCGGTTTCCCTGCCCGCCGCTGTAGCTGCTCGCGCGCCACACTGCTTCTGCGAAGGCGGTCGGCATGTGGTCTTCACGGCTCAAGTCCGGTACTCCTTCGCGATGCGATGGATCAGCGCGAGTGATTCCGTTGGCGGCAGTGCAGTGGTGCGTGCGTCGTCGAAGAGAGCGCGGCAGTAGGCTACTTCAGGCTCCTGCTCCCCCCAGATGTTGCCCGACGGGATCTCTGTGAGTACGAGATCGAGCGAAGCGACTCGTGGGAAGCTCAGCACTAGATACGGACCGAACATACCTGAGTGTGCGCCGCGCGCGTCCAACTTGCTGGCGTAGAACCCCTTCGGCCAGGACCGCCCAGAGTTCGAGGGGCGGCCGTGTCTGTCAGGCGTCGCTGACGGGCAAGCCGTACCTCGACGAACTGGTCGATCTGCTCTGCCGTCTGCCAAGCGCGAGACGCGACTGTCACCGCGCGCCCGTACTCGGCCGTCTGCAAGAGCCAGGGAACGAGCTGGACTTCGTACGTCCGACCGCGCTCGCAGATGGCTTCCAACTTGCCTTGAAAGTCGTCAAGATCCCGCTGAACGTGTTAGAAGCGGGATCGAAGGCCGCTGACTCGCTCAAGCGAGCCGACGACATCGTCGCCGCTGTCGGGGGCAGCGCCGTGAGGACCGTCGAGGAACAAGGCATGCGAGCCTTCGGTGTCGCTGGAGGCAAGATCGACGATCTGGGAGTTTCCGTGCCCCGGCACTCCGGCGACGCCAACCTGTACCGGGCCGCGAGCAGAAAGCTCGGCGGCGCGCTCGACCAGGTGGTGCCGACACTTGTGGAGCAGAATACCGGGGTGTCAACAAGGTCTTCCACTTTGACCCTCAGCGCGTGGATTTCCGTATCGCCTACGCCCAAGCCGTTCTGCATTCCAGGGACCGCTGAGCGGCGGACGCCGAAGCTGCGGGAGGCCGGGGAAACGCAGACCGCGTTGGCGGCGTCGTATCTGGGTGGACCAGCAGCGACTGCGTCTCGACGTCCGCGTTCTGGCTGTGCAGTCGGTACATCTCCCAGCAGTGCTGGTGTGCCGTACCTCCCCCGATGATCTCCGGGTCGCTGTGGCGTCGCCGCCGGCGGATTCGCGCCTGCGCTCGCACACTTGCACGCCCGAAGCGCACCGGATACAGGTGGCCGCGCACGTCGGCATGTCGGTGCTCGTCTCCGCAGCGGGCGGCAATCGCGACGGGTTGGGTGGAGTGTCCGTGTCGAAAGGGTGAAGGATCCGCTGCGATGTCTTTCCTTGCCGGATTTTCGCTTGTCTTTCGCTGTTTGGATCGTGTGAGGGGATTCCGCTAGGCTGCGACGGCTGATCGGGTCCCAGGTGTGACGCCCCGAGGTGCTCGGGCTGCAAGTCCGCCCAACTGGAGCCGAGTTGGGGTGCAGAGCGCCCCCTTGCTTGAATGGTCAAACCATGTTCGTCCGCAATTGAAATTCATCACGGGGGTTTTCATGCGCATGCATGTCCAGTCCGTTCGGCGTGCCACTGCTGCGCTGGTTTGCGCACTCGCGTTGACGTCGCTCACGGCCTGTAATGACGACAGCGATACCGCGCAGTCCGCGGCTGCCGGGTCCACGCCGTCCAAGGGGGCCGACGCCAGTCCCGCCGCGAAGGCGAACGGTATCGAGAAGCTCTCCGCGAAGGAGATCTACGACACCGGCATGAAGACCAATGCCCAGGCGGGATCCTTCCACGAGAAGATGGAGCGCGAGGGCACCAAGAGTGATCTGCGGCTCTCCGCCACGGAATGTGTCGGCACCGTCGAAATCTCGGAGAAGGGTTCCTTCGAGATCATCCGCAAGGGCAACGACATCTGGGCGAAGCCCGATTCGGCCTTCGCCAAGGGCTTGAACTCCGCGCTCGGGGAGAGCGCGTTCTCCACCGAGAAGTGGACCCATGGCACGTCGAGCAACGCGCTCATGGCGAAGCTCGCCAGCTGGTGTCACCAGGAGCAGCTCAGCGCCCCCGACACGCTCGACGCCGGCAGCAAGGTGACCAAGGGCAAGGCCGCCACAGTGGACGGTCAGCAGGCGGTGCCGGTCGTCCTGACGGAGAAGGGGGAGTCCGTCACGTGGTACGTGGCGACCACCGGTAAGCCGTACTTCATCAAGCAGGACAGCACCCGGGACGACATGCAGGACCTCACGGACTCTGACTTCGGCGGGTCGGTGGGGGCGAAGGCGCCGTCCGGGGCGGTCGTGGAGGCGCCCGCGGCCTGACCTTCGGGGAGCGGTGAACGGCTCGGTGGGCAGCTGCCCGCCGAGCCGTTTCGCGTTCGCGTCTTACGGTCCGGTGAACGGTGGTCCACGCGAAGGAAGATCCGGTATCTTCGCCCTGCTTGATTGGCATGTCCTTGCCTACGTCGCCGAGCGCGAGACTCGGCCGGAGTGGGCGCCTCACGTCGTACGGATGCAACGAAATCCGTGTGTGAGTGAGCGGACCGGGCATGCCCACCACTTTCACAACGGGGATGGGACAAGGGATGAGTACTCCCTTCGATGGGCCACACCAGGGCGGCTCCACTCAGACGCGGCTGAACTCCGTGCCCGCAGAGGGCGGTGGCGGGGGCGGCGGTGGCGGTACGAACGTCGACACCCAGCGTCTCGACCAGGCTGCCAACGCCCTCGTCGAACTGCGCGGTGACACCGAGAACGTCGACAACGGCGCCGACGACGACTGCCTGAGCGCATCCCGGGGGCTGAACAAGCACAGTGCCGGGGGCATGGCCGAGGCGGGCTCCTGGGCCACCGCCGGTTCCCTGGTGACCATGGACGTCCGCTGGGGTTCCCAGGTCCTCAACCTCAAGAGCCTGCTCCAGGACATCAGCGACAAGCTCCACACCACCTCGGGCCACTACACCAGCACCGAGCAGGAGGAACAGGCCCGGCAGCGCTCGATCAGCACGCCCTTCGGGTGAATGGGGCCGCCCGGGCCGACGTCGTCGCACCGCCCGGGTGAGCCCATCGAGTCGGACCGGAACCACCTCACAAGGAGCAGTCGCACATGGTGTCCATCCCCTACCTCGACAAGGCCGACCTCGGCCCGCTGGCCGACGCCGCCGCGTCCTGGAAAGCGTTGCCGGCCAAGTACGACGCGTTGCAGCGGGAGTTCGAGCAGCGGGTCATCAACCACCTCAAGGGCCACTGGGAGGGTGACGCGGCCGAGGCGGCCTTCGTCACCATGGGCAAGGCTCGTACGGAGTACGAGAACGCCGCCACCGAGGCGGAGCGCATTGCCAAGCTGCTGCTGGACGCCCACGGCGAATTCGCCGCGTCCCAGAAGCAGTTGCACGCCTTGCTCGACGAGGCCCGCAACGACCACTACAAGGTCTACGACGACGGGCGCGTCGAGGACGTCGATCCGCGGCAGGACAGCCCGACCGCTTCCGCCTCGCCGGGTCTCGCCGAGGAACGCAAGAAGAAGCTGGACTCGCTCGTCTCCCGGCTGACGCGGGTTCTGGAAGTGGCCACCGCCGCGGACGAGGCCGCCAGTTCGGCTCTGGAACGTGACGCGAACGGTGACAGCCAGTCCTTCAACACCAGCGTCTACACCACCCTCGACTCCGTCGAAGCCGACCAGGCGGCCGCCCTGATGAACAAGAAGGGCCGGCTCTCCGACGCCGAGATCACCAAGCTCAACCTGCTCCTCTCCGCCAACAAGAACGACCCGGAGTTCTCAAGGGACTTCGCGGTCAAGACCGGCGGCGAGAACATGCTGAGCAAGTACAACGAGCTCATGAGCCCGCCGGCCGGCACCACCCTCTCCAAGGCGCAGCTGGCCCAACTCAAAGAGCTCAAGGCGAACCTGGGCACCACCATCGGCACGGCCACCACGTCGGACGACAACGGGAAGCCCGACAAGGACATCACCAAGTTCCAGAACGACCTGCTCAAGGCGGGCCAGCGCGACTTCAACGCCAACCCCACCGAGTCGCCGTACGGCCTCAGCGGCTACCAGCTCACCAGCAGCCTGATGAGCGAGGGCAAGTGGGACAAGGACTTCCTCCAGGACTACGGCGACGCGCTGATCACCGCGGAGAAGAACGGCGCCAACGCGGGGCAGAACCCGGACGCGTACTGGGGGTACCCGCGCACGCTGGGTACGACCAACATCGGGGCGCTCGACCCGATGGCGGGGTACATGGACGCCCTGGGGCACAACCCGGAAGCCTCCACTGAGTTCTTCGGCTCGGAGACTTCAGTCAATGGCGAGAAGGTCGATCACCTCGACTACCTGATGAAGGACCGGCATTGGCCCGACGGCGCGGCCTACACGGGTGACTCGAAGAACCCCAGCGGTTACAACAATCTCGGTCATGCTCTGGAATCCGCCACCACTGGCCACGCGTACGACGCCAGCCCCTCGGCGGACACCCCGGCTCACAACGAGAAGCAGGCCGCCCTCATGAATGAGATCGTCCATGCCGTTTCCAGGGACGACGCGTTGGCTCACGACGGGATGCAGGACAGTTTGGGCCGGATGGCCGGTGAGTACATGCCGGACATTCACCAGACAATGACAAATGACCAGTCTCACAATCCTGACGGGCCCGACAACAAGGAGCAGATCTATCCGATCTCGGGCACTGCGGCTGGCTTCGAAGAGCGGGACATCTCACGCTTCCTCATGACTGTTGGCAAGGACCCGGACGGTTATGCGGCAATCAACCTCGGCGAGAGCGCGTACACATCCAACCTCATCGACTACCACCTCCAGCACCCCGAGGCCTTCGAAGGGACCACAGACACCGCACTCAGGGAGATCGCTAGGTCCTCCGGCGAGGTCCAGGGCAGCATTGCGATCGGCAGACGGGAATCGGATATCGGAGCCGGCGCGGAGGCCGACAAGGCATACAACGACGCCATGGGGCGTGCGGGCAGCTATGCGGCGGGCATCGTGGGCACCGGCATCGGTGTCGGCACCTCCTTCATCGCCACGCCGGCCGTCGGTGCCGGAGTCGGTGGTATCGCAACCACGGTCACCGGTGATCTCATCAACCAGATCGTCCAGGGAACCGAACGGGACACCAAGGGGGACACGGTGTATGCCAGCGGCGGTGACTGGGAAAACGCGAAGTCTTCCGCCACGGCGGTTCTGCAGGATGCCTACCGAAGTTCCGCAGAGGCGCAGGGGCAAGGTCATGTTGCCGACTACCAGAATATCTTGGCCAACGAGGTCGAGGTAGGTTTCCATTCGGCCGACAGCAATTTGGATGGATACGGTCAGGACAAGAGGGGTGCATCGTAAGGCTGACCGGGGTGCTCGGGCGTGACCTGAGGGCCACCGACAGTGCGTTCAGGTTCGGCCGTTCGTAGCGCAGATAGGGATTGCGGAAAATGAAATGGGAACATCGGTCTCTTCTCCGAGGGAACGTGAAGCGTCGACTGATCGGTTTCGCCGTGACGCTCGCCGTGCTGGGGGCCGGTTGGTACGGATTTCAGCTCCAGTACCCAGCTGCCAAAACCGGGCGAGCCTGTAGCGGGATGCTTTCGGTCGACCCGGTACTGGACCTTGCCGGGAAGTCGCAGCTGTCCCTGCTCGGTCTGGGCTTCGATGTTTCCAGTTGGCAATTCGATGTTTCGGACGATGTGGAGGAGCCAGCCGGCCTGGCGACGAGGTGTATCGTCGATGGCGTCGAGATATCCATCGAGACCACGGCCGGCGCCCACAACGCGTATGGCGTCTACACCTTCCAGCGCGACCAGAATTCCTTTTCCATGCCCTTGAACGCGGGTTGGCAGGGCCTCATGGCCACCGATCGTGACGAAGCCACTGCGTCGGTGCTCCTCAGCTGTAAGAACTGGACGCAGAAAGAAGGCAGCGGAATTCTCGTTGCGGCTGACTCGCCGTACGACGTCGAGGTCACGGAGGCCATACGCCTCAAGCTTGCCCGTGCCGTCACCGGGACAGCACAGCGCGCGGCGGAAAAGACCGGCTGCGTGACGGAACTCGGTGACGAGGGAAAGCTCACCGCTCCCCCTGCCACCGCCCGGACCGTGTTGGCCGACGATGCCACCGGGACCTGCAAGGGAATGACGTCCGAGTCCAAGGTGCAGGAGACCGACGCGGCAAGGTCACCAGTGGAAGAGTGCGTACTCGTCGGCGGTCTGCAACTGACCGCCGAATACGGCCCCTTCAGCGACAGGTCCGACGCGGTCGTCAACGGCAAGTACGGCGGCCACGACACCCCCTCGGGGGTCGACAGGTCCACGGCCTGGACGTCGGCCACCTGCCAGGGCGCCCTGGGCATCGGTTACTACCACGCTTCGCCGGTCGAGGGCAGCGACCGGAAGTTCACCTCGGACCCGCTCACGAAAGAGGAGCGCGCGGATCTGGAGCACTTCGCGAAGCAGTCTGCGGCTCGCCATGGGTGTGGCGCACCGGCGGCCCTGCCCTCTTGAAGCACGGACGTTGAATCACAGGCATTACGGGGGATTTCAGTGGTCCAGAGTTCTTGGCGGCCGGGCAAGCCGCTGCTCATAGGGCTGCCGCTCGTGCTGTTCGTCGGCGGAGTGGTCGGTCTTTTCCTCGCCCAGGGCCCCGGCGGCGGACATAAGGCGGCGAATCGGGCGCAGTTGAAGAGTGCCTGCGGCGGACTGCTGCCGTACGGCGATCTGCGGAGTCTCGTACCCGACGAGGTCGAGGGCGAGGTGAGTCAGTACGGCACCGTGCTGGAGCCCGGCGAGGAGAGCCGTTCGCTCGTGAACTGTGCCGTGACGTGGCCGGGGCACGGGTCGGTGCGGGTGCGGGCTGCCGCGCTCGTGTCGCCGATGCCGATGTCGGTGAAGGTCGAGGACATCATGGCGGGCGCCGAGGAGGAGTCGTACGAGGTGCCCGGCGTCACGGGCAGAGCGGGTGCGGACGGGAATGCGTGGATCGTCGCCGAGTGTGCCGGTGGGCTCGACAGCCAGGTGCGCGAGGTGTCCCAGATGTATGTCACCGCCGATGTCGACCTGTCCGTATCCGGCAAGGGGAAGCAGGGCCGGGACCTCATGGGCTTCCGTACCGCCGTTCATGTCGCTAACGGAATCACCGGCAGACAGAAGTGTGGGGGTTCCCCGCTCGCGGAGCCCACGCGGATCATCGACACCTACGAGGCCGACGTCACCGCGGATCCTGACGGCAGCAACATCAGGACCGTACGGGTCGACGAGCCGGGACTGGGTGCGAAGAAGTGCCGTGGGCTCGGCAGGCGCACCGGCTTCCCGGGGAACTGGACCGCCGTCGGCGACCTTCAGAACTCCCGGCTGCTGAACGTCTGCACGGCCACCACCCTGGACCGTAAGGACTGGACGGAGACCGATCCGATGCCGCGGGACGCGGTCACCGACGTCTCGGCCGCGAGTTGGGCCGGAGGAGTGGGCCGGTCAGCCGTCGAGCAGTATGACTACACGGGCGACAGCTACGGCTTCCAGGAAGGGCGCCGTACGAAGACCATCAGTGAGGGCGAGCCGAGCGAACTCGCTCTGTGGGCCAGGTCGACGTGCGCCGCGGGCAGCACCTACCACCGTGTCACGGTGAACATGAAGACCGGCGCACTCGACGAGCGCACGCTCAGCGAAGCGCAGCGGACCGCCTACTCGCACAACGCCCGCAAGCTCATGGACGCCTATCTCACCGATCCCGACGGCTGGCCCCGACAACAGCGGTGCCACGACAGCGAGATGCTGGGAGAGGTGGAGGGATGGCAGTGAGACGGATCGTCCTCCGGGTGGTGGCCAGTCTGGCCGCCGCGGCCGTCGCCGTCGCCGGATTCCTGTTCGTGCACGGGGATTTCCAGCGATGGAAGGACGAGTCGGCGCTCGACGGCGCCTGCGACGGTCTTCTCGACCGGGATGTGGTGCGTGACGTCCTCGGGCCGGGAGCGGTCGATGTCGAGAACACGGAGCGGACCGACATGGGCCTGGTGCGGTGCGAGGTGCAGATCGACGGTGGCGGCAGCGCCGACATCCGAGTCCTCGACACCGCCTACGTGGGTCGGGACCGCCTGGCCTCCCTCTACACGGGGCCACCCGGAGAGGCGGCACTCGCCGTGCCGGTCGGGCAGGGCTGGACAGGACTCTTCGGGGCGCGGCCGAAACATGTCGGCGACCCCTTCGACACGAACGAGGCCGAGGACGTCACCGTGAGCCTGGTCCTCGGGTGCGCCGGAGCCAGCCGTACCAAAGGCCTGTCCGTCACCGTCGAGACCACGCTCGACAAGACCCTGGACGACCCGGCGAACCGACCGGAGTTCGCCAGGATCGCCACGTCCACTGCGGCGAAGGCGTCGACGGCACGCCGCTGCGGTGCCCGACTCGGGAAGCCCGTACGCAGTCTCGGCCTGCCGGTGAACGAGACCGAGTACCGGCCGCTCGGCACGGCGGACGGGACCTGCTCCGGCATCAACGTCGGCCAGGGCGTGTCGGTTGCCATCGAGACCGAGCGCGGGGGAGCGCCGTACGAAATGTGCCGGCTGGCGGACGCGGACCTCGGCATGCGCTACGTCCTGGTGGCCCGATTCGGCCCTTACGCCGAGGAGGAGTTCGCGGACAACCAGGAGTACGACGGGGAGGACGTGCCGTCCCCCGACACTCCTGCGCATGATCGCCGACCCGGCGACCGGACCGGCTGGACGACGGCCAAGTGCTCCGACGGCCAGGCCCTGTTCACCCTTGAGGTCGCCGACGGGCGCGACGGCGACGGGCCCGACGAGACTGTGAGTTCGTCCGGACTTGCCTACGAGCGAGCCGCGTTGACTGCCTTCGCCGAGCGCTCGGCGAAAGCCCACGGCTGCTCCGCTCCGGTCAGGTCCTGACGACGTTTTCTCCGGGTGGGCCGGGTCAGCTGCTGCCCATCTGCCGCAGTGCCGGCTCCCATGCCGCTCACCTGGCCTCAGGGGCCGACGGCGGTCATCGTGCAGTCGTGGTTCTCACCCTCCCAGCGCAGGATCGCGGACGCCTGATGATCGCCGTTGTAGGCGGTGACATGGAAACGGTCGGGGACCAGGTAGCCGCTCATCGGCTCCATCCAGGGGAAGGGGGAAGGTGGGTGGGGGACTGGGAGGTGTTTTCGGGGCGACGGTTCGTAGTGGGGGTTGGCCATCCCTTCTCCCCTTGAACCGTCGGGGAGGATCTCCCAGGCTCCCTGCACGTGCCTGCGGTCGACGGTCCACACCGCGGATCCGAAAGAAGTGGGTCCAGCTGACAGGGAGTTGACGCCGTCCCTCCATCGTGTGCTGGTACGTGACTCTTCGATCGGCGTGCGGTTGCGGAAGTGCAAGTCCAAGGTCGTCGAGGGATGAGTGCACGGAGCGGCGTATGTCTGGTGACTTCTATTTAGATCCGCAGGAACTGGCGAAGCTGGCCGGCGCGTTCGATACGCGGGCTTATGACCTGGCGAGTGAGGTCAGGGCATTTCAGGGTACGACGGGCGCGGAGCAGATCCATGACGGCTTCGGGTTCTTGACGGAGTCCGAAGTGGTCACGTCTGCCTATGTGGAGTTGGCCGTAGGGATGGTCGAATCGTTGGGGAATCTGGCTCGCCACTTCGATGCGGTGAGCCAGGCTCTCAAGGACAACGCGAAGAATTCCCAAGCGTCGGACGAGGCACTCGCCGGTCTGTTCAAGGGTGGGAAGACATGAGCGAGGAGAGCGTCGCCGAGAAGGTCTACGAGGCCGGGATCGAGGTCGTGAATCCCGGTGGCCGTCCGGATGTGCTGCGTGCGGCGGCCAAGGGGTGGCGGACCATGGGGGAGGAGCTCGGGGAGGCTTACGGCGGGCTCGACAGGAGGGCGCGGGGCGTACTCGGTGAGCATTGGCGGGGGGAATCCGCCGAGGCCTTCCGTGAGTATTGGGAGAAGGTCGGGGGAGCGGTCGAGGAGACTCTGCCGCTTTTCGAGCAGGCGGCCAAGGGGCTTGAGGAGGCGGCCGACAACATCGAGGAGATCAATGATGAGATTCATCAGATCTACCTTGAGATCGGTGTATCCATCGCCGCGTCCGCCGCGCTCTCCTTTGTCACGCTGGGCTTTTCTGCGGCTGCCGGAGCTGCCAACGCACTTCGCCTGGCCGCGCAGGCCGCCGATGCCGCGTCGAAGTTGGGCCGGCTTCTCAGCGCTGCCGCTCGTGTGTTTCGGTACGTCCGCGGGCTGGCCAGGGAGGGGAAGGGGTGGCGGCTGGTTGTCGAGCTCGGCGCGCAGTGGGGTGCGGGGACCGGCACGGGGATCGCGACCAACCTGGCCATGGGCAAGGACGCCGAGTTCGCCAACAACGCCGTCAACGGAGTGGTGGGAGCGCTGGGCGGGAAGTACGGGTCTGGCCTGTTGGCACAGAGGCTGGGTGGAGGTATGTGGGCGAGCGCCGCCGACGGTGCGGCGGTGGGGGCTGCCTCGTCGGTCGTCGGCGACACCCTGACCAACCTTCACAGCAGGGATCGGTTCGATGCCTCTCAGATGGCGCTCGGAGCCGTGGCCGGAGGGCTGACCGGGGGCTCCGGGAGCGTTGCCGTCCACCGAGCCACGGATGGACGGACGCTCTCGGCGGCACACCAACTCGTAGGGGATGTGGCCACCAATGCTCCCATCAGCATCGGACTGGGAGCAGGAGGCAACATCTCCAAGGACATCGACGGGGTGGCCAACGGCAATCCCAATGCCGAAGAGGGTAAGGACAAGCCCGGCGCGGTCGCTGACGCGAAGAGGGACGCGAGCGAGGACGCCGGCGCCCTGCGGGGGCGGCCCGATCCACAGAGGTATGGAGCGTTCGGGTGAGCAGTGAATGGACCATGGACAAGGACGCGAACGGCGCAGCCGACGTCATCGGTCCTCGTCTCTTCCTCCGCTGCGGGAGGTTCGTCGCCGCAGTTGCTCCGCTCGCCCTTGCGGCGTTGACTGCAGCGTGGCTCTTCCTGGGAGCCACGCCGGTGCGCACAGCTGTCTTGTGGTGTTCGCTGGGGCTGTTGGCCACATGTGGGGTGGTCCTGGGCGTGGCGGTGGTGCGTGCGGGCGGCCCCTCCCGTCGCGAGACCTACGCATGGGGTGTGAGGATCGCTTCGACTGCCCGGGACTGTGGCGAAGGCACCGTGCCGTTGCAGCTGGGAGGCAGGCGTTGGTTGACGGCGCGCTTCGTCGGCGGGATGGTCGCCGTTCCCGCGATGTTGGCTCTCTGGGTGACGCTCGCCGTCGTCGATGCTGGGGGAACCGGTACGAGTGCGGTACTGGCCGAGGCTGGTGCGGTGATCGAGCAGCGTCCCATCGTGAAGATCGAGAATGAGGTTGCCGACAGTCGTCACAGCACTGCCGATGCCACAGCGGACTTCACCGTTCTGCTTCCTTCACCGACAGGTGAGGGTGTGCCTGTGAGATTCGAAGCGACCACGAACTTCCGCCGAGAAGTCGGCAGCGACCTCTTCGTCGCCTACGTCCCCACCCACCCCGAACTGGGCGCCATCGGTGACGACCAGCGTGAGGACGTGGAGCGTCAACTCGCCGGGCGGGCCGTGCAGTTCGGTGACTCGTGGACGATCGGGGGCTTTTGGGCCCTGGCGACTCTCGCCCCGCTCGGCTACTGGTGGAAGAACGAGAGCCCGCGGCGCCCCAAGCGCACCGTCGGCCCCGACTGGAAGGCGCTGCGCGTCACCGTCACCGGAGCCGGCAAGCACACCGACGTGCCGCCGCCCGGCAGCCCGGAGGCGGCCGACGAGAAGAAGCGTCGGGAGAACACCCGCACGTTGCGGTGTCTGGTGCTGGAGGGCGGTGGACGGCAGGTTCCCTTCCACTCCCAGATGGACGGCGAAGCCGCGGGGACCGCCCTGGCCGGCGTGCACGGCTGGCTGCTCTGGCATCCGCAACAACGTCGTGGCCGGGACGTCCTCGCCGAACTCGTGGGCGACGACGGCTGGCAACTGCCGGGCGCCGTCCCGGTCCAGGTTGCCGAGCAGGCCGAGGAGGCAGGCGTCATGGCACCCGCGCAACCGGATCCCGAGCGGCGAGTGCAGACTCTGGACCTCGGCGCCGGCTGGCTCGTGACCGCGTCCGCACCGGTCGTCGTGGGACTCGCGGTGGCGCTCGGTTGCCTGACCGCCCTGCTGCTCATCCCGGACAGCGGCGCTTGGCGGCTGTGGACGGCCGCGGCGGGCGTGTTGACTCCCCTCGTCGGTTTCATCGCGCAGGTGGTGGCGAGGATGGACCACGGCGATGGCCACGCGGCGGGTTGAGAGACGCCGGTGAACAGGCCTCTCACCGGCACACCGGGGAGAGGCCCTGACCGGATGAAAGACACCCCCGACAGGTGGGCGCTCCAGGAAGCCGGAGCGCCCACCTGTCGGGGGCCGGGTCCGAGAAGTTGCCGGGCACTGCCTTCACCACGAGAAAGCCATCGTGCTCTACCGAGACACGGGAGTCCGGCCAGTCGTCAACGGCCTCGGCATCACGTCTCGCGACGCTTGTTGCCGATCGCGTAGGCGAGCCCCCACGCGGCACCTGCGGCAACCACAAGTCCCAGCGGAGAGAACCAGTCGACTCCGCCGGACGCCTCGTCGTTCCACCAGGCCTTGGCCGGGAAGAAGGGTTCGGCCTGGAGGAAGTGCCAGGAGGCGAGGGGGGTTTGCTCAACGGCGAAGATCACCGGAAGCGCATTGACGTAGGCGAAGAACGCGCCGAGCGCGCCGATGACGGCCGCACCGATGGTCGCGCCCGTGTTGCGGCCGGCCATCCGGCCGATCAACGCCCCCACGACCGCGCCGTTGATGAGCGCGTGGGCCAGGTACAGGGTGTTGGCCACGGTGACCGACTGTTCCTTGTACGTGGCTGCGATGAGCCCGGTGTAGAGCAGCGCGACGAGGACCGAGGCCGCGAGGCCGAGAACGATCGCGCCGACCGGGTTGCCACTGGTGGCCGGGCGCTGAGCGAGGGGCTGCGGGGGCTGGAAGGCAGGTGCCGGGTGCATCGGGGGCTGCCCGGGGACGGGCGACGGGCCGAACCCCGGCTGCTGCTGCGGTGGCGCGGGCTGCAGGTACGGGTTGTAGCCGCCCTGCGGCTGCTGCGGAGGCTGTGGTGGCGGTGGGTATGGCGGCGGCTGGCTCATGGATCCCCCGAAGAAAAGAAAGAACTGGCGGCGGGAGCAAGTTATCAGCGAGATCCGAAGACCACCGTGGGGGCCGGAGCAGGCACTGTGAAGAGCGCTGTCCGCGACGCGTGAGACGCCTGTGAAGGTTCCGCGAAGGCCCCCCATACCCCCCGTACGATGATCACCGACAGCCAGTTCACATCGGGGGAGTCGTCCATGGCCGACATCGACATCAACGCTGCGCGCGTACGCGCCGCGGCTGATGACACCGAATCCTTGTCCCAGCAGACGATGAAGCGTCTCAGTCATTCGCTCGACACCAGCGACGAGGTGTACGGCGCGCACTACGGCAACGGCTGGGAGAGCCCGGTGCAGCTCAAGGTGTGTGCCGAGAAGTGGGAGGAGCACATGGTCTCCCTGGCCAAGCGGATGGGCGAACTCAGCCAGAAGCTGCGGGAGTCCGCCGACGGTTACGACAGTGCGGACGCCGAGGCCGAGTCGCGGCTACGAACCGGGCTGCACGATCTCGGGAGGGGCTGACCATGGTGTCGTACGAGGGAATCAACAACGCCCGCCCCAAGACCTGGGCGACGGCCGCCGACGAGTGGCACGCCCTCGCCAAGTACTCCCTGGACGCGGCGAAGGACCTGCGCGAGTACGGTGCGAAGCCGCTGAAGGACAACTGGACCGACGAGGTCGGTGCCACCGCGGCCGCCGAGTTCGCCAAGCTGTCCGACCAATTGGAGGCTGCCTACGACATTCTCCTGTCGGTCAACATGGTCGCCGACGGGATGACGACGACCATCGAGACCGCGCACAGCACCATGCGCGCCGCGGTGGACCTCGCCACGCAGTACGGCCTCGAGATCGGCGTCGACGGGACGGTCACCGGACCGCCTCCGCGCAGCCGCACCGAGGCCGAGGAGATGGGGCCGTACCGCGCGCAGGTGCAGGACCTTGTCGACCAGGCCGTCCAACAGGTCACCGCCGCCGACCGGTTGGCGGCGGCCGAGTTCGCCGAGCTCGCCGGCCAGACGGGGCTCACCGACCCGGGCAAGGCCCTCAACGACCTCCAGACGCACGCCTCGCACGTCCAGATGCAGATGCTCGCGAACGACATCCCGGTCGACGAGGACCCGACCACCGTCCGTCAGTGGTGGAACGGTCTGACCGACCGGCAGCGCAAGGACATGATGCTGGCCCAGCCGGTCGCCCTCGCCAACCTCGACGGCATACCGCCCGGCGTACGGCAGGAACTGCGCGGCAACGGCAAGTACGACCGCGTGAAGCTGGTCGAGTACGCCCTCGCCAACTGGGACAAGGGCGACCCCACCGACTTCGGCAACAACTGCACCAACTTCGTCTCCAACGCCCTGCTGCACGCGGGGATGAAGGAGAAGACCAGCATCTGGGGGACGTCCGACGACGACTCCTGGATGATCGGCAACCGCACGGGCGTCGACGGCGTCGACAAGCGGCTTGCCTACTCCGACAGTTGGGCCGCCGCCGAGAACAACCAGAACTTCATGCTGGAGCACGGCGGCAGCGAGGTCCCGCGCTCCGACGTGAAGCCCGGCGACATCATCTACTACGAGCAGTCCGGGCCCAACGACTCCATCGAGAAGGGCAACACGCACCACGCGGCGATCGTCACCGCGGTGATGCCGGACGGCGAGATCAAGTACACGCAGCACAGCGACTCGTACCAGAACGTCAGTCTGGAGGGCAGGCTCCCCGCGACCGAGCAGCACGAGGGGCAGCAGAACATCCGGATCGTCCGACCCAATCCGGACTGGTACTGATGGCCGGCTCCACGCCGCGCCGGTCGCTGCTGGTCCCGGCCCTCGTCGTCGCCTCGGCGGGCCTTCTCGCGGCCCACTTCTCCTTCGACGGCGACACCTTCCAGAACTGCCGTTACCTGGGCCCGTCCACCCGCATGTACGTCACCGCCTGGGCCGCGCCCGCGTGCGCCCTGGCGGCCCTGTTCCTCCTGCTGTCCCTGCGGCGCCGGGGACAGCGGCCGGGGGCCCTCGCCATGGCCGCCGGGTGCGTTGTACCCGTCCTGCTGCTGGCCCAACTCGCCGCCCTGTACTGGGTGTACGAGCCGGACCCCGCCGGCGGGCAGGACTGTTCCGGGCTGACGAGGGCCGCCGCGCGGTACTGACCTGGAAACAGAAGGCTCCCGTCGACCGGTACGCGGGCGGACGGGAGCCTTCTGGGCAACAGCCCCTCGGTCAGTCGGTGGTGGGGAGGGCCACCAGGGTGTACGGCGTCTCCCCGTAGATGACGGAAGGGTTCGGCTCGGACACGTAGAGCCGGTTTTCGTGCCAGTAGGGCCTCGCGGATATCGACATGCCCTTGCGGACGTCCGTCGGGTACTCGACTACGGTCTTCGTCGAACCGTCCTTCGCGTCGAACTCCACCAGCTCGGGGCCCTTGTCGGTGTCGTTGCTGGTCTTGTAGGCGAGGATCCGGTCACCTCCGGCCGCGGGCAGCGGATAGAACGACCTGAACTCGACCGCGTCGGTCTTCCACAGCTGCTTGCCGCTGTCCAGGTCGTAGGCGGCCAGCAGCTCCTTGCTCTTCTCGCCGGCCACACCGATGACGAAGGTGTCGCCGAAGACGCCCGCCTCGGACCAGGGGCCGCCCAGCGAGTCGTCGGTCCTGACGTACTCGGACGGTGTGGCGGGGGAGAACTGGCTGCGCACCTTGCCCGTCTCGTCGTCGAGGGAGAAGAGCGCGTCCCCGTCGTCGCCGTGCCGGATCAGGACGACGGGAGAGGTCGAGACGACGTCGCCGCCCTCGATCTCGCCGAAGCTGTCCTTGGGCACCTTGTGGTGGTAGGTCCAACGCGGCTGTCCGGTGGCCGGGTCGATCAGCGAGACCTCGTCCCAGTTCTGGCCCCAGTCGGGGTCGTCGAAGTCGTTGATCTGGCACCCGCGGACCCGGATCAGCGCCTTGCCGCCGGTGAACTGGCCGCTGCCGCAGTCCTCGGTCGCGAACTTCTTCGGGTCCCAGGCCGCCGTGCCGTCGGCCGCCTTCAGCGCCAGCGTCACCTTCGCGGCGCTGACGACGACCACATCGCCGGCCCGGGCGACCGACACCTCGTCCTTCGACGTGGTGCCACCCGGCTTGAGGTCCCTGTCCCAGAGCTGATTGCCGGTGCCGAGGTCGTAGGCCACGAGGTGGTCGCAGGCCTTCCCCTCGCCGTAGGCGACGATGCCGATGTCGCCGGAGGAGTTCTCGGGCGCGACGCACGCCTCGCTGCTGTCGCCGGGGAGCGCACTCGCCCACAGCTGCTTGCCGCTGTCGAGGTCGTACGCCTTCACACCGTTGGGCAGGGTCTGGACCACCGCCTTGTCGGTGAACCAGGTGCCCCGCGTCTTGGCCCCGAGGACCGCGTCGACGTCCTCGCCCTCCTGCTTGGAGGCCACGCTCCACAGCACGTTGTTGCTCGCCGAGCCGACGAGCATGTACCAGGCACCGAAACCGGCCCCGCTCAGCACGAGCACGGCCATGACGAGCAGCACGATCATCCCGACCGGCTTCTTGCGCTGGGTTCCGGGCTGGGCCGGGCCGACGGGGCCGCCCGGCCCGGGGTACCCGTACGGCTGCGGGGGCTGGGGCGGGAACCCGTAGCCCGGTTGCTGGGGTTCCTGGGGTTGCTGGGGATGACCGTAACCCTGCTGCCCGGGTTGCTGAGCGTGTCCGTAGCCCTGCGGCACCCCGTACCCCGGCGGGGGCGCCTGCTGCGGTCCGCCGTACCCATAGCCGTACGGCTGCGGGGCCTGCTGCGGTCCGCCGTACCCATAGCCGTACGGCTGCGGCGGAGGGCCCTGTGGTGGCGGGCCCTGCGGCGGCGTCGGGGGCTGCTGCGGGTACCCGTACCCCGGCGGGGGGACGGGCGGAGGCTGCTGTCCGTACGGGCCGGCGGAGCTCTGACTGCCGTCTGTGCTCATCAGCTGTTGCTCCTCACGTAACCCGCCCAGGCGGCCTGGAACTCGCTCTCCCCCATGCCCGTGGCCTCGCGCAACTGCTGGTCGAGCTGCCCGGGGTGGCGGTACTGGTCGGTGACGAACCGAAGGGCCGCGGCCTCGCCGTTCTTCTCGGCCATGAACCGGATGGCCAGGTAACTGACCGTGTAGTTCGTGGAGACCTCGTCCCCGGCCCCGGGATCCTCGGGCAGCGTGCCGCTGAACTCCTTGCCGGTGACGTCGTTGCGGATGTTCCACGCGCCGAGCTCACGGTCGAAGCGGAACGCCACGTAGTCGGCGAAACCCTCCACGACCCACCAGCGGGTGTTGGACTCGGTGGCGAACCCGCCGGAGGCGGCCTCCAGCGGCTGCACGATGGCGTGCGCGAACTCGTGGTGGGAGATCTCCTGGACGAGCTTCGGCCAGTACGTCGCGTTGGTGAAGCGGTTCCCGGACATGTCCATCTTGACCCGGGCACCGCCGTACTCCAGGTCCTTCTTGTCCCCGCCGAATCCGGCGTCGAAGGTGGGCATCGCCACGCTCTGGCCGGCCTCCCAGTCGACGTACGGCGAGCCGTACAGGGAGGAGTAGGTCTTGCGGTCGGGTTCGAGGACCGTCACGAAGCCCGTGGGCGTCTCGGTGTCCTCGGGACCTTTCGCCCTCCACAGCTCGATGTCGTCCTTCGCCGCCTTCTCGATGTACGGCGCGTAGCGGTCCGTGTCGGCGGCGTGCTTCCTGTCCGAGATCGTCAGCGTGTGGGCCTTCTTGACGACGTGCATGTCCTCGTAGAGGTCCCAGGGAGCCGGGTAGAACACATAGCTCTTGGCACCGAAGGCGCCGGGTGCGGGACCCACCCTGGTGATCCGCGGTTCGGCGTCCTTCGACTCCCGCTTGATGATCCACCGGTACCACTCGGACACCGGCCGGACGTCCACGTCCTGGATCTTGTGGACGAAGGCGACGTCGAGGGCGATCGTGGCCCCGTCGCCGTACTCGTCGGTGCTCGATCCGGTTGTCTTGAGGACGGAGTACTCGGCCTGGGCGAAGGGGATCTTGCGCAGGTTCTCGAAGAGGTTCTTCTGCGTGTCCTTGGCCTCGCCGGCGAAGGGCGCGAGATACGTGTCCTCGTCACCGCTCTTCAACGCCTGGCTACGGCCGTCGAGCAGCTCCTCGATGTCGTCCGGGCTGAGCAGTTGCTCGTCTTGCGCGTCGTCGGTCGCGGTGGGCAACGCGCCGCCGCCGAGGGCCTGGTAGGCGGCGAGGCCAGCTGTTCCGAGCACGGCGAGCACGGCAAGGACGACGACACCGATGACGACCTTCTTCAGGCCGCTCCCGCCGCCCTGGTCACCCCCGCCTCCGCTGCCTCCGCCGGGGGGCTGCTGTTGCGGATACGGCTTGTGGGGTGCTGTGGGCCAACCCGGCGCCGTGGTGGGCGGTTGCGGTGGGTAGCCGTAGTGGCCCGGCGCGGTCTGGGTCGGGTAGGGCACGCCACCCGGCTGCGGCTGCGGCTGCGGCTGCGGCGGCTGCGGAGGTGGTGCCCACCCTCCCTGCCCGTGTGGATACGCGCCGCCCGGCCCTCCGGGCGGCGGAGGGTACGACATGAACTCCCTCTCCCCGTGAGTCTCGATGATGCGTGGGAGCCCACAGCGAAATGGAGCATGCCGCTCAAGTGATCAAAAGCTCCCCCGAAATGCTCATGACACCCTACAAGCTTGCCGGTTTCCGGTGGTGCCGCTGCTCGCCGCCTTCGTCATCCGGGCGGAAAATGATGGTGATCCATGCGGAAAAGACCGATGGGGGTGGTGTGGGCCGGTTGGGATGATGGTGTGAAGGTCCGTGAGGGAACCATGGCCTCCGGGGGTACAACAGTGCCGGTACGGTCACAGAAGGGACGTGTGGCCGCGGCGATCCGGCGGCCGTCCGCCTGGCCGAATCCTTACCAGGGATCGCTAGGGTGCGGGCCCTCTGCCGTTGTCACCTGGAGGTTCTTCCTCGATGCACATGGCCGGTGTTCCGCTCGCGGCCCCGCCCGGTGGTGTCGTCAGCCCGGTCACTCTCGGGTGGATCGGTGCCGGCGTGGCCGCGCTGGTGCTCGTGAACCTCCTCATCGCATTCGGGTCGCGGCGTCGGCGCAGGCAGGTCCCACCCGGGCGGCTCCGCGAAGAGCTGCGCGGGGAGATCCGCAACGGCGCCCCGAACGTGCGCGGGCACATCCGGGTCAATCCCGCCCGGTACCCCGGGATTTCCGCCGGAGAGGCCGAGACCATCGCCGGGGAAGAGGGATTCGCCCGGCAGACCCACGGCACCAAGGGAATGTGGCTTTTCCTGCGCCGGGTCTCCGACTGACGCGCAGGACCGGAACACGGGGGAAGGAACATGGCCGATTTCAGGGTCAGTCTCGACGAACTGCGCAAGCTGAAGAAGAAGCTCGAGGACAGCCAGGCCCAACTCGACGAGGCGATGCGCCGGATGAAGGACACCGGGCCGAAGGACCTGGGCAAGCGCGTGCTCGACAAGGCCTGCGAGGACTTCGAGGACGGCTGGGAGTTCGGACTCGGCAAGACGCAGGAGCGCATCAAGGTCCTCAACGACGCCCTTCCCGCCATCATCAAGGCCTACGAGCAGACCGAGCAGGAGATCCAGGGCGCGTTCCAGCACACCGGAGCCCACACCGGAGGGGCGGCGAAGTGAGCGACGACTGGAGCGGCCTCGGCTGGAACCCGACCCCTGGTCACCCCCACCTGGCGACCAACCTGTCCAACAACCTGCTGCGCACCGCCGAAACACTGCAGACCACCTACGAGTTGCTGGACTCCCTCTCCAAGGAGAGCACCTGGTGGTCGGGGGAGGCGGCCAAGGCGTTCACCGAGAAGGTGACGGACCTCCCCGACTATCTCCAGCGTGCCCACGACTCCCTCAAGGCCGCGGGCGGCGAGATCGCCAAGTGGAGCGACACCCTGCACGACCTGAAGGTCAGGGCAGGCCACTACGAGGCGGACGCCGAGGAGGCGCGCCGCAGTGCCGACCAGGCCGAGCGGGACTACGACACGGCCCGCTCCGACCCGGATCTGCGCCTGGCCGGCCGGATGTTCACCGACGGGGCCCAACTGGCCGATGCCCAGGCGCGGTTGGACAGCGCCAACAGCCGACTGGAGAGCGCCGGCAAGACCCTGGACGGCGCCCGCAACCGGCTCCAGGACCTGATCGACGACGCCAGGAAGCTGGAGAGCCAGCACGGGGAACGGGCCCAGGAGTACGCCGACGCGATCCGTAACTACGCGAGCGAGTACGCGCCCGAGGGCGGGGCCTGGGAGAAGTTCAAGGACTGGTGGAACGAGCACGGCGGCGACCTGCTGACGGTCGCGGCCACGGTCGTCGGCATCGCCGCGATCTTCTGCCCCGTCCTCGCCCCCATCGCCATCGGCCTCAGCCTGGCCGCGGCGGCCCAGCACACCTACCAGTACGTCCAGAGCGGCAAGGACATGTGGCCGCCGACGTCGAAGAACCTGAGCGAGTGGGCCACGCTCGGCGGCGACCTGCTCGGTGCCGTCCCGGGCGTGGGCCCCGCCATCGACGGTACGAAGGCCGCCATCGAGGGAGGCAGGACCGCCTTCGAGGCGGCACGGGGCGCCGAGACGCTGGCCCGCACCGGTGCGACCGTCTCGCAGGCCGTGAAAGACGGCGGTGAGGCCTTCAACTGGGCGGCGAAGGCAGCGGATCCGTCCAACCCCCTCATCGCCAGGCCCGTCGAGTGGGCCGCCGCGAAGCTCGGCTCCTCGTCGGCCGCCGGCGCGATGGCCGCCGACGTCACGCAGGCCGTGGCGACCGGAGCCCTCGCCCTGCCCACCGCCATCACCCTCGACCCCGACTACACCGACAGGTGGGCCACACCCGCCACGAACGCGACCGTCGCGGGCGACGGCGTCATGGCGGGCGGGCTCGCCGTCGAACCCCTCCAGAAGATCTTCGCCGTGGCCAGGGCCCTGTGACGGCCACCGCCGACAAGGGCCGGCCCCTGCCCCTTTGGTACACCCTGCCGGAGGGCTTCCGGCCGGTGGAACTCTCGGCCGATCCCGAAGAGCGCCTGGAAGCCCACTACACCGCGCTCGCCGAGCTCTGCCCCGACGCGACGACCGGGCAACTGGTCGCGAGCGCCCTCGGTTTCGAGGCCGCGCTGGGCAGACTGGTCGAGGACGGCCTGGTCCACTTCAGCTCCTTCGTGCTGCGCACGGACGACGATCTGCTCCTGACGGGGATCTGCCAGATCTCCGTGACCGACCGGCCCGCCGGAGACCCCCACCTCTACCCGCACAGCGCGTTGCGCGCCCACCCGGACCAGCCGGACACCCACAAGGGGGTCGTCGAACTGCCGTCGGGGCTCGCCGCCGTCGTGGTGGCGGATCAGGCCGTCACGGTCCCCGGAGCGCTCTTCGGCGTCGAGGGGGAGAGCACCTCGGCCGTCCGCACCGCCACGTTCCACCTCGCCTTCCCGCGGATCCCGCAGGCGGTGGTGGTGTCCCTGTCCACCGAGGTCTTCGAGGCGCAGGACGAGTTCCTGGAACTGGCCACGCTGGTGGCCGCCGGGATCTCCTTCACGGCCCCGAAGCCGGACCCGGTCCCGAAGAGTGCCCCCGTCGCTGCGAGCCCCTTCGGATAGGGCGTCTCACAGCTCCCGGAGCGCGTCCAGACGCAGCTGTACCGCGTACAGACCCTCGGGATCCCCGATCAGGAGCAGGCCCCCGGCGGTGAGCGAGAGGGCATCGCACGGCCGCAGCAGGGGCAGGACGCGCACCTCGCCGGAGAGCACGTGCCACAGGTGCAGCTCACCGTCGCTCCAGGCCACGGCGAGCACCGGACCGACCGGGGTGTCGGCCGCGGCAAGGGCGGTGACCAGATACCGGCGCTGCTGCACCGGGACGGGCATCGGCTCGTCGGAGGCCGTCTCCCACAGCCGCACCGAGCCGTCCGACGCGGCACTGAAGGTGAGGGTCAGTCCGTCGACGGTGCCGACGCAGGTGGCGGCGGTGACTGGCTGTTCGTGGACGTGGCAGGAGCGCGGAGTGTCCTGATATTCGCTCAGGGACCACACGTGAACCGCGCCACTCCGGTCGCCGACGACGGCGTACGGCGTCTGCGGGCCACCGCTGCCGAGAGCGCTGACCTGGGACTCCTCCTCGGCGAGGGCAGCCGAACCGTGGTGCTCGGCGATGTGCCCGAGCACGATCGCGGCGCTCGGGTCGTCCTCGGGCACGAGCGGCAGCAGCGCGTCGGACCGGTCGAACATCAGCACCGAGCGGGCGTCGCGCGGGGCGATGGAGCGCGGTCGTACGAAGGATGACGGGGAACCGGCACCCCCGCCGAGAGCCCCGGCCGACGCACCGCTGTCCAGGTCGTACAGCCGCGGCCGCCCCGTGGCGTCGGCCGCCAGAACCCGTCGCTCCTCGCCCGGCACCAGGGCGAGCGCGGTCACCGCGAGGCCGGGCCGGGCCCACACCGCGGTCCACCAATGGCGCTCGGCGAGGGGCTGAAGGTACTCGGTCAGCGCCGGGTCCGTGCCCACGGCGGCGGTGTGCAGCAGGGCGGCCCGCTCGGCGCTGTCGGTGTGATACGCCGTCAGTTCGGGTGCGGCACGCCTCCACACCTCGCGCAGCCGCCCGGGAACGGGGATGCGTGCGTCGGTGAGAGTGGCGGTCAGCGCGGCGGCAGAGCCGTGGACGAGGAAGCCGGGGTCGGTCAACAGGTCGCGTACGGTGGCCCCTTCGTCGTCGGCGCGCAGCGCCGCGTCGAGGATGTGGCGGCGGACCGCGTCGGGCGCCTGGGACCAGTCCGGCCGGTCGTCGGAGGTGTGGGGGACCGCCGCGAGGAGTTCCGGGTACGGGGCCTCGCCCGCACGCGGCGCCCCGGCGCTGTTGCCCAGGTCGACGACCTCCGCGTGGTCGGCGGTCAGCAGCCCCGATTCGCCCACCTCAACGGCCGCACGCACGTGGGGGAGTGTCAGCAACGGCTCCAGCACCTCGGCGACCAGGGTCTCGGGCGCTCCCGTCGGCAGATCCGCGGGTCCCGCCCCGGCCCGGTGCAGATCGGGTACAAGGAGCAGCAAAGGCCGCTCGTCCAGGGTCACTTGGTCCAGCAGCCTGACCGGGGACAGCGGACCGTAGCCGAGTTGCCGTCCCAACTCCCAGGCGAAGCTCTCGGCTGTGAGCCCCTCCGACGGGACGGTGGCATGGACGGTGATCCCCGGCCGGTCGATCGTCCCGGCCAGGAACCAGGCGAGCAGACGGCTCTTGCCGCTGCCCTCGGCGCCCCGCACCAGGCACAGCCGGGGCCCGGCCCCGTTTCCGTCGGCCGCCCAGTCGAGCAAACGCTGCCCGAAGGGCCGTGTCTCCTCGTCGATCGGCGGCCAGGAGGTGATGTCCGAAGTGACGGCACCGACGGTCATGGCGTGTTGCATCCCCTCGTCCTGCATCCGTCTTCGCTCTACTGAGGCTGCCGAGCGGCCGCCTCGCGCAGCTGCCGGATGCCCTCCGCACGGGACTCCGCCGTCTCCCCGTAGGGGAAGTTGTGGGTCAGCTGTGCCTCGGGGAAGACCTGCCCGAGCCACAACGAGCAGTAGTGCCCCGGCATGAAGCAGGCCTCCAACTCGGTGTGGATCCGCAGCACTTGCTCGGGCTCGACGCCCGCGGCCCGCAGCCGGGCCCACAACCGCTCCTCCGGGTGGACAGCGATGTCGCCGGCCTGCGTGACGATCTGCTTCTCACCCCGGTCGTTCACGATCTCGAAGGCGGTGAACCATTCTGCGCTCGCGGTGTCCCGGATGTCGTCGAGGACGAGAGGCCACCAGTGCTCGCGGCCCTCGAACGCCCGGGGATCGAGGGCCCGCAGCCGCTGCTCCAGCTCCGCGTACGCGGCGGACGCCTCCTGCGGCACGTCGGTGCCAAGGATCGCGGCGAGGCCCTGGTCGAGCGCGGCGAGCGACTGGGCGAACGCCTGGGGAGTCGCGTTCACGAACCTCGACTCCTCGGCCCAGTCGAGGAGTACGGCACGGACGACGCCCTCGTGGTCGGCGCAGAGCTCGAACCCGCGGTCGGACCCGAGCCGCGCCCACTGCCGGCACTCGTCCCGCACTACCGTACGGCCGACGGACTGAGCGAACTCCTGAAGCGGGACCGGGTCGGACTCGGCCGTCGCGAAGTACGGTCCGACCGCCAGGGGGACGGCGATGTGCGCGAGCCGCCGGACGCTCTCGGGGGTGCCGGCCGGGTCGGTGACCGCGCCGCTCCCGAATTGCCGAATATCGCTGTCGTTCATCGCCCTACCTCGCCTCGGGTTCGGCGACATATTCGAGGATGTCGTGCCACCGGGAATGGCCCACTTCCAGCGCGGCCGGGTCGATTTCCCTCATCTGCTCGGAGAGCCGCCCCGCCGCCCCCTCTGGGTCGAGCGACTCCTGTTCCGACTCGAAGTCGTAATGGGGACGCTCTTTCTCCAGCAGGTACAGGAAATGGGCGAAGGAATTGATATCCTTGTTCAGCGGATAGATCTCGGACTCGTCACCGGGGAGGCAGTAAACGGTTCCGGTGACTCCGTCCAGAGCGATGTCGTCGTACGGGACCATGCCGAGGAGAAGCCAGCCCTCGGCCCCTTCGGGCAGGTTGGTCCACCGCTCGCGGAGGTCGTCGTAGCAGTCGCCGAGCGCCCTCACCTGCTCCGGAGTCCCGTCCACCAGGTCGAACCAGGGATTCGGGCGGGCCGGAATGCCGACGTCACGAAGGAAGCGCGCGCTCGGTTCGTGCTGGATGTTCGCCACCACCACCGCCGAATACGTGGTGAGCTCTTCCGGGCCGAACTCGGACTCCAGGGTTTCCCGGTCGATGGGGGGTGTCATCCAGTGACCTGCCTGCCTTGCGAATGAGAGGAGTGCCCGATGTTAGCACGTACGCTATTTGTTCCGGTTCGCCTTGAGGCGGTCCAGATAATCCATCATTTCCGCGTTGCCCTGCGCTCTGGATTCTTTTGTGTTTCCGTAATCGATGCTGTGGGTGACATCGACATGTGAAAGTCTTTCCCGCATCCACGCGCTGCAGTTCGGTGCGGACGAACAGGGGGCTCGTTCCGTATACAGCTCGGTCATACGGCCGCCCGCCCCGTCCCGTAGAACCGGGAAGCCGATCATGCGCTCGGAGTGACGGAATCCCGAACTGCGCGCGACCAGGATGAAGTCGCCGTCGTCCTGTTTGTTGCTGTTGAAGCGCGCCGCGGCGTAGTTGTTGCTCTCGAACTTGTCCTGCCCGTTCACCTGCTTGTGATTGCCGTAACTCTTGTCCGAGTGGCGGGCCAGTTGGACGGCCTGGGACAGCGGCGTGCTCCCGAGTTCCACCTGTGTCGAATTGCTGAGAGGACGCGGCCTCTCCTTGCCCTGGAGTTTGAGGTTCGCTTCGCCCGGCAGCGGTCGTCCGGCATTGTCGCCGTCGAGCTTCAGACCGATGCGGTCGCGGTCCTCCTGGCTCAGCTTGTCGGTCCCGCCGTCCGTCCTCAGCCGCCTGAGCGTTCCGTCGTCGCCCATGAGGTACATGGGCGTCTTGCCGTCATTGCTCTTTTGGAGCTGCCTGAGGGACAGGGCGGTCTCGTCGTCGTTGTCCCGGTGACGCTTGGCCATCTGCTTCAGGCCGCCGGTCATGTTCTCGTCGAGGTGCGAGGCCGACCGCTTGACGCCCTTCTCGATGCCGTCCATGACCTGGTCCAGCATGGCGTTGGCGGCGTCGGCGATCGCGTCCTTGCCCTTGGTGCGGCCGTGCGTGGACTTGGCGCGGGAGAGCTTGCTGCCGGCCCCGTCGCGGATCTTGCCGCCCGCGCCCTTGAGCTGCGTGCCGGCCCGGTCGTAGGACTCCAGGTCCATGCTGAACTGACCGCCGCCTCCGCCGCCCGAGCCGCTGGGCCCTCCGCCGCCGTCCGCGCCGGCCAGCTGCATCGACCCGCCCGAGCTCCCGCCCGCACTGGCCAGCTGCATTCCGCCCGACTTCGCGGCGTCGACGCCCTCGCCGAAGCCCTCCTGGCCCGCCTTCGCGGTCTGGCCGAGGTCGACACCGTGCTGGGTGCCCAGGGCGTTGCCGCCGATCTGGACCACCAGGTCTCCGGCCATGTTGCCGAGCGCCTGGTAGACCGGCCCCATCGCGACGTCCATCACCCGTGAGACGACCTCTTCGCACACCTCCTCGAAGATGCGCTTGACCGCGATCCGGGTGGCCTGGGTCCCCGCGATGCCACCCAGCGTCGACAGGCCCAGGGTGACGGGGGCGGCGGCGATCGCGGCCGCGATCTCGGCCGCCAGGATGCCCAGTTGCACGATGGCCGCCAGCTTGGCGCCCTCGATCAGTACGGCCACCCCGTCCAGGGCGGTGGCCGCGAGCCGTCCCGCCTCGGCGAGGTTGGTCAGGTGCGTGCCCTTGACGATGTCCCAGTGCTTCTCCAGCGCCTGGATCGCCAGGCCCTCATTCGTCCCGATCAGATCGGAGATCGCCGCATGGGCGTCGGCGGCTCCGTGGTCGATGTCGTCGGCGAACTCCCGCATGGCCTGGGCCATGTCGCGGTAGTCGTCCTCGTCGACGTTGGGCCAGCTGATGCCTATCAGGTCCAGGGCCGCATCCAGCTCGCTCGGCAGGACAACACCCACGAGAACCCCCGTTCGAAAGTTACTCGGGAGAACGTAACTTTGATCGAATCATGGAACAAGTTGACCCTCGTTCACATGTCTTGATCTGGAGCTCAGTTGGCGCAGACCTTCCGGACGGGCGGCCTCCGGGCGCGGAAATCCGTCGCGCTCCGAGCGGGCCGGCCGTTAGCCTCCGCGTGAGCGTGGCGACGCACGCGACCGTGAGGGGGAGCCGGGCATGGAGAACGACCGCGTACGCACCGACCGACTGGGCGTACTGCTGGACCAGTTCGACTGCGTCAGGGAGCGGGCGCAGGTACGGCTCGAGGGGCTCGGCGACGAGGAGTACCTGTGGGAGCCGGTCCCCGACTGCTGGTCGATCCGGCGCCGGAGCGAGGCGGTGACGCCCCGGGCGTACGGTCCCGGCGAGTGGGTCCTCGACAAGGGCGCCCCGGACATCCCCTCGGGCGAGTACGCCGAGGTCGCCCGCCAGGCCGCCGACGGCATGAGCGTCGCCAAGATCGCCGAGGACTGGAGCGTGAGCGTCGAACGGGTCGAGGAGGTCCTCGCCCACACCGGCCCGGTGGAACCCGACATCATGCCGGTCACGACCATCGCTTGGCGACTGGGGCATCTGCACTCCTGTTTCGCCGGCGAGTGGGAGTGGACCTTCGGCGAACGCCGCACGGATCCCCACCAGTTGGTCGACTTCACCCCCTCCGCGGCCCTGGCCCAGGAACGCTTCTGGTCCCTGCTCGACCGCTGGCGCGAAGCCGTCGGCCGGGTCACCGAGGAACAGCTCGACACGATCGGCTTCTCCCAGTACCCCTACGGCTCCGCGCCCGACGAGCCGTACATCTCCGTGCTGTGGGGGTCCAACCTCGAACTCATCCACCACATGGCTGAGATCGCGCTGCTCCGCGACTTGTGGCAGGCCCGC
This sequence comes from Streptomyces canus, assembly GCF_030816965.1. Taxonomy (NCBI): domain Bacteria; kingdom Bacillati; phylum Actinomycetota; class Actinomycetes; order Kitasatosporales; family Streptomycetaceae; genus Streptomyces; species Streptomyces canus. Next base: position 7,344,678 of record NZ_JAUSYQ010000002.1, read on the forward strand.
TTCAACGCTGCTGGGTAGTTGCACCCGCCGAGGGCTGAGCGCCATGAAACGGGCGCGAGCCGCGTGAGCGGTTCTGGGCGGATGGGGCCTCCGTCGTGCAGCTCTTCTCGTCACAGTCCCGAGACCATGGCCAGACAGCCCATGCGGGTGGTCGGCGATCTCAATGCGTCCGCGCCCGGCTGGTTCCATGGACCGGTTGCTCGGCTGGAGGCGGGTGCGGCCGGGATGCTCGCTTTGGAACGAGTTGCGTGGGTGACCCTCAAGGTCGAGAAGACGGACGCCTTTCCCGGACTCCGGCGACATCTCACGGACGGGAAACTGGAACTTGCCGTGGTGGAAGCAGCCGCGCACTGCTCGCTCCTGACCACGACCAAGGGCTTGGGCAGCAGACCGGTGGGACCTGGCTGAGCGCCCGCCGTGTCGGACGGGGCGTGCTGAGCAGGGAGGTATGCGCTGCCGGCGGACCGGTCTTGCGCGGGGTCCTGCCGTGGCTCGACAGCCGCTGGCGACCCCTCCACGGGGAAACCTTCCAGGGGAAATCCTGTGAAGTTCACGTGAACAAGTCGTCGTTGAATCGGCTGACGCCGACCACCCCGCGACGCGGCCGACCGACCTTTGAGATTCTGACGCTCGTCATCGTCAACGGCATCGACAGTTTGGGCGGCCATGGACCACAGCAGCCAGGAATGGGCCTCGCAGGGGCAGCAGCCGGGGCGGCCGCAGGCCCCGGGACCGTACGGCCGGCCCCCCGTTCCGGCGTCTTATCCGCATCCCGCGGCCGAGACCAGGATCGAGATCGAGAGCAAGAGACTGCGGGCGTACGCCCGGGTCAAGGCCGGGGAACAGACCGTCGCCATCCGGTCGGCGGGCGAGGGAACGAAGGGCAATCCCGTCGCTTACGTCAACGTGCCCCAGGACGCCCCGAACGGCGGGCGCCATGCGCGGCCCCCGTTCACCGTGAGCGGCCCGGACGCCGAACCCTTGTGCTCGGTCCGGTCCGTCGGCTCGGGTGCGTACGAGGTGTACGGCGGGGACGGCGCACCGATCGGCCGGATCACGCGTCTGGACGGACGGGCCCTGCCATGGCCGCGCCGCCCGCGCTGGACCGTGCAGGCGGTTACCGGCGGCGAGCCTCTCACCGCCAAGCGCGGAACCCCGGTCGGGTGGGCGCTCTTCACCGTCTTCTCCCCGGTCTACCTCGTCATCTGGGCGCTTGGGGCGCTCCAGGGGCTGGTGCCGCTGTTGTTCGGCGACAAGGACGAGGCGAAGAAGGAGTCGGCCTGGGACCTCGGCCTTCCGAGCCGCGCGCTGTGGCGCCCGTCGGGTGATGCCGACGTCGTCGTCGACTATCGGGGCGGCGGTATCTTCCACATCGTGTCGGCCCGGCTGGACAGGCGATTGGCGTACGCGCAGGCCGTGCTGCACGTGTGGGACGGCGTCTGAGCGCGACCGTCACATGTTGGCGACCGCGAACATCCTCAGGTACCCCAGAGATTGCCCCTCCGATAATCTGTGCGCCGGTGACTGGATCACGACTACGGGGAGACACGGGGATGGCTGACTTCCAGATCGATGTCGATCGCATGAAGACCCTGATCAACCGGCTGGACCAAGTGGACGACCGTATGCGCGGCGCCCAGGAGCGGCTCAACAAGGTGGGTCCCAAGGGACTTGGCACGGATGGTCTCGACAATGCCTGCGACGACTTCCAGGACGACTGGGGCGACGGCATCAAGCGGATCGCCGACGGTGCCAAGCAGCTGCACGAGGGGCTCAAGAAGACGCTCGAGTCGTACGAGTCGACCGACAAGGAGCTGCAGAAGGGCTTCAGCCAGAAGTAGTACCGGCTACCGCCGGTCCGACAACTCGCACACGCACACAACGGGGAGAAGACGATGGGAATGTTCGACGACCCCAACTGGCCCGGACTGACGTTCAACCCGGCCAAGGGCGACCTGCACACGATCGAGTCACTGGCGTACGACGTGAAGACGGTCGGTGACGAGCTCGACGAGATGCGCGAGATGCTGGTGGGCGTCGGCAAGACGGACGGCGTCTGGGACGGCGAGGCGGCCAAGAAGTTCCAGGAGAAGGTCGGCGAACTGCCCAAGTACCTTCAGCAGGGCCACGAGTCGATGAACGCCTGCTCCAGGGCGCTCAAGGGCTGGCACGACGAACTCGAGACCATGCAGCGCCAGGCCAAGAACCTCGAGGAGCGCGCGGTCGAGGCCCGCAAGCGGCTCGACCAGAAGAACGCCGACGTCGACAAGGTCAATGTCAAGATCGAGGGCGCACAGTTCCAGCAGCTCACCGAGCACCAGGCGAAGGCGCTCTCCGAGGAGGCAGACTCCGCCTCGCGAGCCGCCCAGGACGCCGCGACCGACCTCAAGCTTCTCATCGAGAACGGCGAGGCGCTGCGCAAGTACTGGGAAGAACAGGCCGCGAAGGCCGAGAAGGCCATCCGCGAGGCCGCGAACAACCGGCCGCCGGACATCAGCATCTGGGACAAGATCACGGATGGCCTGAAGGGCGCCTGGGACGGCTTCAAGAACTTCCTGATCGACAACGCGGACCTGTTCTCCACCATCTCCAGCGCGCTGGCCGCAGCCGCGATCGTCGTCAACGTCATTCCGGTCGGTGGCCAGGTCGCTTCCGCGATCCTGGGCGCGGGCGCCATCGCCTTCTCCGGGGCTGCCATGGCCGGCCACTGGATGGGCGGCGCCTCGCCCTTCAAGATCGGTATGGACGCGTTCGGCATGCTTCCCGGCATCGGCGCGGCCAAGGGCCTGTTCACCGGCATCAAGGCAGGAGCGAAGGGCGCCAAGCTCGCCGCCGGCCTCACCCAGGGCGGCAAGGGCCTGATGCAGGGCATCAAGAACGGTGTCATGTCGACGCAGATCAACAAGCGGATCCTGGGTCCGCTCGGCAAGGCCCTGCCCGAGTCGGAGGTCTGGAAGATCTCGCTTCCCACGAAGGCGGGCAGCGCCCTCTTCGGCACCGGAAAGCTCATCTTCGGCGGCGACGACGGTGGCAGCCAGCCCGCGGTGTCGACTCACCCGACCCCGGCGAACCCGAGCCAGCCCGCTCCGGTCCGGACGATGCCGTACCCCGCCACGGGTGACAAGTTCCTCCAGACCCTGGCGGCCTGAGCGAGATGACCGAAGTCACCACCGTCACGGCAGACCCCGAGGGCCGGCGCGGCGACCTCCACGTCGGCTGGATCATGCCGCCGTTCTTCCACGAGCTTCCCGTGGACGCTGAGGACGCCGACGAGGTCGGCGAACGGCTCGGCGAACTGGTCAGGACGATCCTCGCGGAGGGCAGCGAGGACGACCAGATCACGATGTTCGCCCTCTACTTCCAGATCACCGCCCAACTGGCGGAAGCGGGCGCCGAGTACGCTGGCTTCTGCCTCATGGACATGGACGGGCGCCGGAGCACCGCCACCGTCGCGGTCTACCGTATGTCGCTGGAGAAGATCACGGCCGGCGAGGCCCTGTCGGAGGCCTACTCCGCGCTTCGCCGGGCCTACCCCGACGACGACGTCCAGATCAGCACCCTGCCGTCGGGCAAGGGGGACAGCCAGGCCGTCGTGAGGATCGGCGGCGCGCCGTTCACGATCACCGCCGAGGCGTCCCCGACCGGCGAGCCGCTGGAAGTGCCCCGCGGCCAGATCCAGGTCTACATCCCCCTGCCCAACGACGCCGACATGCTGGTGTTCGAGCTCTCCACGCCTTCCATGGAGGACTGGGACCTCTACTCCGAACTCTTCGCGACGATCGTCCGGACGCTGGACTGGGCCACGGAGGAGGAGGCCGAGATGGCCTCCGCGCTCTCGCACGCTCAGCCGGTCCCGGACGTGGCTCCCGATCCGGCCGTCGTCCAAGAGCTCTATGCCCACTCCAGCCGGGTCCTGGACGCCCTCGGCGTGCGCGGGCGGATGGACGAGGGCAACGCGGTGTCCGCGGTCACGTGTGTCGATTGCTGGTCCAAGGGGCTGAGGTCGGTGTGCACGGCACGCCACCACTGGCAGATCGACGGTGTCGAAGACGCGGAGCTCGCGGTCGCCGTCGGACGGCTCGAAGAGACCTTCCAGGGGCAGGGCTGGTTCAAGTTGTCGGGCACACAGGGCCAGAGCGTGTCCCTGGCCGCGGACGGCGACTCGGGACACCGCGTCAACATCACGCTGATCTCCGGCCGCCAACGACTCGTCATCGAGGTGATCGCCCCCTGCACACGTGTCGTGCGGGGGCCGGTCGACTCCGCCTTCGGATAGGCCGGCCCGAGGAGGCGGCCGCATCATGGACAAAACCACCAGTGATCTCCTGCCGGTCGGCGCGCACTCACTGTCCGCGGACCCGCGACTCGCCGATGCCGTACGGCAGATCGGCAGCACGTACGGCTACGACTACTTCGACGACGGGGCGGTCAGAAAGACCCTCTCCGAACACGTGGCCGCCCTACGACGGCTCGGGCGCGGAGGACTGGTCTGGTCCGGATCCCTGGCCACCGCCGTCGGAATCGTCTGGCTGGTATGGGCCGCGGCCGGCAAGCCGGACAACATGGCGGTGGCAGCCGCACCTCCGGCGGCTCTCCTGGTCCTGGCGCTCGCCGCCTTCGTCCAGGTCAACCTCCAGGGCAGGCGCAAGCTCCGGCACCCCTTCCTGGAGGGATACCGGCACGTGCTCGCGGCGGCGCGCGCGCACGGCGCCCCCGTGACCTACGTGCCCGCGTGGCTGACGGGCCGCGGCGGTGGTCAACTCGAGGTGGCCCCGCTGCCGTCGTACGCCACACCGGCCGGGGCGCCGGCCACCGGCGTACGAGCCACCCCGGTGGCCCCGCCGCCCAAGCCGGCCGAGGTCGAGGAGTACGAGCGGATCGCCGACCAGGGCGGCTGGCACGACGAGGCGGGCTGGATCCTCGTCGTCGCCGGAGCCGTCGGGGTGGGCTACGCCGTGGTCAAGGACCTGCCCGCGGCGTACGCGGCCGTACTGCTCATCCCCCTCGGTATCTGGACCTGGCTGGCCGGACACCGCCTCGGCAGACGCCAGAGGGAACTGTCCGGCGAGGCCCTCCGTTACCTCGACGAGCTGACCAGGTCCCAGGCCGCGGGAGCACCCGTGCACGAGCTCTCGCCACCCTTGCGCAAGCTCCTGGACACACGGCTCTGACAGGCAGCACGCATACGGCGGTGGCGGCACCCTCCCCGGGCGCCGCCACCGCCGTACCCGCACTCAGCCCCTCAACCGACCCGCGCCCCCGCCGCCTTGGCCCGCTCCCGCGCCTCGGGGCTGACGCCGCGTTTGCGGGCCGACATCCGGTCGTCCACCGCCGTACGCTGAGCGACTCCGAACAGCCGGCGCGGGCCCGGTACGGCGACGACGCCCAGGAAGCGGGGGTCGCCCGCGAACCAGACCTCGCCCACCTCGCCGGACCTGACCTTTCGGACCCAGAAGGTGTATCCGCTGCCCAGGAAGCTGCCGTAACCGAGGGAGACGGTCTTGTCCGGGCGCTCGGGATCCGCGAAGGAGAACCGGGTGGTGCCGTTCTTCGCGATCGAGGCGGCCCCGGGGACCGACTGCCAGGGATAGACCCGCAGAACCCGGCGCAGTGACCGGATGCCCAGGACCCTCGCCGTGTTCAGCATGGCCAGGTAGATCAGCACGAACAGGGCCGGGAAGAGGACCCAGAGAGTCCACACCGGTGTCAGGAGCACCGCGTACAACCAGGCCACGAAGGACCCGAGAGAGAGCACGAAGGCACTGAACCGGAGCGCGGCCGTGCGGCGCCAGGCCCGCCGGGTGGCCGGGTCCTCGTAAGCCGTCTTCGTCAGGGGAACGTCCACTGCGTTTCGCTCCATCGAGGTCAGCCGAAGACCGCGCGCACGGACGCCTCGATCTCGGACTCGGGAATCTGGGCCTTGAACTCCTCAGGGAGCGGGTTGTCGAAGCTCACCATCTCCGCCATGGCGCGGTGGATGTCACGGTAGTTCTCGCGAGCGTCGACGGCCGTCGTCGTCAGCGTGAGGACCCCGAGGTTCCGCCCATCCGGGAAGGGCAGATACGCGGTCACCTCGTACAGGGAACGCTGCCGGGAGTCGGCCTGCTCCGGCAGCTCCACCAGTGACTCGGTGAAAGCACCGGGCCCGCAGGGCAGGTCCACCACGGCGATCGGCAGCGCGTTCTTGCGCGCGGTCGCCGCCTGCGCCGCCGCCAGCTTCGGCGGGGTCCAGGGGATCTCGCGACGGGCGAGCATGACGACCGACTCCAGCAGGGCGCCGTCGTCCCCCTCGTGGGCGCCGATGGCGAAGCTCACCACGCCTTCCCGCTGCATCTCCGAAGTGAGGGCCCTGGCCTGGGCGAGCTGCTCCAGGAAGCCGGCCTGCTGCTCATGAGGGACCAGTTCGAGGAGCGACTCGCCCACGCTGTCCGCGAACTTCCCTGTCAGCTCCTCGATCTGCTCGGAGCCGTACCGCCAGTGCTCGTGAAACTCGGCACGGGCGTCACCTAGCTCCTTGGTGCCGATGCCCTCCGCCGACACTTCCCGCATCCACAGCAAAGAGGGGCGGCCCGCAGACACGGCCGCCCCTCCACCGAACACGGTCAGCTCTCCGGCAGGTATCCCGTCTGGACGAGCTGGCCGCTCGACCGGCGCGAGATGAACTGGCCACGGCCCTGCGGCTGCGGAGTGGCCTTGATGTTGTTGAACACCGGGCCCTCCGACGGGTCACCGGACAGCACGATGCCCTGCGCGCCGAGTTCCTTGATCCGGGTGAGGACCGGCTCGAAGGAGGACCGCGAGGCACCGGAGGTGGAGCGGGCCAGGATGATGCGCAGGCCCAGGTCACGCGCGAACGGCAGGTACTCGAGGAGTACCGACATCGGGTTGCCCATCGACGTGGCGACGAGGTCGTAGTCGTCGATGAAGATGAACGCGTCGGGCTCGTTGTACCAGGAGCGGTTGCGCAGCTGGTCCGGCGTCACGTCCGGGCCGGGCATCCGGCGGCTCATCGAGCCGGCCAGCGACTCCATGACCTCCTGGAGCTGCGGACCCGAGGCGCAGTACTTGTACATGTGGCTCTCGGGCATCTGGCCGAGCAGCGCGCGCCGGAAGTCCGAGACCACGAACAGCGCCTTGTTGGGGGCGTACCGCTCGGAGATCTGCTTGGCCATGAACCGCAGCAGCGAGGACTTGCCGGACTCGCTCTCGCCGTAGACGACGAACAGCGGGTCCGTCTCGAAGTCCACGAAGACCGGCGAGAGGGTGAGCTCGTCGACGCCGACCGCGATACCGCGGCTGCCGAAGTCCCCGCCGCCGGGCAGCTCGGACGCGTGCAGCATCGTCGGCAGCATCCGCACCTTCGGGGCCGCCGGGCCCTGCCAGGCGTTGTTGACACTCTGCACGAGGTTCGCCATGCCGTCGGCGAGGTCCTCCACCTGCGTCGACCCGTCGATCCGGGGGGTGGCGGCCAGGTAGTCCAGCTTGTCCGGGGACAGACCGCGGCCGGGCTTGCCCATCGGCACGTTCTCGGCGCGCTTGCGGTCGAACTCCGACTCCATCGCGTCACCGAGGCGCAGTTCGAGACGGCTGAGGATCTGGTCGCGCAGTGCCGGCCGCATCTCCGTGTAGCGGGTCGCGGTGATGATCAGGTGGATGCCGAAACCGAGACCACGCTGAGCGATGTCCGCGATGACCGGGTCGAGCATCTCGTAGTCGTTCTTGAACGTCGCCCAGCCGTCGATGATCAGGAAGACGTCACCCCACTGCTGGTCGGGGTAGTGCCCCTGGGCCCGGCGGGAGCGGAAGGTGTTCATGGAGTCGATGCTCTTGGAGCGGAAGAACTCCTCACGGGCGCCCAGGATGCCGTGCACCTCCGCGACCGTACGGCGGACCTTCTCCTGGTCCAGTCGCGAGGCCGCGCCGCCCATGTGGGCCAGGTTCTCCAGCGCGAGCATGCCGCCGCCACCGAAGTCGAGGGCGTAGAACTGCACTTCGGCCGGGGTGTGGGTGAGCGCGAACGACGTGACCATCGTGCGCACGAGCGTCGACTTGCCGGACTGCGGACCGCCCACGATCAGCGCGTGACCGGCGGACCCCGACAGGTCCGCGTACATCACGTCACGGCGCTGCTCGAAGGGCTTGTCGACCAGGCCGACCGGGACGATCAGCTTGCTCTGGGCGTGGTAGCCCTCGGCGTGCAGACCGCGCTCAGCGCTGATGTTGAGGGCCGGCAGCACCTGGTCGAGGCTGAACGGCTCGTCCAGCGGCGGCAGCCACACCTGGTGGGCGGGCGGACCCTGACCGTCCAGGCGGCTGACGATGACATCGAGGACGGTGTCGGCCAGCGCGTCGTCGACCTGGTTGCTCCGGGTCTCCGGCTCCGGCTCGGCGAGGATCCGCACCGGCACCGGAGCGGCGGTGAACAGCACGGGGGAGCGGTCGATCCGGCCGCCGCCCTGGACCGTCGGCCCGTTCGGCCGGTAGGTCCCCGACACGTAGGCGGCCTTGAACTGCACCATCGTCTCGGTGTCGTACTTGAGGATGCCCGCACCGGGGACGTTCGGCAGGTGGTAGGCGTCGGGCACACCGATCGCCGTACGGGACTCGGCCGCGGAGAAGGTGCGCAGACCGATGCGGTACGACAGGAAGGTGTCCAGCCCCCGCAGCTTGCCCTCCTCGAGGCGCTGCGAGGCGAGCAGCATGTGCACACCCAGTGAACGGCCGATACGACCGATCTGGATGAACATCTCGATGAAGTCGGGCTTGGCGGCGAGCAGTTCGCTGAACTCGTCGATGATCAGGACGAGCGAGGGCAGCGGGTCGAGCGCGGCACCGGCGGCGCGCGCCTTCTCGTAGTCGGTGATGTTGGCGTAGTTGCCGGCCTGCCGCAGAAGTTCCTGGCGGCGGGTCAGCTCACCGGTGATGGAGTCGCGCATCCGGTCCACGAGCGTGAGCTCGTCGGCCAGGTTGGTGATGACCGCGGAGACGTGCGGCATGTTGCCCATGCCGGTGAAGGTGGCACCACCCTTGAAGTCCGCGAGGACGAAGTTGAGCGTCTCGGACGAGTGCGTCACCGCGAGGCCGAGGACCAGCGTGCGCAGCAGCTCCGACTTGCCGGAACCGGTGGCGCCGACGCACAGGCCGTGCGGGCCCATGCCCTCCTGCGAGGCCTCCTTGAGGTCCAGCATGACCGGTTCACCGCTCTCGCCGAGACCGATCGGCACGCGCAGCCGCTCGTGCAGGGTGCGCGGCCGCCAGGTGCGCGAGACGTCCACGCTCGCCGCGTCACCGATCTGCATCAGGTCGGTGAAGTCCAGGTTCGCCAGCAGCGGTTCGTCCGCATCGGCGGCACCGAGCCGCAGGGGCGCCAACTGGCGTCCCAGCGACTCCGCCTGCGCCTGCGACAGCACGTCGGGGACACCGGTGAAGACACCCGTGCCCGCCTCCAGCTCCATGCCGTCGGGCCACACCCGCACCGACAGCGAGCCACGCGCCTCGTCGAGTTCGCCGGGCACCACCTCGACGATGGTCACGCCCTGCAGGCCCTCCGCCGAGGCGAGGACCGAGTCGGCGGGGACACCGCCGCCGTCGAGTACGACGACCACGTGCGGCTGGTCGAGCACCGGCGAGCCGTCCCGGCTCCAGCGGGGGCGGCCCTCCAGCTGGTGGGCGATCATCTCCTCCAGCTCGCCGAGGTCGTAGCAGAGCAGACGGCGGCTGCCGGCGCCGTCGGACTCCTTGTGCTGCATGTGCGGCAGCCACTTGGTCCACTCCCAGTCCACCGCCGCACCCGGCGAGGCCACGACCGCGATCACCACGTCCTCGGGCGAGTGCAGCGAGGCCAGCTGACCGATGACCGACCGGGTCTGGCCGTAGACCGTCTCCGCGTCCCCGGAGATCGTCACGTGGTAGAAGGAGCGCAGCCCGATGGCCAGCGGGAGTTCACCGAGCGTGCCGTAGCTCGCGATGAACTGCTGCATCGCGTGCGCGGTCAGCGGCTCCAGCTCGTCCACCGGCGCGGTGTCGGGCGCGACCAGCGGCGTCGCCAACTGCTGCGGGCCCAGGCCGATCCGGACCTGGACGAAGTCCGGGTCCATGGCCCGCCGTTCCCACAGCCGCGACCCCTCGGCGACCAGCGCCCACAGCTGCTCCGGCGCCGGGTGCAGGTAGTACTGGGCGTCGCGCTGCTTGTGCACCGTGCGCCGCACCTCACGGCGCTTCTGCGCCAGGTACTTGAGGTAGTCGCGCCGGGCCTCGGCCATCTGACCGGAGGGTCCCTTGCGGGACCGCACGATCTGGGCGACCAGCATGGCGACCGTGGACACCATCATGAGTCCGCCCATGATCTTCATGAAGCCCTGGGCGCCGGGCATGAAGAAGAACGCCGCCGACGAACCCATGCCCAGCATGGGCAGCAGGTTCATCAGGAGGCTGTCGTCCTCGGTACGAGGGAGTTCGGGAGGGGACTCGAGCTTGACCTCCTCACTCGGCACCTCCGGCGGGAACACCCGCGGCGGGCGCTTGACGATGACGACGCTCACCGATCCACCAGTCCTTCACGCAATCGCAATGTCGAACCGCCCCCGTCGTGACGGCCCCCGTATGTTCGTCAACTCATGGGGCTTTGCCAACACATGAGCCGGGCGTTGATCCTACTGTTCTGCGGGCCCCTTGACCCGGGAGGGGATGGGGAGAAGCCGCAAGAGGACGGTAGGGTGACGCTCCAAACGAAGCGCGGAGCGGGAATCGCCCTGGCAAACCGCGACGAATCACCGAGTACTGGACTAGGGGGAACCGTCAGGTGAGTACGGTTTCAGCAACCGGATTCTGCCGGGTCACGGTGGCGGCACCGAACAGCCGGATCGATGTGGCACTTCCCGAGGACGTGCCGCTCTCTGACGTCTACCCGGAGATCCTGCGGCTGTCGGGACAGACACCCGAAGAGGCCGCGCCCACCGGGTACAACCTCGTACGCAGGGACGGCTCCGTCCTCGACGACGGCCGCTCGCTCGCCGAACAGCAGATACGCGATGGCGAATTGCTGCTCCTGCGGCCGTTCGCGGACTCCCTGCCGCCCGCCGTCTTCGACGATGTCGTCGACGCGGTGGCCGCCGTCGTCGAGGCCGACCGGCGCAGCTGGAACGACGGCATGATGCGTGTCGTCGGCCTGACCGCCGGCGCGCTGCTGCTGACGATGATGGCGCTGGCCCTGTGGTTCTCGGAGCCGCTGCGCCACGACATGCACGGACTGCCGGGCGTCATCGCCGGGGTCGCCGGTGTCGTCCTCGTCGCGCTCGCCTCCGTCCGCGCCCGGGTCTACGACGACCACCACGCGGCCGTGGCCCTCGGCCTCGCCTCGCTGCCGCACCTGATGGTCGGCGGCTCCGGCATCATGGCCCTCGACGCGGGCGAGGGCCCCGGACGGCTGAACCTCCTCGTCGGCTTCGCCGTCGTCCTCGTCGCCGCGGTGCTGCTCGTCCTGATGCTGCCCCAGAAGGACGCGCCCTTCATCGCCGCCGCGTTCGGCGCAGGCATCGGCGTCCTCGCCACCTTCGCCGCGATCGTCTCCGAGGCCGAGCCGCGCGAGGCCGCCGCCGTCACCGCCGTCGTCATGGTCGCCGTCATCGGCTTCCTGCCCGGCTGGTCCGCCCGCTTCTCCCGGCTGCCCATCGGCTTCCGCTCGCCCGACCAGATCGCCAAGCGCGGACGCGCCGAGGACCAGCAGGAGCAGGAGCCGGTCGACTACCAGCTCATCACCGACCAGGCCCGCCGCGGCCACGAGCTGCTGCTCGGCCTCGTCGGCGGCTCCGCGGTCACCGGCGTCGCCTCCGCCGGTGTGGTGCTCGGCTTCTCCAGCAGCGGCTGGGCCCAGCTGCTCTCGCTGGCGGCCGGCCTCGCCATGCTGATGCGGGCCCGGCTCTTCCTGTACACGTCCCAGGTCGTGACCCTGATGATCTCCGGCATCATCACCGTCAGCCTGCTGGTCCTCGGCCTCGCCCTGAACCCGCCGGCCGACATCATCAAGGACCTCATCTACGACCACAACAGCGCCCCGCTGGACATCCGCACCGTCTGGCTGTCCGCCGCGGTGGCCCTGGGTGCCACGCTCCTGGTGGCCATCGCCCTGATCGTGCCGCGCAAGGGCGTGACCCCCTTCTGGGGCCGGATGCTCGACCTGAGCGAGGGCGCGGTGCTCCTCTCCCTGGTCCCGCTGTGCCTCGCGGTCCTCGACCTGTACGCGGCGGCCCGCGGCATGACCAGCTGACGCCCCGCCCACACCTCACGGCGGCTGTCACCCGCACGGGTGGCAGCCGCCGCGGCATGTGTACGACGCCGGCGTGGGCCGGGGCACTGCCGTAGGGCTGATACGCTGGCTGACGGCCGTTTGTGTACGCACCCCCGGAGCTCACCGCTCTGGAGGCCGCGCCCAGCGGATCCCCGCCTCCCGAGTTACGGAAGCTCCCCTGAGAAGTGGACCAGGGGCACTCGGTGGCTACCCAAGAGACTACGAGGAGTACGCGTGTCGCTCGACGCCGCTACGAAGAAGCAGATCATCACCGAGTTCGGTACCAAGGAGGGCGACACCGGCTCCCCCGAGGTCCAGGTCGCGATGCTCTCGCGCCGTATCTCGGACCTGACCGAGCACCTCAAGACGCACAAGCACGACCACCACTCCCGTCGTGGTCTGCTGATCCTCGTCGGTCAGCGCCGCCGCCTTCTCCAGTACCTGGCGAAGAAGGACATCCAGCGCTTCCGTGCGCTGGTCGACCGCCTCGGCATCCGCCGCGGTGCGGCGGGCGCCAAGTAGGACGCCGTGAAGGGAGCGGTTCCCGAAACGATCGGGGACCGCTCCCTTTGCCGTACGTGCTCGACGTACGTGCGGAAACGTGCGCAGTGTCACACCCACTTTGTAGTGTGGTAGCACAACGCAGTATCACGAGGAGAAGTGCACCTCGCCGCCGCCGGTCCTCGGTAGTGGCCCCCGGGCCTTGCGAACCCGGGTGCTTCGATCGAAGACCGGCCCGCACCAGATGGAGCGCTTCTCCGCTCACGTCCCCCCGCCACACGGGCGGATCGGGACAAAAGACGCAACGCAGACGAAAAGTAACGGAGAAAACGCTAGTGGAGAACGAGACCCACTACGCCGAGGCCGTCATCGACAACGGCTCCTTCGGCACCCGCACCATCCGCTTCGAGACGGGCCGCCTGGCCAAGCAGGCCGCCGGCTCCGCCGTGGCGTACCTGGACGACGACACCATGGTGCTGTCGGCCACCACCGCCTCCAAGAACCCCAAGGACCAGCTCGACTTCTTCCCCCTGACGGTGGACGTCGAGGAGCGGATGTACGCCGCCGGCAAGATCCCCGGCAGCTTCTTCCGCCGTGAGGGCCGCCCCTCCGAGGACGCCATCCTCACCTGCCGCCTGATCGACCGCCCGCTGCGCCCGTCCTTCAAGAAGGGCCTGCGCAACGAGATCCAGGTCGTCGCCACGATCATGGCGCTCAACCCCGACCACCTGTACGACGTCGTGGCGATCAACGCTGCCTCCGCGTCCACGCAGCTGGCCGGTCTGCCCTTCTCCGGCCCGATCGGCGGCGTCCGCGTCGCGCTGATCAACGGCCAGTGGGTGGCCTTCCCGACGCACTCCGAGCTCGAGGACGCGGTCTTCGACATGGTCGTCGCGGGCCGCACCCTGGAGGACGGCGACGTCGCGATCATGATGGTCGAGGCCGAGGCCACCGAGAAGACCATCCAGCTGGTCAAGGGCGGCGCCGAGGCTCCGACCGAGGAGGTCGTCGCCGCCGGTCTGGACGCCGCGAAGCCCTTCATCAAGGTGCTCTGCAAGGCCCAGGCCGACCTCGCGTCGAAGGCCGCCAAGCCCACCGGCGAGTTCCCGATCTTCCTCGACTACCAGGACGACATCCTGGAGGCGCTGTCCGCCGCCGTCCGCCCGGAGCTCGCCTCCGCGCTGACCATCGCGGGCAAGCAGGAGCGCGAGGCCGAGCTGGACCGCGTCAAGGCGCTCGCCGCCGAGAAGCTCCTGCCGGAGTTCGAGGGCCGCGAGAAGGAGATCTCCGCCGCGTACCGCTCCCTGACCAAGCAGCTCGTCCGCGAGCGCGTGATCAAGGAGAAGAAGCGCATCGACGGCCGTGGCGTGACGGACATCCGTACGCTCGCCGCCGAGGTCGAGGCCATCCCGCGTGTGCACGGCTCCGCGGTGTTCGAGCGTGGCGAGACCCAGATCCTGGGCGTCACCACCCTCAACATGCTCCGCATGGAGCAGCAGCTGGACACCCTCTCCCCGGTGACCCGCAAGCGCTACATGCACAACTACAACTTCCCGCCGTACTCCACCGGCGAGACCGGCCGCGTCGGCTCCCCGAAGCGACGCGAGATCGGCCACGGCGCCCTCGCCGAGCGCGCCCTGGTCCCGGTCCTGCCGACCCGCGAGGAGTTCCCCTACGCGATCCGCCAGGTCTCCGAGGCGCTGAGCTCCAACGGCTCGACGTCCATGGGCTCGGTCTGCGCCTCCACCATGTCGCTGCTGAACGCCGGTGTGCCGCTGAAGGCCCCCGTCGCCGGTATCGCCATGGGCCTGATCTCCCAGGACATCGAGGGCGAGACCCACTACGTCACCCTCACCGACATCCTCGGTGCGGAGGACGCCTTCGGTGACATGGACTTCAAGGTCGCCGGCACCAAGGAGTTCGTCACCGCCCTCCAGCTCGACACCAAGCTGGACGGCATCCCCGCCTCCGTCCTGGCCGCCGCTCTCAAGCAGGCCCGTGACGCCCGCCTCCACATCCTCGACGTGATGATGGAAGCGATCGACACGCCGGACGAGATGTCCCCCAACGCCCCGCGGATCATCACCGTCAAGATCCCCGTGGACAAGATCGGCGAGGTCATCGGCCCCAAGGGCAAGATGATCAACCAGATCCAGGAGGACACCGGCGCGGACATCACGATCGAGGACGACGGCACCATCTACATCGGTGCGGTCGACGGTCCCTCCGCCGAGGCCGCCCGCACCACGATCAACAGCATCGCCAACCCGACGATGCCGGAGGTCGGCGAGCGCTACCTGGGCACGGTCGTCAAGACGACCACCTTCGGTGCGTTCGTGTCGCTGCTCCCGGGCAAGGACGGTCTGCTGCACATCTCGCAGATCCGCAAGCTCGCCGGCGGCAAGCGCGTGGAGAACGTCGAGGACGTGCTCGGTGTGGGCGCCAAGGTCCAGGTCGAGATCGCCGAGATCGACTCCCGCGGCAAGCTCTCCCTGATCCCCGTGATCGAGGGCGAAGACGCCGAGGACGACAAGAAGGACGACACCGACAAGTGACGTCGAGCAGCTCCACGGCGACGGCCCGCACCTCTTCGGAGGCGCGGGCCGTCGCCCGTACCCAAACCCTGATCAAGGGCGAGAACGGCATCGGCACCGTCCGCAAGACCACCCTCCCCGGTGGCCTGCGCATCGTCACCGAGACCCTCCCCTCGGTCCGCTCCGCGACCTTCGGCATCTGGGCGCACGTCGGCTCCCGCGACGAGACACCGTCCCTGAACGGCGCCACGCACTACCTGGAGCACCTCCTCTTCAAGGGCACCACTCGTCGTAGCGCGCTGGACATCTCCTCCGCCCTCGACGCGGTCGGCGGCGAGATGAACGCCTTCACGGCGAAGGAGTACACGTGCTACTACGCGCGCGTGCTCGACGCCGACCTGCCGCTGGCCATAGACGTCGTCTGCGACATGCTGACGGGCTCGCTCATCCTCGAAGAGGACGTCAACGTCGAGCGGGGCGCGATCCTCGAAGAGATCGCCATGACCGAGGACGACCCGGGCGACTGTGTGCACGACCTGTTCGCGCACACCATGTTCGGCGACAACCCCCTCGGCCGCCCGGTCCTCGGCACGGTGGACACCGTCAACGCCCTCACCGCCGACCGCATCCGCCGCTTCTACAAGAAGCACTACGACCCGACCCATCTCGTCGTCGCGGCCGCCGGCAACGTCGACCACAACAAGGTCGTACGACAGGTGCGCGCAGCCTTCGAGAAGGCCGGCGCCCTGAAGAGCCCCGACGCCATGCCCATCGCCCCGCGCGACGGCAGGCGCGCCCTGCGCACCGCGGGCCGCGTCGAGCTGATCGGCCGCAAGACCGAGCAGGCCCACGTCGTCCTCGGTATGCCCGGCCTGGCCCGCACGGACGAGCGCCGCTGGGCCCTCGGCGTGCTCAACACCGCCCTCGGCGGAGGCATGTCCTCGCGCCTCTTCCAGGAGGTCAGGGAGAAGCGCGGACTGGCGTACAGCGTCTACTCGTACACCTCCGGCTTCGCCGACTGCGGCCTGTTCGGTGTGTACGCCGGGTGCCGGCCCTCGCAGGTCCACGACGTGCTGAAGATCTGCCGCGACGAACTCGACCAGGTCGCCGAACACGGCCTCTCGGACGACGAGATCGGCCGTGCCATCGGCCAGGTGAGGGGCTCCACGGTCCTGGGCCTGGAGGACACCGGCGCGCTGATGAACCGCATCGGCAAGAGCGAGCTGTGCTGGGGCGAGCAGATGTCCGTCGACGACATGCTGGCCCGGATAGCGTCGGTCACCCCGGACGACGTGCGTGCGGTCGCCCGCGAGATCCTGGGACAGCGTCCGTCGCTGTCGGTCATCGGCCCGCTGAAGGACAAGCAGGCGGCCCGACTGCACGAGGCCGTCGCCTAATCCACCCCGGTTGCATCGGTTAAGGAAGCAAGAAGATGAGCAAGCTGCGCGTGGCGGTCCTCGGAGCCAAGGGCCGGATCGGCGCCGAGGCGGTCAAGGCCGTCGAGGCCGCCGAGGACATGGAGCTGGTGGCCGCCCTCGGCCGGGGCGACACACTGCAGACCCTGGCCGAGACCGGCGCGCAGGTCGCCGTCGAACTGACCACGCCGGCCTCGGTGATGGCCAACCTCGAGTACTGCGTCGGCCACGGCATCCACGCCGTCGTCGGTACGACGGGCTGGACCGACGAGCGCCTCGAGCGGCTGAGGGGTTGGCTGGACGCCTCCCCGCAGACCGGCGTCCTCATCGCGCCCAACTTCTCCATCGGGGCCGTCCTGACGATGAAGTTCGCGCAGATCGCCGCGCCCTACTTCGAGTCCGTCGAGGTCGTCGAGCTCCACCACCCCAAGAAGGTCGACGCCCCGTCCGGCACCGCCACACGCACGGCCCAGCTCATCGCCGAGGCCCGGCGCGCGGCGGGCACGGCCCCGGCGCCGGACGCCACGGAGACGGCCCTGGACGGGGCGCGCGGCGCGGACGTCGACGGGATCCCCGTCCACGCCGTCCGCCTGCGCGGTCTGCTCGCCCACCAGGAGGTCCTGCTCGGCGGGGAGGGCGAGACCCTGACGGTCCGCCATGACTCCCTCCACCACAGCAGCTTCATGCCGGGCATCCTGCTCGGCGCCCGCCGAGTGGTCACGACCCCGGGCCTGACCTTCGGCCTGGAGAACTTCCTGGACCTGGGCTGATGCGCGCCAAGCTGTCCTACGCCGTCACGGCCGCCGTCCTGGTCTTCTACTTCGTCCTGGTCGGCAGCCGAGGCGTCATGCTGATCCAGTCCGGCACCCTCATCACCGTCACCTTCGGCGGCGCGGTGCTGATCCTGCCGGTGATCGGCGTGTGGTTCCTGTGGAAGAGCACCCAGTTCGTCCGCAGGGCCAACGCTCTCGCCGCGGAGCTCGACGCCGAGGGCGGCCTGCCCGTCGACGAGCTTCAGCGCACGCCCGGCGGCCGGATCGACCGTGACTCGGCCGACGAGGTCTTCGCCAAGCGCAAGGCCGAGACGGAGGCGGCTCCCGACGACTGGCGCAGCTGGTTCCGCCTCGCCGTCGCCTACCACGACGCCCGCGACACGCCCCGGGCGCGCAAGGCGATGCAGCGCGCGATAGCCCTGCACGACGGCAGGCCCGTCCAGCAGCTCTGAAGCCCCGGCATGGCGAAGGGGGCCGGTCCTGGTGCGGACCGGCCCCCTTCGCCATGCATCCCTGTCGGGCTCATACCCGCCCGTACTCCGCGGCCCAGGCCTCCACCGCGTCCGCGGCCCGCTCGAACGCCTGGCCGCGCGCGAGGAAGTCCGCGTTGTGCGTGGTCAGCAGCGGCGACACGTCCTGCGGTGCCTGGCCCTGCCGTACGAGGGTCAGGGCCTGCCCCTGGACCGTGCGCGGCAGTCCGAGCCAGCGCACCGGCTGCTGTGCCGTCCGCACGGCGACGACCCGCTCCCAGGACACCGTACGAGTGAGGAGGAAGCCCACTCGGCGCACCCCGCGAGCGCTGACCCACACACCCATGCGCAGCAGCCGTAGCGCACCGACGATGACGAGGACCGCGATGCCGAACACCACACCGGCCTCGGACGGCGAGTCCGTCAGCGCGATGATCACCGCCGCGAACAGCACGTACGAGGCGAGCAGCAGCAGGATCGCGGCTACGCCCACCCGCCACGGACCGGGCCGGTAGGGCCGGCGCCAGTGGTCACGGTTGTCGAACGGCAGCGCGACGTCGTCCGTCGTCTCGAATGCGCGGTCGGCCGTCAGGAAGGGCAGGGGCACGGCGGGTCCTCACTCGATCCATGCGGTGGGCTGTGCCCGGTGAGGCTATCCGCCGGTAACCCTGTCGGCCACCTCAGGGGGGCCAGGGGGGTACCTCCCACGCCATTCGGGCAGTGGGGGAGCGTCAGCGCCCCTGGGAGGCCTGCGACTGCTGGTTCTGGACGGGCGCCTGATCCTGTGACAGCGCCGGCATCCCGAGGACCAGGGATCCGACGAGTCCGGCGACGATGGTGAGTCCCGTCAACCAGCGTCCGGCGATCTCACCGGCGGACGCCCTCTGGCGGGGTGGAGGGGTGACATTGCTGCGGAACCTGTCGGCTTCGGCGAGAAAGGCGAACGGTACGGGCTCGCGCCGACGCAACAGCATGGGGGTACTTCTCCCTTCGGGGATCGAACGAATCGCTGCTGTCTGTACAGACGAGCGGTTGCCGCAAAAGGTGCCCGGTTTCGCCGACTTAACTCGGTCACGACAGTGAAAGTCCCGTTTGGCGGGTCGTAGAGTGGCGTCGCCATACGACGAGCTGGGAAGGACCCCCCGAACCGTGACCCCCACCCCCGACGACGATTTCAAGATCGAGCTGCGCGACGACGTCACTGTCGAACTGGTCAAGCACAGCGCGGCCGACTCCGACGTGCTGTTCGCCGCCAGGGTGTCGACCGTCGGAGAGCAGTCCCTGGAAGAGCTGACCAAGGACCCGGAGCGTTCCAAGGGCCTGATCAACTACCTGATGCGGGACCGGCACGGCAGCCCGTTCGAGCACAACTCCATGACCTTCTTCATCAACGCCCCGATCCTCGTCTTCCGCGAGTTCATGCGGCACCGCGTGGGCTGGTCGTACAACGAGGAGTCCGGCCGCTACCGGGAGCTCCAGCCCGTCTTCTACGTCCCCGGCCCCGACCGCAAGCTCGTCCAGCAGGGCCGCCCGGGCAAGTACGTCTTCGTCGAGGGCACCCCCGAGCAGCACGAGTCCGTCGGCAGCGCCATGGAGGAGTCGTACCGCCAGGCGTACCGCGCCTACCAGGAGATGCTCGCGCAGGGCGTCGCCCGCGAGGTCGCCCGCTCGGTGCTCCCCGTCGGCCTGTTCTCCTCGATGTACGCCACCTGCAACGCCCGCTCGCTCATGCACTTCCTCGGTCTGCGCACCCAGCACGAGCAGGCGAAGGTGCCGTCCTTCCCGCAGCGGGAGATCGAGATGGTCGGCGAGAAGATGGAGGCGGAATGGGCCAAGCTCATGCCGCTCACCTACGCCGCCTTCAATGCGAACGGCCGTGTGGCGCCGTAACGGACGCCTGTTTCCCCGCGGAGCACAGATGTGCGGGTCCTCCCGGCGAAGTGTCCGTATTGCGGCATTTAGAGAAGTTCATCTAGCCTGATCAAACGGACCCGGCACTGCTTGAACCCCCGAGCAGGCAGTGCCGGGCTCCGCATTTGTCAGCACTTGTCGCGTCCCCCTAGGGCAGACCCCACCTTGAGCAACGAGTAGCGTGTTACCCATGGCTCCGACCTCCACTCCGCAGACCCCCTTCGGGCGGGTCCTCACCGCCATGGTCACGCCGTTCACGGCGGACGGCGCACTCGACCTCGACGGCGCACAGCGGCTCGCCACCCACCTGGTGGACGCAGGCAACGACGGCCTGATCATCAACGGCACCACCGGCGAGTCCCCCACCACCAGTGACGCGGAGAAATCGGACCTGGTACGAGCCGTACTGGAGGCGGTCGGCGACCGCGCCCACGTCGTCGCCGGCGTCGGCACCAACGACACCCACCACAGCATCGAGCTGGCGCGGGCCGCCGAGAAGGTGGGCGCGCACGGCCTCCTGATCGTGACGCCGTACTACAACAAGCCCCCGCAGGAGGGCCTGTACCGGCACTTCAAGGCCGTCGCCGATGCCGCAGAGCTGCCCGTCATGCTCTACGACATCCCGGGCCGCAGCGGCGTCCCAATCAGCACCGAGACCCTGGTCCGGCTCGCCGAGCACCCACGGATCGTCGCCAACAAGGACGCCAAGGGCGACCTCGGCCGCGCCAGCTGGGCCATCGCCCGCTCGGGCCTCGCCTGGTACTCCGGCGACGACATGCTGAACCTCCCGCTGCTCTCCGTCGGCGCGGTCGGCTTCGTCTCGGTCGTCGGCCATGTGGTCACCCCGGACCTGCGCGCCCTGGTCGAGGCGTTCGTCTCCGGCGACGTACAGAAGGCAACCGAGATCCATCAGAAGCTGCTCCCCGTGTACACCGGCATGTTCCGCACCCAGGGCGTGATGACGACCAAGGCCGCGCTCGCCCTCCAGGGCCTGCCCGCCGGGCCCCTGCGCGCCCCCATGGTGGAGCTTTCCACCGACGAGATCGAGCAGCTCAAGATCGATCTTGCCGCCGGCGGGGTACAGCTCTAGCACCAGACTTCGCGCGCCCGGCGCGCAACCGGACTCAACAACTGAATACGCGGGCCACCGGTGCCCGCACCACAACGACAACTGCTACACGCACGAACGTCACGCACGCCATGTGCCCCACCGGTACGTGGCGTGTGTGGTGAGGAGAGTCTTTTGAGTCATCCGCATCCTGAACTGGCCCCGCCCCCGCCGCTTCTCGAAGGCGCCCTGCGGGTCACCCCACTCGGTGGTCTCGGTGAGATCGGCCGAAACATGACGGTCTTCGAGTACGGCGGCCGCCTGCTGATCGTCGACTGCGGTGTGCTCTTCCCGGAGGAGGAGCAGCCCGGAATCGACCTGATCCTGCCGGACTTCTCGTCCGTCAGGGACCGCCTCGACGACATCGAGGGCATCGTCCTCACACATGGCCACGAGGACCACATCGGTGGTGTCCCGTTCCTCCTCCGCGAGAAGCCGGACATCCCCCTGATCGGCTCCAAGCTGACCCTCGCGCTCATCGAGGCCAAGCTCCAGGAGCACCGCATCCGCCCCTACACCCTCGAGGTGGCGGAGGGACACCGCGAGCGCATCGGACCCTTCGACTGCGAGTTCGTCGCGGTCAACCACTCCATCCCCGACGCCCTGGCGGTCGCCATTCGCACGCCCGCCGGCATGGTGGTCCACACGGGCGACTTCAAGATGGACCAGCTCCCGCTGGACGGCCGTCTCACGGACCTGCACGCGTTCGCGCGGTTGAGCGAGGAGGGCATCGACCTCCTTCTCTCCGATTCCACGAACGCCGAGGTCCCGGGCTTCGTCCCGCCGGAGAAGGACATCTCGAACGTCCTGCGGCAGGTCTTCGGCAACGCCCGCAAGCGGATCATCGTGGCGAGCTTCGCCAGCCACATCCACCGCATCCAGCAGATCCTGGACGCGGCCCACGAGTACGGCCGCCGGGTCGCCTTCGTCGGCCGCTCGATGGTCCGCAACATGGGCATCGCGCGCGACCTCGGCTATCTGAAGGTCCCCCCGGGCCTGGTCGTCGACGTCAAGACACTCGACGACCTCCCGGACCACGAGGTGGTCCTGGTCTGCACGGGCTCCCAGGGCGAACCGATGGCAGCCCTGTCCCGCATGGCCAACCGCGACCACCAGATCCGGATCGTCAACGGCGACACGGTGATCCTCGCGTCCTCGCTGATCCCCGGGAACGAGAACGCGGTCTACCGCGTGATCAACGGCCTGACCCGCTGGGGCGCCAACGTCGTCCACAAGGGCAACGCCAAGGTGCATGTCTCGGGCCACGCGTCCGCGGGCGAGCTCCTGTACTTCTACAACATCTGCCGGCCGAAGAACCTGATGCCGGTCCACGGCGAATGGCGGCACCTGCGCGCCAACGCCGAGTTGGGCGCCCTGACCGGCGTCCCGCACGACCGGATCGTCATCGCCGAGGACGGTGTGGTCGTCGACCTGGTAGAGGGCAAGGCGAAGATCTCGGGCAAGGTCCAGGCGGGATACGTCTACGTTGACGGCCTCTCGGTCGGCGATGTCGGTGAGCCGGCCCTCAAGGACCGCAAGATCCTCGGCGACGAGGGCATCATCTCGGTCTTCTTGGTGGTGGACTCGTCCACCGGCAAGATCACGGGCGGCCCGCACATCCAGGCCCGCGGCTCCGGCATCGACGACTCGGTGTTCAGCGACGTGATCCCGAGGATCACCGAGGTTCTGGAGCGCTCGGCGCAGGACGGCGTGGTCGAACCCCACCAGCTGCAACAGCTGGTGCGGCGGACCCTGGGCAAGTGGGTCTCCGACACCTATCGCCGCAGGCCGATGATCCTCCCTGTGGTGGTGGAGGTCTGACGGACCGTCGGACACTCGTCCGAGTGAACCGGGAGCGGGGCGCCTCGATTTGCATCGAGGCGCCCCGCTCCAGTACGTTTACGGCTCCGCCCGAGGGGGAACCCGGCAGCTTCGTGCTCCGGAGCCAGCCTCCGGGGGGCGGGAATTCCGACTCAGAACTTCTGATAAAGTCGGAGCCGCCGGAAAGGGAAACGCGAGAGCGGGAACCTGGAAAGCACCGAGGAAATCGGAACCGGAAACGGTCTGATAGAGTCGGAAACGCAAGACCGAAGGGAAAGCCCGGAGGAAAGCCCGAGAGGGTGAGTACAAAGGAAGCGTCCGTTCCTTGAGAACTCAACAGCGTGCCAAAAATCAACGCCAGATATGTTGATACCCCGTCTCCAGCATCTGCTGGGGCGAGGTTCCTTTGAAGTAAAACACAGCGAGGACGCTGTGAACGGTCGGGCTTATTCCGCCTGACTGTTCCGCTCTCGTGGTGTCGACCGGATTACCGGTAAACATTCACGGAGAGTTTGATCCTGGCTCAGGACGAACGCTGGCGGCGTGCTTAACACATGCAAGTCGAACGATGAACCACTTCGGTGGGGATTAGTGGCGAACGGGTGAGTAACACGTGGGCAATCTGCCCTTCACTCTGGGACAAGCCCTGGAAACGGGGTCTAATACCGGATACCACTACCGCAGGCATCTGTGGTGGTTGAAAGCTCCGGCGGTGAAGGATGAGCCCGCGGCCTATCAGCTTGTTGGTGAGGTAATGGCTCACCAAGGCGACGACGGGTAGCCGGCCTGAGAGGGCGACCGGCCACACTGGGACTGAGACACGGCCCAGACTCCTACGGGAGGCAGCAGTGGGGAATATTGCACAATGGGCGAAAGCCTGATGCAGCGACGCCGCGTGAGGGATGACGGCCTTCGGGTTGTAAACCTCTTTCAGCAGGGAAGAAGCGAAAGTGACGGTACCTGCAGAAGAAGCGCCGGCTAACTACGTGCCAGCAGCCGCGGTAATACGTAGGGCGCAAGCGTTGTCCGGAATTATTGGGCGTAAAGAGCTCGTAGGCGGCTTGTCACGTCGGGTGTGAAAGCCCGGGGCTTAACCCCGGGTCTGCATTCGATACGGGCTAGCTAGAGTGTGGTAGGGGAGATCGGAATTCCTGGTGTAGCGGTGAAATGCGCAGATATCAGGAGGAACACCGGTGGCGAAGGCGGATCTCTGGGCCATTACTGACGCTGAGGAGCGAAAGCGTGGGGAGCGAACAGGATTAGATACCCTGGTAGTCCACGCCGTAAACGGTGGGAACTAGGTGTTGGCGACATTCCACGTCGTCGGTGCCGCAGCTAACGCATTAAGTTCCCCGCCTGGGGAGTACGGCCGCAAGGCTAAAACTCAAAGGAATTGACGGGGGCCCGCACAAGCAGCGGAGCATGTGGCTTAATTCGACGCAACGCGAAGAACCTTACCAAGGCTTGACATACGCCGGAAAGCATCAGAGATGGTGCCCCCCTTGTGGTCGGTGTACAGGTGGTGCATGGCTGTCGTCAGCTCGTGTCGTGAGATGTTGGGTTAAGTCCCGCAACGAGCGCAACCCTTGTCCTGTGTTGCCAGCATGCCCTTCGGGGTGATGGGGACTCACAGGAGACCGCCGGGGTCAACTCGGAGGAAGGTGGGGACGACGTCAAGTCATCATGCCCCTTATGTCTTGGGCTGCACACGTGCTACAATGGCAGGTACAATGAGCTGCGATACCGTGAGGTGGAGCGAATCTCAAAAAGCCTGTCTCAGTTCGGATTGGGGTCTGCAACTCGACCCCATGAAGTCGGAGTTGCTAGTAATCGCAGATCAGCATTGCTGCGGTGAATACGTTCCCGGGCCTTGTACACACCGCCCGTCACGTCACGAAAGTCGGTAACACCCGAAGCCGGTGGCCCAACCCTTTGTGGGAGGGAGCTGTCGAAGGTGGGACTGGCGATTGGGACGAAGTCGTAACAAGGTAGCCGTACCGGAAGGTGCGGCTGGATCACCTCCTTTCTAAGGAGCATCTAGGCCGCCGAGCGTGCTTGGTGGTCCAGGGCCATTACGTCGGCACACGTTCGACGGTGGTTGCTCATGGGTGGAACGTTGATTATTCGGCACTCTCAGTCATCTCGGGCTGCAAGTACTGCTCTTCGGAGCGTGGAACGCTGATCACGAGTGGCGGGGGTGCCGGGCACGCTGTTGGGTGTCTGAGGGTGCGAGCGTTGCTCGTCCTTCGGATGCCGGCCCCAGTGAACTCGGAGTGAAGCTCCGGGGTGATGGGTGGCTGGTCGTTGTTTGAGAACTGCACAGTGGACGCGAGCATCTGTGGCCAAGTTTTTAAGGGCGCACGGTGGATGCCTTGGCACCAGGAACCGATGAAGGACGTGGGAGGCCACGATAGTCCCCGGGGAGTCGTCAACCAGGCTTTGATCCGGGGGTTTCCGAATGGGGAAACCCGGCAGTCGTCATGGGCTGTCACCCATACCTGAACACATAGGGTATGTGGAGGGAACGCGGGGAAGTGAAACATCTCAGTACCCGCAGGAAGAGAAAACAACCGTGATTCCGGGAGTAGTGGCGAGCGAAACCGGATGAGGCCAAACCTACGACGTGTGAGACCCGGCAGGGGTTGCGTCGTGGGGGTTGTGGGATCTCTCTTTCACAGTCTGCCGGCTGTGAGGCGAGTCAGAAACCGTTGATGTAGGCGAAGGACATGCGAAAGGTCCGGCGTAGAGGGTAAGACCCCCGTAGTCGAAACATCAGCGGCTCGTTTGAGAGACACCCAAGTAGCACGGGGCCCGAGAAATCCCGTGTGAATCTGGCGGGACCACCCGCTAAGCCTAAATATTCCCTGGTGACCGATAGCGGATAGTACCGTGAGGGAATGGTGAAAAGTACCGCGGGAGCGGAGTGAAATAGTACCTGAAACCGTGTGCCTACAAGCCGTGGGAGCGTCGGACATCAAGCTTGCTTGGTGTCTCGTGACTGCGTGCCTTTTGAAGAATGAGCCTGCGAGTTTGCGGTGTGTTGCGAGGTTAACCCGGGTGGGGTAGCCGTAGCGAAAGCGAGTCCTAATAGGGCGTTTGAGTAGCACGCTCAAGACCCGAAGCGGAGTGATCTAGCCATGGGCAGGTTGAAGCGGAGGTAAGACTTCGTGGAGGACCGAACCCACCAGGGTTGAAAACCTGGGGGATGACCTGTGGTTAGGGGTGAAAGGCCAATCAAACTCCGTGATAGCTGGTTCTCCCCGAAATGCATTTAGGTGCAGCGTCGTGTGTTTCTTGCCGGAGGTAGAGCACTGGATAGGCGATGGGCCCTACCGGGTTACTGACCTTAGCCAAACTCCGAATGCCGGTAAGTGAGAGCGCGGCAGTGAGACTGTGGGGGATAAGCTCCATGGTCGAGAGGGAAACAGCCCAGAGCATCGACTAAGGCCCCTAAGCGTACGCTAAGTGGGAAAGGATGTGGAGTCGCAGAGACAACCAGGAGGTTGGCTTAGAAGCAGCCACCCTTGAAAGAGTGCGTAATAGCTCACTGGTCTAGTGATTCCGCGCCGACAATGTAGCGGGGCTCAAGCGTACCGCCGAAGTCGTGTCATTGCAGCAATACGCCCAACGGCGGCTGTGATGGGTAGGGGAGCGTCGTGTGCCGGGTGAAGCCGCGCCGGAAGGCAGTGGTGGACGGTTCACGAGTGAGAATGCAGGCATGAGTAGCGATACACACGTGGGAAACGTGTGCGCCGATTGACTAAGGGTTCCTGGGTCAAGCTGATCTGCCCAGGGTAAGTCGGGACCTAAGGCGAGGCCGACAGGCGTAGTCGATGGATAACCGGTTGATATTCCGGTACCCGCTGTGAAGCGTCAAACACTGAACCAGGCGATGCTAAGTCCGTGAAGCCGCCCCGGAGCCTTCGGGCAAAGGGGAGTGGTGGAGCCGGCGAACCAGACTTGCAGTAGGTGAGTGATGGGGTGACGCAGGAAGGTAGTCCAGCCCGGGCGGTGGTTGTCCCGGGGTAAGGGTGTAGGACGTCAGGTAGGTAAATCCGCCTGGCAATAGTCTGAGACCTGATGCCGAGCCGATTGTGGTGAAGTGGATGATCCTATGCTGTCGAGAAAAGCCTCTAGCGAGTTTCATGGCGGCCCGTACCCTAAACCGACTCAGGTGGTCAGGTAGAGAATACCGAGGCGTTCGGGTGAACTATGGTTAAGGAACTCGGCAAAATGCCCCCGTAACTTCGGGAGAAGGGGGGCCATCACTGGTGAGAGGACTTGCTCCTCGAGCTGGGGGTGGCCGCAGAGACCAGCGAGAAGCGACTGTTTACTAAAAACACAGGTCCGTGCGAAGCCGTAAGGCGATGTATACGGACTGACGCCTGCCCGGTGCTGGAACGTTAAGGGGACCGGTTAGTCCGACTTCGGTCGGGCGAAGCTGAGAACTTAAGCGCCAGTAAACGGCGGTGGTAACTATAACCATCCTAAGGTAGCGAAATTCCTTGTCGGGTAAGTTCCGACCTGCACGAATGGCGTAACGACTTCTCGACTGTCTCAACCATAGGCCCGGTGAAATTGCACTACGAGTAAAGATGCTCGTTTCGCGCAGCAGGACGGAAAGACCCCGGGACCTTTACTACAGTTTGATATTGGTGTTCGGTTCGGCTTGTGTAGGATAGCTGGGAGACTGTGAACTCCGGACGCCAGTTCGGGGGGAGTCGTCGTTGAAATACCAGTCTGGTCGTGCTGGATGTCTAACCTGGGTCCGTGATCCGGATCAGGGACAGTGTCTGATGGGTAGTTTAACTGGGGCGGTTGCCTCCTAAAGAGTAACGGAGGCGCCCAAAGGTTCCCTCAGCCTGGTTGGCAATCAGGTGTTGAGTGTAAGTGCACAAGGGAGCTTGACTGTGAGACCGACGGGTCGAGCAGGGACGAAAGTCGGGACTAGTGATCCGGCGGTGGCTTGTGGAAGCGCCGTCGCTCAACGGATAAAAGGTACCCCGGGGATAACAGGCTGATCTTCCCCAAGAGTCCATATCGACGGGATGGTTTGGCACCTCGATGTCGGCTCGTCGCATCCTGGGGCTGGAGTCGGTCCCAAGGGTTGGGCTGTTCGCCCATTAAAGCGGTACGCGAGCTGGGTTTAGAACGTCGTGAGACAGTTCGGTCCCTATCCGCTGCGCGCGCAGGAATATTGAGAAGGGCTGTCCCTAGTACGAGAGGACCGGGACGGACGAACCTCTGGTGTGCCAGTTGTTCTGCCAAGGGCATGGCTGGTTGGCTACGTTCGGGAGGGATAACCGCTGAAAGCATCTAAGCGGGAAGCCTGCTTCGAGATGAGTATTCCCACCCCCTTTGAGGGGTTAAGGCTCCCAGTAGACGACTGGGTTGATAGGCCGGATCTGGAAGCCCAGTAATGGGTGGAGGTGACCGGTACTAATAGGCCGAGGGCTTGTCCATATTTGCTCGCGTCCACTGTGTTAGTTCTGAGGCAACGACTGTGTGTTTTCCGGTCTGAGTTTCATAGTGTTTCGGTGGTCATAGCGTGAGGGAAACGCCCGGTTACATTCCGAACCCGGAAGCTAAGCCTTACAGCGCCGATGGTACTGCAGGGGGGACCCTGTGGGAGAGTAGGACACCGCCGAACAATTATTCAAAAGGGTTGGATCCTGAACTTCGGTTCGGGGTCCAACCCTTTTTTGTTGTGCGTCACTTGAAGTTCACGTTGCGCAACCACCATCCGAGGCATGAGTACTGCTGCAATGCTCAGGGCCGCCGGCGTCGGAGTCGGTGACGAGGTCGTCGTGCCGGCCTTCGGGAACGTCGAGGTCGCCGAGGCGGTGACACTCACGGGTGCGTTTCCGGTGTTCGCGGACATACATCCGGTCAGCTACTGCCTTGACGCCTCCGCTGTCGAAGCGGCGGTAACTCCGCGGACGGCGGCCGTCGTTGTCGTACACCGATTCGGGCGACCGGCCGACATGGCGCGGTTGCTCGGGCTCGGGCAGCGGCGCGGGCTGCTGGTGCTGCAGGAGGGCGAGTCCGAGGCGCCGTACGACGAGGTCGCTCAGCGTCGGGAGCGGGCCTGCTACCTCGACGGGAAGTTGCGCGGGGTGCGCACGCCCGATGGCGGAGACGGGCACACGTATCAGCAGTACGTGGTGCGGGTGCCCGGTAACGGGCGGCCGGACCGGGACGCGTTCGCTCGGGCCCTGCGGGGCAAGGGGGTTGACTGCCGGGTACCGGTGAAGACACCCGTGCACCGGTTGCCCGAGTTCCGGCGTTGTGTGTCGCTGCCGGAGACCGAGCGGGCGGCCGACGAGACGCTCGCGCTGCCGGTGGACGCTTCGCTGACCAAGCGGGACATGCAGCGGGTCGTGGCCGCGTGCAATGCGCTCGGGGGACTGCTTCAGCCTGCCTTCTGAGCGAGTTGGGAGCACGGGTCTGTTGGGGGTATGATCTATTCCGTTGCCGCGAGGGGAACCTCAAAAGCGACAGGCCCCTATAGCTCAGTCGGTAGAGCGTCTCCATGGTAAGGAGAAGGTCAACGGTTCGATTCCGTTTGGGGGCTCCAGTCAAAAGGCCCCGCCCATTCGGGCGGGGCCTTTTTCGTGCCTTTTCTCAGTCCGTGTGCAGGCCCGGAACGCGCATCGCCAGGATCGCCATGTCGTCGGACGGGGCGTCGGAGGCGAAGCGCTCGACTGCGCGCATAATGCGGGCCGCGACCGCTCCGGCCGTCAGGCCCGTGCAGGTGGTGAGGACATCGGCGAGGCCGTCATCGCCCAGCATGCGGGTGCCTTCGCGTCGCTCGGTGACGCCGTCCGTGACGCAGAGGAGGACATCGCCCGGGTCGAGCGTGACCGTCTGCTCGTAGAGCTCCAGGTCCTCCATGACGCCGAGAAGCGGCTGGGGTTCGGCGGCCGGTTCGACGGTGCCGTCCTGGCGCAGGCGGAGCGGGAGGGGGTGGCCGGCGCAGACGACCTTCAGGCGGGCGCTGCCGTCCTCCTGCGGCCATAGCTCGCCGTAGAGGAGGGTCAGGAAGCGACTGCGGGCGCCCTCGTCGAGGATCGCGGAGTTCAGGCGCTCCAGGACCGCCGGGCCGCTGAGGCCCTCGCGAGCGAGCAGCCTGAGGGCGTGCCGGGCGAGGCCCGTGACCGCCGCCGCGTTCGGGCCTGTACCGCAGACGTCGCCGATGGCGAACCCGTAGGCGCCGTCGCTGATGGGGAAGACGTCGTAGAAGTCGCCACCGACCTCGTTGCCCTCGCCGGCCGCGCGGTAGATGACCTCGACCTCCACGCCGTCGATCTCGGGAAGCTCGGGCGGCAGGAGGCTGCGCTGGAGGGACTGACTGATGGCGGTGCGCTCGGAGTAGAGGCGGGCGTTGTCCAGGGCGAGGGCGGCCCGGCGGGACAAGTCCTCGGCCAGTTCCAGGATTTCCTGGCGGAAGTGTTCGTCCGCGGGCTTGCCGAGGGTCAGCATGCCGATGACGCGGTTGCGGGCGACCAGCGGGAGGACGACGGTCTCGCCGCCCACCGCGGAGGCTGTGGCGAGCGTGGGACCGATTCCGGAGGCGATCTGGCGGGTGGGGCCGCCGCTGAGTCCGAGGCTGCGCATGGAGCTGCGCAGAGCCGCTTGGTGCGCTGCCTCACCGGGGGCCGACCAGACGCGGGCACCGGGGGTCGGGACCGGGTCCGGGGGTTGGATCTTCGACAGCAACGACTTGATGCCGTCGATGAGTTCCTCGTCCTCGTGGAGGACGTACGACAGATAGGGATCCGAGGCCTGGTCGGCGATCGTGTAGACGGCACACCAGGTGGCCAGGGTGGGGACGGTCATCTGGGCCATGAGGGCCAGGGTCTGGTCGCGGTCCAGGGTGCCGGCGAGGAGGTCGGAGGCCTCGACGAGGAAACTCAGGGAGCCGCGGCGCAGGCGTTCGAGTTCGCCCAGGCGGGCCGACTCGACCGCCAACGCGATGCGGTCGGCGGCGAATTGGAGGCGAAGGGCCTCTTCGTTCGAGTATCTGCCGGGGCCTTCGGCGGCCACGCCGAGGGAGCCGGTGAGGCGGCCCTCGACCTTCAGCGGGACCGTGACCACCGAGCGCATGCCGGTGCCGTTCAGGAGCGGTACGGCGCCGGGTACGGCGTGGAGGTCGTCGTGGACGGCCGGCATGCGGGCGGAGCCGTAGCGGCCGGGGCCCGCCTCGACGGGCACGCGCGCGAAGCGCTGGCGGGCGGAGGGCAGGCCGGTGGAGGCGCGGACCTCCAGCTCGGTCTCGTCGTCGGTCGCGAGGAGCAGGAAGGCGGAGTCGCCGTCGAGCATGTCGCGCGCGCGTTCGACAGTGCGCTGGAGGAGGCCGTCGAGGTCGTCCGGGGCCGGGGAGCCGATGAACACCTCGAAGGGATCGGTGCTCTGGCCGTCGGAGGAGGCGTTCGAGTCGGAGGCGGGCACGCGCAACGGGGTCTGCAGGACGGCGCGTTCGTGGTCGCGCACCAGGAGGCAGACCGTGGAGGGTTCGCCGCCGGTGTCGCGGACACGCAGGTGGGAGGCGTAGACAGAAGTGACGCGACCGTTGGCCGCCCTGATGCCGTAACTGCCCTCCCAGCGTGAGAGCTGGAGGGCCTCCGCGATTCCGGTGCTGGTGCCGGGGGTGTGCGGCCAGGCCGCGAGGTCGGTCAGGGGCTTGCCGATGACCTGTTCGGCGGCGTAACCGAAGAGTTCCTCGGCGTCCTCGTTCCACGAGCTGATGGCGCACGCACGGTCGATCTGGACGACGGCGACGCGGACGCGGCCGTCCGCCAGCGGGAGGAGGTCCGCGGGCAGGGACGGGCCTGCCGTGCGGGTGCCCACCGTGCGTTCGGGCAGATCGAGCTGGAACCAGACCTGCTTGTGGGTGGGCGTGTACTCGACGCCCCACCGGTCGGCGAGCGCGGCGCAGAGCTGGAGGCCGCGGCCGCCCTCGCGGTCGAGGTTGCCCATGTTGACGGCCTGACCCTGGAGGGGGATCTCGCGCTCGGGGTAGCGGTCGCCCACCTCGATCCGTACACCGTCGTCACTGCGCAGGCACAGAACATCCGCGGAGGTGCCCGCGTGCACCACGGCATTGGTGACGAGTTCGCTGGTGAGGACCACGGCGTCGTCGACGATGTCGGAGAAGCCCCATCCCTGGAGGGTGTCGCGGACGAAGGAGCGGGCGGTCGCTACCGATCGACCGACAGGCTCGAAGCTGGCGGCCGCGCGCGCGGTGATCACAGAACTCCTCGGCCGGTTGTCGACGTGCAGGGCTGCCTGGCCGACCGGCTCGTGCCGCTGCTGCGGCAGGCCGCCCGTCGGCCGGGGGTCCGGGGTCTGTCCCCCGGGGACCAGTCCGGTGGTCATGTGTGCGGCCGCCCTCCGATGCCCGCTTGTGCTCGTGCCACCGTCCAGGCCGGACGGACCGGCTCGGCTGGACAGCCGCATGCAAGGTTACTTACCTTCGACGGCCATGCGGATGCCGGTCTGCAGTGTTTCCGTCCGGAGGGTGTGCGGACGATGTGCGAAGCTGCCGAACTGTTATGGCCGGGTTCAACCAGGGTGAAACACTGGGCAGGCTCCTGAAGAAGATTCGGGCAGGCCGAGTGGCTTACGTGTACGGCGGGCAGCAGCCCGTGGTGCGGCTTTGTATGCCCGGTTGAAATAACGCTGTAGTAAGCAGAAGCACGCGGCAGCCACCGGTGCGCCGCGCAGTAGCACCTGAGCACAGCAGTAACGGTCGACCCCTGCGGGAGGGACACAGTGGAGTCTGGCGCAGCGACGCGGGGCACTAAAACGCGCGCGAAAGGCGGACAGTCCCCGAGCAACCAGCGCAAACCGCGCAATGGGACCACCGTGGTGGACACGGCCGCCCTGAACCGGCTGCTGGCGGCACTGGTGTCGATGCGGGACGGGAACTTCCGCAAGCGGCTCACGGTGTCCGGCGATGGCGTGATGTCGGAGATCGCGGCGGTCTTCAACGAGGTGGCCGACCGCAATCTCCATCTGACGGGTGAGCTGTCGCGGGTGCGGCGCATGGTGGGCCGAGAGGGCAAGCTCACGGAAAGGCTGGAAACGGGCGCCTGCGAGGGCTCCTGGGCGTCCGCCATCGATGCCTCCAACGCGCTCGTGGACGATCTCGTACGGCCCGTCTCCGAGGTCGGCCGGGTGCTGTCCGCGGTGGCGGAGGGTGATCTGTCACCCCGTATGGAACTCAGGACACAGGCACCGGACGGGACAGGGCATCCGCTGCGCGGGGAGTTCCTGAAGGTCGGGCGGACTGTAAACAACCTTGTCGATCAGTTGTCGACGTTCACCGACGAGGTCACGCGGGTGGCCAGCGAGGTCGGCACCGAGGGCAAGCTCGGCGGACAGGCACGCGTGCGTGGCATGTCGGGTTCGTGGAAGGACCTGACCGAGTCCGTCAACACGATGGCGTACCGGCTCACGGCCCAGGTGCGGGACATCGCGCTGGTGACCACGGCGGTCGCCAAGGGTGATCTGTCCCGGAAGGTCACGGTTCACGTGGCCGGCGAGATGTTGGAGCTGAAGAACACCGTCAACACGATGGTGGACCAGCTCTCCTCCTTCTCCTCCGAGGTGACCCGCGTCGCGCGCGAGGTGGGCGTCGAGGGCGAGCTCGGCGGCCAGGCGCAGGTACCGGGTGTGGCCGGGGTGTGGAAGGACCTCACCGATTCGGTGAACCTCATGGCCGGCAATCTGACGGCTCAGGTGCGCGGGATCGCCCAGGTGACCACGGCGGTCGCCAGCGGTGACCTGTCGCAGAAGGTGACGGTCTCCGCACGCGGAGAGGTCGCGCAGCTGGCCGACACCATCAACCAGATGACCGAGACGCTGCGGATCTTCGCGGACGAGGTCACCCGCGTGGCCAACGAGGTCGGTGCCGAGGGACAGCTCGGCGGGCAGGCGAACGTGCCGGGCGCGGCGGGAACGTGGAAGGACCTCACCGATTCGGTGAACACGGTCTTCCGGAACCTCACCACGCAGGTGCGGGACATCGCCGCGGTGACGACGGCGGTGGCCAACGGTGACCTGTCGCAGAAGGTCACCGTCGACGTGGCCGGCGAGATGCTGGAGCTCAAGAACACCGTCAACGGGATGGTGGACCAGCTGTCGGCGTTCGGTGCCGAGGTCACGCGTGTGGCGCGCGAGATCGGTGTCGAGGGTGAGCTGGGCGGCCAGGCGCAGGTGCCCGGAGCCGCCGGTACCTGGAAGGACCTCACCGACTCCGTCAACACGGCGTTCAGGAATCTCACCGGACAGGTGAGGAACATCGCCCAGGTGACCACGGCGGTGGCCAACGGTGACCTGTCGCAGAAGGTCACCGTGGACGTCTCCGGCGAGATGCTCCAGCTGAAGAACACCGTGAACACGATGGTGGACCAGCTGTCGGCCTTCGCCGACCAGGTGACGCGGATGGCCCGGGACGTGGGCACCGAGGGACGGCTGGGCGGTCAGGCCGTGGTGCCGGGGGTGTCCGGTACGTGGAAGGAGCTCACCGACTCCGTCAACTTCATGGGTGGCAACCTCACCTCTCAGGTGCGGCAGATCGCCCAGGTGACGACCGCGGTGGCCCGGGGTGACCTGTCGCAGAAGATCGACGTGGACGCGCGCGGCGAGATCCTGGAGCTGAAGAACACCATCAACACGATGGTGGACCAGCTCTCCGCCTTCGCCGACCAGGTGACGCGGGTGGCCCGTGAGGTGGGCACCGAAGGACGTCTCGGAGGCCAGGCGCAGGTGCCCGGCGTCGCCGGTGTGTGGCGCGACCTCACCGACTCCGTGAACGGAATGGCAGGAAACCTTACTGCCCAGGTGCGCAACATCGCCCAGGTGGCCACCGCGGTGGCCCGGGGTGACCTGTCGCAGAAGATCGACGTCGATGCGCGCGGCGAGATCCTGGAGCTGAAGAACACCCTCAACACGATGGTGGACCAGCTCTCCAGCTTCGCCGACCAGGTGACGCGGGTGGCCCGTGAGGTGGGCACCGAGGGCATCCTCGGCGGCCAGGCCGAGGTACAGGGTGTCTCCGGCACCTGGAAGGACCTCACGCAGTCCGTGAACTTCATGGCGAACAACCTGACGATCCAGGTGCGCAACATCGCCGAGGTCACCACTGCGGTGGCCAAGGGCGACCTCTCGAAGAAGATCACCGTCGACGCCAAGGGCGAGATCCTGGAACTCGTCACCACCGTCAACACGATGGTCGACCAGCTGTCGTCCTTCGCCGAGCAGGTGACCCGGGTGGCCCGTGAGGTGGGCACCGAGGGCCAGCTGGGCGGTCAGGCGCGGGTTCCGGGTGTCACGGGCATCTGGAAGGACCTCAGCGACAACGTGAACCTGATGGCCAACAACCTGACCATGCAGGTGCGCAATATCTCCCAGGTCGCGAACGCGGTCGCCAACGGCGACCTCACGCGGACGGTGACGATCGAGGCGCGCGGCGAGGTCGCGCAGCTCGCCGACACCTTCAACACCATGGTGAAGACGCTGAGTTCGTTCGCCGACCAGGTCACCAAGGTGGCCCGAGAGGTGGGCACGGACGGCATCCTGGGCGGCCAGGCGCGGGTGCCCGGTGTGGCCGGTACCTGGAAGGACCTCACCGAGTCCGTGAACCAGATGGCGTCCAACCTGACCGGTCAGGTGCGGAACATCGCCATGGTGACCACGGCCATCGCCAAGGGCGACCTGACGAAGAAGATCGACATCGACGCCCGCGGTGAGATCCTCGAACTCAAGACCACCATCAACACCATGGTCGACCAGCTGTCCTCCTTCGCCGAGGAGGTCACCCGAGTCGCCCGCGAGGTGGGTACCGAGGGTCAGCTCGGCGGCCAGGCACGCGTGCGTGACGTCGACGGCACCTGGCGCGACCTCACCGAGTCCGTGAACGAAATGGCAGGAAACCTTACCCGGCAGGTGCGAGCCATCGCGCGCGTGGCGACCGCGGTGACCCGAGGCGACCTGAACCTGAAGATCGACGTGGACGCGTCCGGCGAGATCCAGGAACTTCAGGACTACATCAACAAGATGATCGCCAACCTGCGCGACACCACGATCGCCAACAAGGAGCAGGACTGGCTCAAGGGCAACCTGGCCCGTATCTCGGCGCTCATGCAGGGCCGCCGGGACCTCGAGGACGTGGCCTCGCTGATCATGAGTGAGCTGACGCCGGTGGTGACCGCGCAGCACGGCGCGTTCTTCGTCGCAATGCCGCTCCTGGACGGCAAGGACATGAGCGCCGAGGCCGAGGACCAGTACGAGCTGCGGATGCTCGGGTCGTACGGCTACTCGATGGGCTCGATGCCGACGTCCTTCCGGCCGGGTGAGGCGCTCATCGGGACGGCCGCCGAGGAGAAACGCACGATCCTGGTGGAGAACGCGCCCAGCGGCTACCTGAAGATCTCCTCCGGTCTCGGAGAGGCGCCGCCCGCGCAAGTGATCGTCCTTCCGGTGCTGTTCGAGGGCAAGGTGCTCGGTGTCATCGAGCTGGCCTCCTTCACACCCTTTACGCAGATCCAGAAGGACTTCCTCAACCAGATCGCCGAGATGATCGCGACCAGCGTCAACACCATCTCCGTCAACACCAAGACGGAGGTACTGCTGAAGCAGTCCCAGGAGCTGACCGAGCAACTCAGGGAGCGCTCGGCCGAGTTGGAGAACCGGCAGAAAGCCCTCCAGGCGTCCAACGCCGAACTGGAGGAGAAGGCCGAGCTGCTGGCCCAGCAGAACCGCGACATCGAGGTCAAGAACACCGAGATCGAGGAGGCGCGGCAGGTCCTGGAGGAGCGTGCCGAACAGCTCGCCGTGTCCATGCGGTACAAGAGCGAGTTCCTGGCCAACATGTCGCACGAACTGCGTACACCGCTCAACTCGCTGTTGATCCTCGCCAAGCTGCTCGCCGACAACGCGGACTCCAACCTCACCCCGAAGCAGGTCGAGTTCGCCGAGACCATCCATGGGGCCGGCTCCGACCTGCTGCAGCTGATCAACGACATCCTCGACCTGTCGAAGGTCGAGGCGGGCAAGATGGACGTCTCCCCGACGCGCATCGCGCTCGTGCAGCTCGTGGACTATGTGGAGGCCACCTTCCGGCCGCTGACCGCGGAGAAGGGCCTGGACCTGTCCGTACGGGTCTCGCCCGAACTGCCCGCCACGCTGCACACCGATGAACAGAGGCTGCTCCAGGTGTTGCGCAACCTGCTGTCCAACGCGGTGAAGTTCACCGACTCCGGAGCCGTCGAGCTGGTCATCCGACCCGCAGGGCG
This sequence comes from Streptomyces canus, assembly GCF_030816965.1. Lineage (NCBI taxonomy): Bacteria > Bacillati > Actinomycetota > Actinomycetes > Kitasatosporales > Streptomycetaceae > Streptomyces > Streptomyces canus. The sequence goes on from NZ_JAUSYQ010000002.1 coordinate 7,381,797, forward strand.
GGACGTACCGGTGGCGATCCGGGAGCAGCTGCTCGAGGCCGGTTCGCTGCGCGACCCGGGCGCCGACCTGATCGCGTTCTCGGTGACCGACACCGGGATCGGCATTGCGGCCAGCAAGATGCGGGTGATCTTCGAGGCCTTCAAGCAGGCCGACGGCACGACCAGCCGCAAGTACGGCGGCACCGGTCTCGGGCTGTCGATCTCGCGGGAGATCGCGCAACTGCTCGGCGGCGAGATTTACGCGCAGAGTGAGCCCGGTCGCGGATCGACGTTCACGCTGTATTTGCCGCTGCACCCCAGCGAACTGCCGCCGCAGGGCTACCAGCAGTCCGTGCCCGCCCTGGAGGCCGGCGATCTGGTGGCGTCCACGTCGGAGCACGGGCGGACCGGGGTCGAGGTCGAGACGCCGGCCGAGGTGAAGTCGTACCAGGAGACACAGAACGGTGCCGCGGCGCTCTTCCGGCGCCGTCGCAGGACCGCGCCCGCCCTCGAACAGCGGATCGGACAGCCGGACCAGTGGTCGGCGGTGGAGCACCAGGCCGCGCCGCAGCCACGCCGGGGCATCCGGTTCGGCGGCGAGAAGGTGCTGATCGTCGACGACGACATCCGCAACGTCTTCGCGCTCACCAGCGTCCTCGAGCAGCACGGACTGTCCGTGCTCTACGCGGAGAACGGCCGTGAGGGTATCGAGGTGCTGGAGCAGCACGAGGACGTGGCGGTCGTCCTGATGGACATCATGATGCCCGAGATGGACGGGTACGCGACGACCAATGCGATCCGCCGGATGCCGCAGTTCGCCGGGCTCCCGATCATCGCGCTGACCGCCAAGGCGATGAAGGGCGACCGCGAGAAGGCGATCGAGTCGGGCGCCTCCGACTACGTGACCAAGCCGGTCGATCCCGATCATCTGCTGTCGGTGATGGAACAGTGGATGCGGGGGGAGTGATGGGAATCAGCGAAGGGCACGCGGAGTTGCTGACTGAGTGTGCCCGACGCCGTGTAGAAGTACGGGATTCGGGGAACCTTCTGGTCTCCCGCTACGTTTCTGCTATGAGCACAGTGACATCACGGTGACAGGGTGTGGCGACAGACAGGGTGCGGCTACGATGACCGGCACAAGGACGGGCGGCGAAAGGGAGTCGTCCCCAGCGGCGGCGCCCGGTGCACATCCGGGGCGAGGAGGGCGGGCCATGGTGCAGAAGGCCAAGATCCTCCTGGTCGATGACCGGCCGGAGAATCTGCTCGCGCTGGAGGCCATCCTCTCCGCGCTCGATCAGACACTGGTGCGGGCATCGTCCGGGGAGGAAGCACTCAAGGCACTGCTCACGGACGACTTCGCGGTGATTCTGCTGGACGTCCAGATGCCGGGCATGGACGGTTTCGAGACCGCGGCGCACATCAAACGGCGGGAGCGGACCCGGGACATCCCGATCATCTTCCTCACCGCGATCAACCACGGTCCGCACCACACGTTCCGGGGGTACGCGGCCGGGGCGGTGGACTACATCTCCAAGCCGTTCGATCCGTGGGTGCTGCGTGCGAAGGTCTCGGTCTTCGTCGAGCTTTATATGAAGAACTGCCAGCTGCGCGAGCAGGCGGCGCTGCTTCGGCTCCAGTTGGAGGGCGGCGGAGGCAAGGCGGCGGCAGGGGACGCGAAGGAGCCGGCGGGTCTGCTCGCCGAGTTGTCCGCGCGTCTGGCCGCGGTCGAGGAGCAGGCCGAGGCGCTCTCCAAGCAACTGGACGACGAGTCCGCGGACGCGGCCGCGGTGGCCACCGCGGCCCATCTCGAACGCAAACTCACGGGGTTGCGGCGGGCGCTGGACGCGCTGGAGCCGGGCACCGGGAGTTCGCCGTCGGTGCCTTCGCAGAGCTGACGCTCGCAGCCGCATCCCTTGAGCCCGCGTCAGTTCGGCACCTCTCCAGGAGCGACACGAACGGGTGAAGCGGTGGACACACGTGTCCGCGGTCGTCTCCACCGGTAACCTCGCACCTATGGCCTCACGTCCCTCCGCAGCCAAGAAGCAGCCCGCCAAGAAGGCTGCCGCTCCCGCGAAGGGTCCGGCGAGGAAGGCTGCGGCGAAGAAAGCACCGGCAAAAAAGGCGCCCGCCAAGAAGGCCGCGGCGAAGAAGGCCGCGCCGCCGAAGCCGGCGCCCAGCCCCACCGGGGGGGTCTACCGTCTCGTCCGGGCCGTCTGGCTCGGCCTGGCCCATGCCGTGGGCGCGGTGTTCCGCGGGATAGGGCAGGGCGCGAAGAACCTCGACCCCGCGCACCGGAAGGACGGCGTGGCGCTCCTGCTGCTCGGTCTCGGCCTGATCGTCGCCGCCGGTACCTGGTCGAACCTCCGCGGTCCGGTGGGCGACCTCGTCGAGATCATCGTGACCGGCGCCTTCGGCCGGCTCGACCTGCTCGTGCCGATACTGCTCGCGGTCATCGCCGTGCGGTTCATCCGGCACCCCGAGAAGCCCGAGGCCAACGGCCGCATCGTGATCGGCCTGTCGGCGCTCGTCATCGGCGTGCTCGGCCAGGTCCACATCGCCTGCGGCGCGCCCGCCCGCAGCGACGGCATGCAGGCGATAAGGGACGCGGGCGGCCTCATCGGCTGGGGAGCGGCCACCCCGCTGACGTACACCATGGGCGAGGTTCTCGCCGTGCCGCTGCTCGTGCTGCTGACGGTCTTCGGGCTGCTCGTCGTCACGGCCACCCCGGTCAACGCCATCCCGCGGCGGCTGCGGGAGCTCGGTGTGCGGCTCGGGATCCTCCCCGACCCGGCGGAGGACGAGCTCGGCGAGGACGACGAGCGCTACGACGAGCAGTGGCGCGAGGCACTGCCCGCGCGCGGCCGCAGGCGTGGTCCAGCGCCCGAGTCGTACGACCCCGACGGAGCGGAGCAGGAGGCCCTCTCGCAGCGTCGTGGGCGCCCCAGGCGCTCCGCGGTGCCGCAGCCCGCGATGGACCGGCGGATGGACGCCGTGGACATCGCCGCGGCCGCCGCCGCGGATCTGGACGGCGTCGTCATGCATGGCCTGCCGCCCTCGGCGCTGGTCGCCGACCTCACCCAGGGCGTCAGCGTGGGCGACCGGGTGGAGACGACACCGGTACCCACCTCCGTCCCGGCCGCGCGGCCCAAGCAGGACGCGCGGCCGAAGCAGGAGAAGCTCAAGGTCGAGGTCGCCGACCTCACCAAGCCCGCTCCCGAGGCCCCCGGCGAACTGCCCTCGCGCGCGGAGCAGCTCCAGCTGTCCGGCGACATCACCTACGCGCTGCCCTCGCTCGACCTCCTGGAGCGCGGCGGCCCCGGCAAGGCGCGCAGCGCGGCCAACGACGCCATAGTCGCCTCGCTGACGACCGTCTTCACGGAGTTCAAGGTCGACGCCGCCGTCACCGGCTTCACGCGCGGGCCGACGGTCACGCGCTACGAGGTCGAGCTCGGCCCCGCCGTGAAGGTCGAGCGGATCACCGCTCTGGCCAAGAACATCGCGTACGCCGTCGCCAGCCCGGATGTGCGGATCATCAGCCCGATTCCCGGCAAGTCGGCGGTCGGCATCGAGATCCCGAACACCGACCGCGAGATGGTCAACCTCGGTGATGTGCTGCGGCTCGCGGCGGCCGCCGAGGACGAGCACCCCATGCTGGTCGCGCTCGGCAAGGACGTCGAGGGTGGCTATGTCATGGCCAACCTGGCGAAGATGCCGCATGTGCTGGTCGCCGGAGCCACCGGTTCCGGTAAGTCGTCGTGCATTAACTGCTTGATCACTTCCATCATGGTCCGCGCGACCCCGGAGGACGTGCGCATGGTCCTCGTCGACCCCAAACGCGTGGAGCTGACGGCCTATGAGGGCATCCCGCACCTGATCACGCCGATCATCACCAACCCGAAGCGGGCCGCCGAAGCGCTCCAGTGGGTCGTACGGGAGATGGACCTTCGCTACGACGACCTGGCGGCGTACGGCTTCCGGCACATCGACGACTTCAACGAAGCCATCAGGAACGGCAAGGTCAAGTTGCCCGAGGGCAGCGAGCGCGAGCTCCAGCCCTACCCGTATCTGCTGGTGATCGTCGACGAGCTCGCCGACCTGATGATGGTCGCCCCGCGGGACGTCGAGGACGCGATCGTGCGGATCACGCAGCTCGCACGCGCGGCCGGCATCCACCTGGTGCTCGCCACGCAGCGGCCGTCGGTGGACGTCGTCACCGGTCTGATCAAGGCGAACGTGCCTTCACGACTCGCCTTCGCCACCTCCTCGCTCGCCGACTCGCGGGTCATCCTCGACCAGCCCGGCGCCGAGAAGCTGATCGGGAAGGGTGACGGGCTCTTCCTGCCGATGGGGGCCAACAAGCCCACCCGTATGCAGGGCGCCTTCGTGACCGAGGACGAGGTCGCGGCGATCGTCCAGCACTGCAAGGACCAGATGGCGCCGGTCTTCCGGGACGACGTCGTCGTGGGCACCAAGCAGAAGAAGGAGATCGACGAGGAGATCGGCGACGACCTCGACCTGCTGTGCCAGGCGGCCGAGCTGGTCGTCTCCACACAGTTCGGGTCGACCTCCATGCTCCAGCGCAAGCTGCGGGTCGGGTTCGCGAAAGCGGGGCGTCTGATGGACCTCATGGAGTCCCGGGGCATCGTCGGGCCGAGCGAGGGATCCAAGGCTCGTGACGTTCTTGTGAAGGCTGACGAACTGGACGGAGTGCTCGCGGTGATCCGCGGGGAGGCTTAAAGGGAGTTCCGGAGCGGGTGCGGCCACCGATGTTCGATTGTGACTCACCCGTAAGGGATCATTGAGCAACCGTTTCCCTTCGATGGACGTCAAGTTGAGGGAAGCGAAAAGCTCCTGCTCCACCATCGGCGTGCCCGGCCATACCGATGGCGTACAAAGTCCCACCGCCCGGTTGCCCCACCCTTTCGCACCCCCCCTAGACTGAACCTCCAGCACAGGTGGCTTAAACGCTCGAAAGGCGCCCCCGTGTCCATCGGCAACTCCCCTGAAGACGAGCGTCCGTTCGAAGACGACCGACAGGAAGACCGCCTCTCCGTCGGCCACGCCCTGAAACAGGCGCGGATCGCGGCCGGGTTGACCGTCGACGACGTCAGCAACGCCACCAGGGTCCGCATCGCCATCGTGCATGCCATCGAGGCGGACGATTTCGCCCCCTGCGGGGGTGATGTGTACGCCCGGGGCCACATCCGGACCCTGGCCAAAGCCGTCCACCTGGATCCGGCCCCGCTGCTGGACCAGTTCGCCGCCGATCACGGCGGCGGGCGTCCGGCCCCGACCCCGGCCGCTCCGCTGTTCGAGGCGGAACGCATCCGTCCCGAGCGCCGCGGGCCCAACTGGACCGCGGCCATGGTCGCCGCGATCGTCGCCGTGGTCGGCTTCGTGGGGTTCACCGCGTTCAAGGGCGGCGACGACGGCGGGACGACACAGGTCGCCGACGGCACCACGTCCGCCACCAGCAAGTCTCCGACGCCCAAGTCCGACAAGACCACCAAGGACCCGAAGCCGACGCCCACGCCGACCGACAGCGCCATCGCGGCGGCACCCCAGGACAAGGTGACCGTTCAGGTCAGCGCTGCCGACGGAAAGAGCTGGATCCTCGCCAAGGACCACAATGGCCGGACCCTCTTCGACGGACTGCTCAAGCAGGGCGACACGAAGACCTTCCAGGACAGCGACAAGATCAACCTCGTCCTCGGTGACGCCGGGGCGATCCAGCTGTACGTGAACGGCAAGAAGATCGACGACGACTGGCAGCCCGGGGCCGTGGAGCGCCTGACGTACACGAAGGGCGACCCGCAGGTCGGATAGTGATCCGTTCGCTTTGCCGTCACGGGGTTGGCCAAGATCGGCCAACCCCGTCGACGTGGGGTGTCAGTGGGACGAAGTAGTCTTGAGCCCATGCCTGAACGCCGTACCGTCGCACTCGTCACTCTTGGCTGCGCCCGCAACGAGGTGGACTCGGAGGAGCTCGCAGGCCGTTTGGAGGCGGACGGCTGGGATCTCGTGAAGGACGCCGCCGACGCGGACGTCGCCGTCGTCAACACCTGCGGCTTCGTCGAAGCCGCCAAGAAGGACTCCGTCGACGCCCTCCTCGAGGCCAACGATCTCAAGGGGCACGGCAGAACCCAGGCCGTCGTGGCGGTGGGCTGCATGGCCGAGCGGTACGGCAAGGACCTCGCCGAGGCGCTGCCGGAGGCGGACGGGGTGCTCGGCTTCGACGACTACGCCGACATCTCCGACCGGCTGCAGACGATCCTCAGCGGCGGCATCCACGCCGCGCACACCCCGCGTGACCGGCGCAAGCTGCTGCCGATCAGCCCGGCCCAGCGGCAGGAGTCGGCGGCCTCCGTCGCGCTGCCCGGGCACGGGCCGGCCGCGGAAGCCCCCGAGGCGGCTCCCGCCGACCTCCCGGAGGGGCTCGCTCCGGCTTCCGGCCCCCGTGCGCCCCTGCGCCGCCGTCTGGACGGCGCCCCGGTGGCCTCGGTGAAGCTCGCCTCCGGCTGCGACCGGCGCTGCTCCTTCTGCGCCATCCCGTCCTTCCGCGGCTCCTTCATCTCGCGTCGCCCCTCGGACGTCCTCAACGAGACGCGCTGGCTGGCCGAGCAGGGGGTCAAGGAGATCATGCTGGTCTCCGAGAACAACACCTCGTACGGCAAGGACCTCGGCGACATCCGTCTCCTCGAGTCGCTCCTGCCCGAGCTCGCCGAGGTCGACGGCCTGGAACGCGTACGTGTCAGCTACCTCCAGCCCGCCGAGATGCGGCCGGGCCTGATCGACGTGCTGACGTCCACGCCCAAGGTGGTGCCCTACTTCGACCTGTCCTTCCAGCACTCCGCCCCCGACGTGCTGCGCGCGATGCGCCGCTTCGGCGACACCGACCGCTTCCTGGAGCTGCTCGACACCATCCGCGGCAAGGCCCCCGAGGCCGGTGTGCGCTCCAACTTCATCGTGGGCTTCCCGGGTGAGACCGAGGCCCACCTGGCGGAGCTGGAGCGGTTCCTGACCGGCGCGCGACTGGACGCCATCGGCGTCTTCGGGTACTCCGACGAGGAGGGCACCGAAGCGGCGACGTACGAGAACAAGCTGGACGAGGACGTCGTCGCCGAGCGGCTGGCACGTGTCTCCCGGCTTGCCGAAGAACTCGTCTCGCAGCGCGCCGAGGAGCGCGTCGGCGAGACCGTGCACGTGCTGGTCGAGTCCGTCGACGACGAGGGCGTGTACGGCCGAGGCGCGCACCAGGCGCCGGAGACCGACGGCCAGGTGCTGCTCACGAGCGGCGAAGGGCTGAGCGTCGGTCGTATGGTCGAGGCGAAGGTGGTCGGTACGGAAGGTGTCGACCTGGTGGCCGAGCCGCTCGACGGCTCGCTCGCGTGTAGTGAGGAGGCGGGCAGATGACCGGAGTTCCGGCGTCCGCTGCGGGTGGCCCCTCCGCCGCGAAGGGCGGACCGGCGGGCCGTGTCTCGGGTGCCGCCTCCGGTGTGGCTCCCAGCGCTTCGTCGGACGCGGTCTCCGGTACGGCTGCCGAGGTACGCGCCAGTGCCGTCCCCGCGGCGGGTGTCGTTGCCGGCGTGGCTTCCGGTGCAGGCGTCGATTCCGGTTCGAAGACCGCGCGCGGTGGGAAGATCGCGGCCGCGGCGGTCAACCAGGCCAGCGTCTGGAACGTCGCCAATCTGCTGACCATGCTCCGGCTGGTCCTCGTGCCGGGCTTCGTCGCCCTGATGCTGGCCGACGGCGGGTACGACCCGGCGTGGCGCTCGTTCGCCTGGGCGGCCTTCGCGATCGCCATGATCACCGACCTGTTCGACGGACACCTGGCGCGCGCCTACAACCTCGTCACGGACTTCGGGAAGATCGCCGACCCCATCGCCGACAAGGCGATCATGGGGGCGGCGCTGATCTGTCTCTCCGGGCTCGGCGACCTGCCGTGGTGGGTCACGATCGTCATCCTCGGCAGGGAACTCGGGATCACCCTGCTGCGTTTCCTCGTCATCCGGTACGGCGTGATCCCGGCGAGCCGTGGCGGCAAGCTCAAGACCCTCAGCCAGGGCATCGCCGTAGGGATGTACATCCTGGCACTCACGGGGTGGCTGGCCACGGCGCGGTTCTGGGTGATGGCTGTGGCGGTCGTGCTGACCGTTGTGACCGGGCTCGACTATGTGAGACAGGCCATTGTTCTGCGCAGGCAGGGAATCGCCGAGCGCAAGGCGGCGTTGGAGGAGACGGAAGCGTGAATTCCCCGGCCGCCCAAGTGGTGCGACTACTCACCGTGAAGGGTCAGACGCTCGCGGTCGCCGAGTCGCTCACCGGCGGACTGGTTGCGGCGGAAATCACAGCGGCCCCCGGGGCGTCCCAGGCGTTCAGGGGGTCGGTGACCGCCTATGCCACCGAACTGAAGCATGAGCTGTTGGGTGTCGACGCCACCCTGCTGTCCCAGCGAGGCGCAGTGGATCCGCAGGTCGCGGCCCAGATGGCGGCCGGAGTGCGCAAGGCACTCGGCGCCGACTGGGGCATCGCGACCACCGGAGTCGCGGGCCCGGAACCGCAGGACGGCAAGCCCGTCGGAACGGTTTTCGTGGCCGTCGACGGGCCCACCGCGGGCGCTTCCGACGCAGCGGGTGGCGGGAAAGTGACCGCGCTGCGGTTGAACGGCGACCGCGCGGAAATTCGTATGGAGAGTGTACGGAGCGTACTCGCACTGCTCCTGGAGGAGCTTGCGGGCGAACAGACCGGGAATGAGCGGGCACAGGATACGGAACGGAACGGGGGGTTTTGATGTTTGCAGCCCTGAGTGAACACGACATCGCTCCCCGCACGGCCGCGGCGCAAGGCGGTACGGTGGGGCGTGAAGGATGCGGCTACGCGGTCCGAGGAGGGAGCCACCGATGATTCTGCTCCGTCGCCTGCTGGGTGACGTGCTGCGTCGGCAGCGCCAACGCCAGGGCCGTACTCTGCGCGAAGTCTCCTCGTCCGCCCGAGTCTCACTCGGCTATCTCTCCGAGGTGGAGCGGGGGCAGAAGGAGGCTTCCTCCGAGCTGCTGTCCGCGATCTGCGACGCGCTGGACGTACGGATGTCCGAACTCATGCGGGAAGTGAGCGACGAGCTCGCCCTCGCCGAGCTGGCCCAGTCCGCTGCGGCCACGCCCAGCGCGCCGGTACCGGCAGCGGTGCGCCCGATGCTGGGTTCCGTCTCGGTTAAGGGTGTGCCACCGGAACGGGTGACCATCAAGGCGCCCAGCGAAGCGGTGGACGTCGTAGCGGCGTGATGCTCACGCTTGGTGTGCCATGAGCTGACGGCACGCCGAGAGGAAGTCTGCGAGGCCCCGGACGGGCCTCTCCAGCGGGACTGGAGAGGCGCCGGTCGGGGTTTTCGTGCATGTTGGAGCGACGGCCGCTTCGGTGCGTCCGTGTGCCCTTGGTGCGCCCTCCCTGTGGGTGCGGCGGCGGTCTAGCGTCCGGGCTGGAGGTGGCTGCATGTCGGGGCCGACGGTACGCCGGGGGGTGACTCTCGGACTCGGGGCGCTGTGGTGGTGGGCCGTGGCGCGGCTGGTGCTGACGCCGGACGCCGGGGGGCTCGAAGGGGCGATCGCGGCGGGTGGGTGGGGCCTGAGCCTGCTGCCGGTGCACTGTGTGCCGAAGGGGCGGGCCGCGGGAGCCGTGGGCGCCGGGCGATGGCGTCAGGCGTGGCGGGCGGGGAGACCAGTGGGGGCCGGGCACCCCGGTGGGGCGGGTGCGGCTACCACGGCATCGCCACCCCGCCGTTCGGGCGGATGATCTGGCCCGTCGTGAAGGACGACGCGTCGGAGGCCAGGTAGAGCACGGCGTGGGCGATGTCCTCCGGTTCACCGACGCGTCTGAGCGGTGACATGCGGGACATGAGTGCCTCGGTGTGCGCCTGTGCTTCCTCGTCGTGGCGGTCGGTCATGGGAGTGCGGATCCAGCCGGGCGCGACCGCGTTGACCCGGATGCCGTAGCGGCCGACCTCGGTGGCCAGGGTCTTCGTGAGCTGTACCACGGCTGCTTTGGCCGCGCCGTAGCAGAGCAGCCCGGGTCCGCCCGTGTCCACGGCGCCGGAGGCCATCGTGACGATGCTGCCTCTCGTCTCCCGGTCAAGCATCAGGCGGGTCGCCTCCTGGCAGGCGTGGAGCACGCCCTTGAAGTTGACGTTCAGGACGCGGTCGAGGTCTTCGTCCCTGGTCTCCAGGACCGGGCTGCTGTGCATGATTCCGGCGACCGCGGCCAGCACGTCGAGGCGCTCGCAGGAGGTGATGGCCTGGTGGAGCTGTTCGCGGTCGGTGACGTCGAAGGGATGGGTGCGGGCGGTGCCGCCCCCGTCCTTGATCAGGGTCGCCGTCTCGTGCAGCCCCGACGCGTCGAGGTCGGCGCAGTGCACGGTGGCGCCCGCCTCGGCGAGCAGGACGGCGGTTGCACGGCCGATGCCACTCGCGGCGCCGGTGACGAATGCGGTGCGTCCGGTGAGGTCGTACGCGCTGACGGCCATGGAGCGACGGTACGAGCGTTTCTGACGGAGCGTCAATTGGTCGTACGGCGTGAGGTTCTGGGGTGTGTTCCGCTCGGTGTCCTGCGGTGGGGGCTCGGGGCGGGGCCGGTCTGGCAGTTCGGGCACCAATATGTGGGACGTTCGCGGGAGCCGTCGCCCTGGTCGGCGACGCGGATGGGGGTGTGGCAGCGGAGGCAGGGTCGGGGTGCGCGGCCGTAGACGAACAGGTCCTGGCCGCGGCGGCCGGTCGTGCTGCGGACCGGGCGGTCGCGGTTGGCCTCCAGGAGCTTCTTGGCGAGCGCGGGGAGTTGAGCGGCGCGGTCCGCGGGGAGGGCGCCGATGGGGAGCCAGGGGGTGGCGCCGAGCAGGAAGCAGAGTTCGCTCTTGTAGACGTTGCCGATGCCGGCGAGATTGCGCTGGTCGAGGAGGGCTTCGCCGAGGGGGCGGACGGGGTCCTGGAGAAGGTTCGCCAGCGCCGCCTCGGGGTTCCAGTCCGGGCCCAGGAGGTCGGGGCCGAGGTGGCCGACGGCTTTGTGCTCGTCTGTGGTGCGCAGGAGTTCCAGGACGGGGAGGCGGTAGCCGACGGCTGTGCGGTCGGCGTTGGCAAGGATCGCGCGGATCTGGTGGGTGGGGCCGCCGGTCCAGCGCTGGTTTTCTGCGTACACCTTCCAGGAGCCGTCCATGCGGAGGTGGGAGTGGAGGGTCAGGCCGCCCTCGATGCGGGTGAGGAGATGCTTGCCGCGTGGGGTGACGTCGAGGACTCGGCGGCCTGTGAGGTCGGCTGTGGCGTATTTCGGCACCCTCAGGTCGCTGCGGGTCAGCACCTTGTCCGCGAGGGCGCTGTGCAGGCGTCTCGCGGACTGCCAGACCGTGTCTCCTTCGGGCATGGGTCAAGGGTGGCATGAGGGAGGGGGCATGGGAGGGTGCGGGCGGCTCCTGTGGGGCGTGCTCGGCGGCGGGGGCGGGGCGGGTGGCCCTGGCCCGGCGGCCGGAGGCGGCCTCATGCGCGCAGGCGTAGGCCGCGAGGGGTGGCGATGAAGCCCGCTGTTTCCAGGAGGGCGCCCAGGGGGGAGGTCAGGGCCGAGGTGCCGTTGATGCGTTCCACCGTGACCGTGCCGAGGGAACCGGCCTTGGCGGCCGCGGCGAGGGACTCCGCGGCTGTGTGCAGGCGGGGGTCGTCGGTGGGGGCGGTGTCGGGGGTGGAGGGCCAGGCCAGGAGGGTCTTGCCGCCGCGCTCCATATAGAGAGTGAGCTCGCCGTCCACGAGGACCACGATGGAGCCCGCCTTGCGGCCCGGCTTGTGGCCGGCCTCGGTCGGGGGGTCGGGCCAGGGCAGGGCGGCGCCGTAGGCGTTGGCGGGGTCGGCGGCGGCGAGGACCACGGCTCGGGAGGCGTCGGATGCGTTGTTCCTGCGACTGCCGAAGCCGGAACCGTATCCGGGGGTGGCTTGCCAGTGCTGGAGGGTGGGCTGGGGTGGGTAGTCGCGCGGTGAGATGTACTCGTCGCGGGAAGTTGGGTACGGGGAACCTGAAGCGACGGGGCCTGCCTCGGGCCCGGGGCCGTCGGGGTCGTCGAAGGCGCGGGTCCAGTCCCAGTCCTCGGTCGCGGGGTCGCCTTGCGCGGGGCCGTGGGGTGCCTCGGGTACCGAGCCGGAACCCCAGAGGTCGGGAGTGCCGCTGGCCGGCACCGGCTCCCCGCGGTCGCGGGCGTTGGACACCGCGCGGAGACGGTCGACCGCGCCGTCCATGGCGAACTGGGCGGCGCCGAGGCCCTCCACGACGTAGCCGCGGCGGGCCTGGCCGCTGTCCTCGAAGGCGGAGAGGATGCGGTACGTCGCCGAGAAGCCGCCCTCCACGCCTTCCGCCGAGACGGCTCCCCGGGTGACCACTCCATGCCGGTCGAGGAGAGTGCGGGCCAGGGCGTGGGCGCGCACGGTCGGATCGGCCTCGCGTGGCGGGAGCAGGGACCAGCGGCCGGCGACGGTCGGCGGGCCGGTGCGGGAGGCGGGGCGGGCCGCGGCCGTGAGGGAGCCGTAGCGGCCGCGGGGGATCGTGCGTTTGGCGCGGTGGGCGGTGGAGCCGGCGGTGCGGCCGGAGCCGAGGAGGGAGCGCATGGGGGTGAGGGTGTCGTTGGTGAGCCGCCCGGACCAGGCCAGGTCCCATAGGGCGTCGGCCAGTTGGGGGTCGGTGGCGTCGGGGTGGGTGGTAGCGCGCACCTGGTCGGCGATCTGGCGGAAGAACAGGCCGTAGCCGCCGGTGAGGGCGTCCAGGACGGACTGGTGCAGGGCCGTCAGCTCCAGGGGGTGGGGCGGTGGCAACAGGAGGGGGGCCGCGTCCGCCAGGTACAGGGAGACCCAGCCGTCCTTTCCGGGCAGGGCGCCCGTTCCGGCCCACACGATCTCTCCGGCGGCGGTGAGTTCGTCGAGCATGGCCGGGGTGTAGTTCGTGACGCGTGACGGCAGGACGAGCTTCTCCAGGGCGGACGCGGGCACGGACGCGCCCTGCAACTGCTCGACGGCACGCACCAGTCCGTCGATGCCGCGCAGGGAATGGCCCTTGCCGATGTGCTGCCACTGCGGCAGGAACTGGGCGAGGGCCGGTGGCGGCACCGGTTCGAGTTCGTGGCGCAGGGCCGCCAGGGAGCGGCGGCGAAGGCGGCGGAGCACCGTGGCGTCGCACCACTCCTGGCCGATGCCCGCCGGGTGGAACTCGCCCTGTACGACCCGTCCGCTCGCGGCCAGGCCCTGCAGAGCGCCCTCGGTGACCGCCGTGCCCAGCCCGAAGCGGGCGGCGACCGTCGCCGAGGTGAAGGGGCCGTGGGTGCGGGCATAGCGCGCGAGGAGGTCACCGAGAGGGTCCTTGACCGGCTCGGTGAAGGCCTCCGGGACGCCGACCGGCAGCGCGGTGCCGAGGGCGTCGCGCAGGCGGCCCGCGTCCTCGATCGCCGCCCAGTGGTCGGCGCCGGCGACACGAACCTTGATCGCGCGGCGGGATCCGGCGAGGTCCTGTGCCCACTGCGGCTCGGCGCCCCGCTCGGCCAGCTCGGCGTCCGTGAGCGGGCCGAGGACGCGCAGGATGTCCGCGACGCCCTCGGCGTCCTTCACCCGGCGGTCCTCGGCGAGCCACTGGAGCTCCCGCTCCAGCTCGGTCAGCACCTCGGCGTCGAGCAGCTCGCGCAGCTCCGCCTGGCCGAGCAGCTCGGCCAGCAGACGGGAGTCCAGCGACAGGGCCGCCGCGCGGCGCTCGGCGAGCGGCGAGTCTCCTTCGTAGAGGAACTGGGCGACGTAGCCGAACAGGAGGGAGCGGGCGAAGGGGGAGGGCTCGGGAGTGGTGACTTCGACCAGGCGGACCCTGCGGGACTCCAGGTCGCCCATCAGCTCGACGAGCCCGGGGACGTCGAAGACGTCCTGGAGGCATTCGCGAACCGCCTCCAGGACGATGGGGAACGAACCGAACTCGCTCGCCACCTGGAGCAGTTGGGAGGCCCGCTGGCGTTGTTGCCACAAGGGGGTGCGCTTGCCGGGGTTGCGGCGCGGCAGCAGGAGCGCGCGGGCGGCGCACTCGCGGAAGCGGGAGGCGAACAGAGCCGAGCCGCCGACCTGGTCGGTGACGACCTGGTCGACCTCGCCCTTGTCGAAGACGACATCCGCGGCGCCCACCGGAGCCTGGTCGGCGTCGTACTCCGTGCCGCTCCTGTTGGGGTCCCGGTCGAGGAGGTCCAGGCTCATCAGGTCGGCGTCGGGCAGCCGTAGGACGATGCCGTCGTCGGCGTGCATGACCTGGGCGTCCATGCCGTAGCGCTCGGAGAGCTTGGCGCCGAGGGCGAGGGCCCAGGGGGCGTGGACCTGGGCGCCGAAGGGGGAGTGGACGACGACCCGCCAGTCACCGAGTTCGTCGCGGAAACGCTCCACGACGATGGTGCGGTCGTCCGGGACGTGGCCGCAGGCCTCGCGCTGCTCGTCCAGGTAGGACAGGACGTTGTCCGCCGCCCACGTGTCCAGGCCCGCGGCGAGGAGGCGCAGGCGGGCGTCCTCCTTGGACAGGGAGCCGACCTCGCGGAGGAACGCGCCCACCGCGCGGCCCAGTTCGAGGGGGCGGCCCAGCTGGTCGCCCTTCCAGAACGGGAGCCTGCCGGGGACGCCGGGGGCGGGGGAGACCAGGACGCGGTCGCGCGTGATGTCCTCGATGCGCCAGGAGCTGGTACCGAGCGTGAAGACGTCACCGACGCGCGACTCGTAGACCATCTCCTCGTCGAGTTCGCCGACCCTTCCGCCGCCCTTCTTGGGGTCGGAGCCGGCCAGGAAGACGCCGAAGAGGCCACGGTCGGGAATGGTGCCGCCGGAGGTGACGGCGAGGCGCTGGGCACCGGGACGGCCGGTGATGGTGCCGGCGATGCGGTCCCAGACCACGCGCGGGCGCAGTTCGGCGAAGGCGTCGGAGGGGTAGCGGCCGGCGAGCATGTCGAGGACCGCGGTGAAGGCGGACTCGGGGAGGGAGGCGAACGGGGCCGCCCTTCGAACCGTGGCGAGGAGGTCGTCGAGCTGCCAGGTGTCCATCGCGGTCATCGCGACGATTTGCTGGGCGAGGACGTCCAAAGGGTTGGCGGGGACCTTGAGGGACTCGATGGAGCCGGTGCGCATGCGTTCCGTGACGACCGCTGCCTGGACCAGGTCGCCTCGGTACTTCGGGAAGACCACGCCGGTGGAGATCGCGCCGACCTGGTGGCCGGCGCGGCCGACGCGTTGCAGGCCGGAGGCCACGGACGGAGGTGACTCGACCTGGATGACGAGGTCCACCGCGCCCATGTCGATGCCGAGTTCGAGGCTGGAGGTGGCCACCACGGCGGGGAGGCGGCCCGCTTTGAGGTCCTCCTCGACCAGGGCGCGCTGTTCCTTGGAGACCGAGCCGTGATGGGCGCGGGCGATGACCTGGGGAGCGCCCTGGGCCGCGCCTGAACCACCCATGAGTTCGGCCGGGGCGTGGTGTTCGTCCAGGGGCTCGCCGGTGGCGCGCTCGTAGGCGATCTCGTTGAGGCGGTTGCAGAGGCGTTCCGCGAGACGGCGGGAGTTCGCGAAGACGATCGTGGAGCGGTGGGACTGGACGAGGTCGGTGATGCGCTCTTCCACGTGGGGCCAGATGGAGGGACGTTCCGCGCCTTCGTTGCCCTCGGCGACCGGGGATCCGCCGAGTTCGCCGAGGTCTTCCACCGGGACCACGACCGAGAGGTCGAACTCCTTGCCGGACTTCGGCTGAACGATCTCCACCTTGCGCTGGGGGGAGAGGTAGCGGGCGATCTCGTCCACCGGGCGGACCGTGGCGGAGAGGCCGATGCGGCGGGCCGGCTTCGGGAGGAGTTCGTCCAGGCGCTCCAGGGAGAGGGCCAGGTGTGCCCCGCGCTTGGTGCCGGCCACGGCGTGGACCTCGTCGAGGATCACTGTCTCGATGCCGGTGAGTGCGTCACGGGTCGCCGACGTCAGCATCAGGAACAGGGATTCCGGGGTGGTGATCAGGATGTCCGGGGGGCGGGTGGAGAGGGCTCGGCGCTCGGCTGCGGGGGTGTCGCCGGAGCGGATGCCGACCTTGACCTCGGGCTCGGGGAGGCCGAGGCGGACGGATTCCTGGCGGATGCCGGTGAGGGGGCTGCGGAGGTTGCGCTCCACGTCGACGGCGAGCGCCTTGAGGGGGGAGACGTACAGGACTCGGCAGCGCTTCCTGGGGTCTGCGGGTGGGGATGTGGAGGCCAGCTGGTCCAGGGCGGCGAGGAAGGCGGCCAGGGTCTTGCCGGAGCCGGTGGGGGCGACGACGAGTACGTCCGAGCCCTCTGCGATGGCCTGCCATGCTCCGGCCTGGGCGGTGGTGGGCGCGTCGAACGCACCCGTGAACCAGCCGCGGGTGGCGGGCGAGAAGCCGTTCAGGGCTCGGTGTGCTGGGCTGACCATGCGTCCATCCTGCACCCGGGGACTGACAATGCCCCTGACCTGCGGGATGTCTCCGGCGGTTGAGCGGGGATGCCTGCGGGTCCGGTGGGGGTGTGCACAGCGCCTACGCGTAGGGGTGGCCGTCCTCACCGGCTTGGCCCACTCCGGGGCGCGGGGAACCGCGTGACAATGGGTGCATGGCGGGTTTCGGGGAGCGGGCGCGACACTGGCGGTATGCCCAGTTGCCCGGGGTCGATCTGCTGCGGGCCCGGTATGTGCGCAAGACGTTTGTGCGGCATACGCATGAGCACTTCGTGATCGCGGCCATCGCGGACGGGGTGGAGGTCTTTCACCATCGGGGGGCCGATCAGTACGCGGGGGCCGGTGCGCTTGCGTTGGTCAATCCCGATACGGCTCATACGGGGCGGGCCGGGGTGCCCGAGGGGTGGCGGTACGGGGCCGTGTATCCGTCACCCGAGGTGGTGGCCGGGATCGCGGCTGAGACGACTTCGCTGCGGGGTACGCCCGGCTTCGTGCGGCCGGTGCTCGACGACCCGTATGCGGTGGCCTTGGTGCATCAAGTGCTGCGGGCCGCAGATGAGGGAAACGCGCTGGCCGCCGACACGTTGTTGCGGGTCGCCGTGACGCGGTTGCTGCGGGAGAACGGCGGGGCGTTGCCGCAACGGGATGTGCGGAGCGCGGGCGCTCGGATCGCCGTACGTGCGCGTGCCGTGCTGGAGGAGCGGATGGCCGCCCCGCCGACGCTGGAGCAGTTGGCCGCCGATCTCGGGGTCGGCCCGTTCGCGTTGTTGCGTGCTTTTCGGGGTGTCTACGGGATGCCGCCACACACGTGGCTGACCGATGCCCGGGTGCGGCGGGCTCGGCAGTTGCTGGATGCGGGGGCCGGCCCTGCCTCGGCCGCCGTCGAAGTGGGGTTTACGAACCAGTCTCATCTGAACCGGCATTTCACGCGGATCGTCGGTGTGCCTCCGGGGTCCTATCAGCGGGAGCGCAAGAACGTACAAGACTCGCCCGGGCGGCTGCTCCTAGCGTCCGAGGCGTGGCAGACGAACAGACAGCGCTCGCAGATACGCACGCCGACGGTGGAGGCAGGCCGGACGCCGCCGTCGTCCGAGACGCCCTCGGGGTCGGGGTGGCCGTCGGACTGTCCGGGTTCGCCTTCGGGGTGACCTCGGCCGGCAGCGGGCTCACGCTGACGCAGACCTGTGCGCTCAGCCTCCTGGTGTTCACCGGTGCGTCCCAGTTCGCGCTCGTAGGAGCGCTCGCGGCCGGTGGAAGCGCTCTTGCGGCGGCCGCCGGAGCCTTCTTCCTGGGGGCGCGCAACGCCTTCTACGGGCTGCGGCTGTCGCAGTTGCTGGCCCTCCCGCGCGTGCTGCGTCCCTTTGCCGCCCAGTGGGTCATCGACGAGACGGCGGCCGTCTCGCTGGCTCAGCCCACGCGGCGCAGTGCGCGCATCGGGTTCGCCGTCACGGGGCTGAGTCTGTACCTGTTGTGGAATCTGACGACCTTGCTGGGAGCCCTGGGAGCCGACGCGATCGGGGACACGCGTGCGTGGGGCCTGGACGCGGCCGGGCCCGCCGTCTTTCTGGCGCTGCTGGCGCCCATGGTGAAGAGCCGCACCGAGCGGGTTGTGGCCGGGCTCGCCGTGCTGCTGGGGCTCGGGCTGCTGCCTGTGCTGCCCGCCGGGGTGCCGGTGCTGGCGGCCGCTCTTGCCGCGCCTCTTGTCCTGTGGGTGCGGGGACGTCGTGAGCGGATGCGGGGCGAGGGACGGTGAACGTCTGGATCGCCATCGGTGCCACCGCGCTCGGTTGTTACGCCGTCAAGCTCCTCGGGCTGCTCGTGCCCGCCGGCGTTCTCGATCGGCCCCTGGTGAAGCGTCTGGCCGCGTTGCTGCCGGTGGCACTTCTGGCCGCGCTCACCGCGCAGCAGACCTTCGCCGACGGGCGGGTGCCGGTGCTCGACGCGCGGGCCGCGGGACTCGCTGCCGCCGCCGTGGCGCTGCTCCTGCGGGCGCCGTTCCTGCTCGTGGTCGCGGCTGCGGTGGTTGTGACGGCGGGGGTGCGGGCCGTGATGGCGGGGGTGCGGGTTATGGGGTTGTGGCGGCGGGGGGTGCGGGCCATCGGGGTGTGGCGGCGGGGGGTGCGGGCCATCGGGGCGTGAAGGGCCGGGGTGTGGGCCCGTGACGGCGGCTGCGGTTATGGGGCGTCGAAGTCGGGAGTGCGGGCATGGGGGCGTGAGGGCGGAGGTGCAGGCCAGCGGTGTGAGGGTGAGGGCGGGCCATCGGGGTGTGACGGGGGAGGCCTGGCCACGGGGGCGAGACGGCGGAGGTTCGGAGCGCAGGGACGCGAGAGGCCGCCGTCACGCGTGTGCCGGCGTGGTCGTCGTACCGGCTCAGCCCACTTCGCGGCCGTACGCCCGCAGTGTGCGCAGGGCCTCGATCGTCAGCATGGGGCGCGCTTCGAGGGCCGTGGACGGTGCCCACCGGCGCCGGCGGATCGGCCAGCCGCCGTCCTCCTGCTGCTCGGCCGCGAGGTGGTCCAGCGAACGGGACATCTCGGCGTCCGTGAACCACGCGCGCGCGAGGGAGCCCGGCGTCTTCGCGTAGTCGTGCGGGAAATGGTGCTCGCCCAGGGCGTAGCCGGGGGAGACGGGGAACGCGTCGAGATTCGAGGGGTCCAGCGCGGCCAGACGTTGTTCGCGCACCAGTCGGCCGAGGCGGTCGGCGGCCGCCTCCGCGCGCGGGCGGTCGGGGACGGAGTCCAGGAAGGTCACGGCGGACTGGATCTCGTACGGGTGGGACACCTGGAGGGAATCCACCGCCTGCCAGCAGAAGTCCGTGGCCCGGAACAGCCAGGCGTGCCAGACCTCGTTGCGGTGCAGCAGACCGACCACGGGACCGGTGGTGAGCAGATCGCTCGGCGGGCCGTCCACGACCGTCATGAAAGGGGCCGTCGGATAGCCGCGCTGAGCGGGAGTGACCGCCGGGAGGGCGCCGTCCGGGGTGGACACCGAGGTGAGATAACGGCACACGCGCTCCACACGCTGTCCGCCGCAGCGTCCGACGGCGTCCAGGACCCGCAGGGCGTGACCGGTGTGCAGGGGCTGGCTGACCGGGCCACGCAGATCAGGTTCCAGCGCGTGACCGTACCCGCCGTCCGCGTTGCGGTACGCCTCCAGCGCCGTCTCCACCGGGTCGGGGCCGGCGTTCAGGAAGTGGTAGGCGAACAGACGCTGTTCCAGCACACGCGCGGTGAGCCAGACGTGGTGCTCGGCGCGGAAGAGCGGGGAGTGCGCCGGTGGCGTCTGGGGGAGTGGGGAAGCTCCTGTTTCGGACATGCGTCAGACCGTAGGACGGAAAGCGGTCTCGGCAGGCGGTCCCGGCCGAGGCCCACCCTCAGGGGCGGGATACTGGAGTCATGCGGTTGACGGTCTTCTGGCAGCGGATGGCGGAACACTTCGGTCCGGGGTACTCCGACACCTTCGCGCGCGATCACGTGATGACGGAGCTCGGCGGGCGCACGGTGTTCGAGGCGCTGGACGCCGGCTGGGACGCCAAGGACGTGTGGCGCGTGGTCTGCACCGTCATGAACGTTCCGGGCGAGCGGCACTGAGACGGCGTGGACGTTCCGAGGAGAAGTGCCGACCGGGCGTGAACATCTCACGAAACAGGCACTGACCGGTCACGAAGATCGCAGGACGGCAGCCGATTGTCAGTCGCGTGGGCGAGACTTGCTCCGTGGCACCCACTGACGAGTCCGGGCAGGCAGCCCAGCACGCATCTCCGCTCGGCACGACGCCGCCCACCCGGCCCCCGGCCGACGGCGCCGGGCCGAACGCCCGCATGCCGCGCTGGCTGCCGCGCGCCATGGTGCTCGCGCTCGCTCTCATCGCCGTGTTCCAGCTCGGCAGTTGGGCGTTCCACCAGCTGATAGGCCTGCTGACCAACATTCTCATCGCGTTCTTCCTGGCCCTGGCCATCGAACCCGCGGTGAGCAAGATGGCCGCGCGCGGCATGCGTAGGGGGCTCGCCACCTTCCTCGTCTTCTTCGCGGTGCTGATCGTGACCGCCGGCTTCGTCACGCTGCTCGGGTCGATGCTCGCGGGTCAGATCATCAAGATCGTCGAGGACTTCCCGAACTACCTCGACTCCGTCATCGCCTGGATCAACGGACACTTCCACACCGATCTGAAGCGTGTGGACGTCCAGGAGGGGCTGCTGCGCTCCGACTGGCTGCGGAACTACGTGCAGAACAGCGCCACCGGCGTCCTGGACGTCTCCGCCCAGGTCCTCGGCGGGCTCTTCCAACTGCTGACGATCGGGCTGTTCTCCTTCTACTTCGCCGCGGACGGCCCGCGCCTGCGCCGTGCGATCTGCTCCGTCCTGCCGCCCGCCCGCCAGACCGAGGTGCTGCGCGCGTGGGAGATCGCCGTGGACAAGACCGGCGGCTACATCTACTCGCGCGGTCTGATGGCCCTCGTCTCCGGAGTCGCGCACTTCGTCCTGCTCCAGGCCCTGGACGTGCCGTACGCGCCCGTGCTCGCCGTCTGGGTCGGCCTGGTCTCGCAGTTCATCCCCACCATCGGCACCTATCTCGCGGGCGCCCTGCCCATGCTGATCGCCTTCACGGTCGACCCCTGGTACGCGCTGTGGGTGTTGGTCTTCGTAGTGATCTACCAGCAGTTCGAGAACTACGTGCTGCAGCCCAAGCTGACCTCGAAGACCGTCGACATCCACCCCGCGGTCGCCTTCGGCTCGGTCATCGCGGGCACCGCCCTCCTCGGCGCGGTCGGCGCCCTGATCGCCATCCCGGCGGTCGCCACGCTGCAGGCGTTCCTGGGGGCGTACGTGAAGCGGTACGCCGTCACCGACGACCCTCGCGTCCACGGGCACCGGAAGCGGGGCGAGGGACCCTCGCCGGTCACACGCGTGCGTGCGCTGTGGGAGCGGCGGCGGCCGGGAACGCAGGCATCCGGCGACGGTGACGACTCGTCCTGAGGGCGCCGGGTTCAGTACGCGTGGGCGGCCCACGCCCCGGCGCCGACGACGGCCGTGACGTAGGAGCCGATCGCCGCGTACAGGATCCGTCGCCGTAGCGGTTCGCTCCAGGGCGTGCGGGACAGCAGCCAGGCCAGGGCGGGCAGGACCAGGACCGCGTGCAGGCTCACGCCGTGCAGTGGCTTGAGCGGGGCGGTCGAGTGGTAGGCCGCCTCCTGGTGGCCGGTGCGGGTGAGGACGACACCGCGCGCGATCATCGCGGCACCCGAGGCGAGCGCGACGAGCAGGATCGCGAACCCGGACCGCACCGCGAGGTCCATCCCCGCCGGGCCCGAGGGCCGGTGGCGGAAGGAGACGACCGCGAAGACCGTCAGGAGCAGTACCAGGACGACGCCGCCCACCGCGAGCGTCATGGACACCGCCGTGTCGAAGGGCGTCTCCATGTCGAGGTGCGAGGGCACCCCGCGCCACGCCTGGAGGGTGATGCCGCCGACCTCCACCACACAGTCGGCCGCGAAGACCCCGAGCAGCAGGGCGCGCAGCCGGGGGCCGACGCGCAGATACGACGTGACCCAGGTGACCGCGATCAGGATCACCCCGAAGGACACCCCGAACGTCACCGGCTTGCGCCAGGAGACCGGCCCGTCCCAGGGGCCCCCGTACACAGCGAACACCACCAGGTGCGTGAGCCCGGAGAGGACCAGGAGGACACCGGTGGCGTGGCAGAGACGCTCCACGCGGCGTGCACCGCGGGCCGGCGGCGCCGACGTCCGTGTCGGCACCGCGGGCGCTTCCGTCGGGACCGGGTCCATCAGTGCCGTTCTCCCTTCCGGGGCAGGGTGGCCGCGGCCCCGGCGATCACCAGGGTGGCGAGGGCGACGAGCGCGGCAGCAGTCGAAGCGATGAGCGCGGCGTCCCCCGAGGAGAGGTGGTCGCCGGTGTTCGGGGTCAGGAACGCGCCCGTGCCGATGAACAGGCCCACACCGAGGGCGAGCCCAGGCGTCCATCGGTTCGTGCGCCAGGCCACCAGCCCTGCCACCACGAGCGGGATGACGAGTCCGGGCGGGACGGTGGGACAGTCCGCTCGGGCGGCGATCTGGCCGGCGATCGACGCGGCCAGCAGGAGCAGCGCGGACAGGGTCGCGACCACGGCGGGGGAACGTGCCGTGCCGGTGTCGTTCCGGGTGGTCTCCGGGGTGCTCGTCGTGGTCTCCATGGCACCAGACTCGCGAGAACGGCCCGCCCGGTCGTCGTACCGCCGAAGACACCTGAAGTACGCCGCGGGAAGTAGCCGGGGCGTGGCGGAGGAAGCCGTCGGAGCGTGCCGCAGGAAGTGACCCGGGTGCCGTGTGGTGCGCTTGACACGAAAATCGAACGTCCATTCTTATGGAAGTTCCGGCGATGTCAACGGCGGGCGTTTCGGCATGGTTTGCATGGAGAAGTGTCCGAGTTATCCACAGGCCGGACGGCCGTCGGGACGCATTGTCAGTGGCAGGCGTTAGCGTCTTTGACGTGAAGCGATCGACTCAAGCAAATCGGGTGGAACCCATGGCAGGAACCGACCGCGAGAAGGCGCTCGACGCCGCGCTCGCACAGATTGAACGGCAGTTCGGCAAGGGTGCCGTGATGCGCCTGGGCGAGCGGCCGAACGAGCCCATCGAGGTCATCCCCACCGGGTCGACCGCACTCGACGTCGCCCTCGGCGTCGGCGGGCTGCCGCGTGGCCGGGTGGTGGAGGTGTACGGACCGGAGTCCTCCGGTAAGACGACCCTGACGCTGCACGCGGTGGCCAACGCCCAGAAGGCCGGCGGCCAGGTCGCCTTCGTGGACGCGGAGCACGCCCTCGACCCCGAGTACGCGAAGAAGCTCGGCGTCGACATCGACAACCTGATCCTGTCCCAGCCGGACAACGGCGAGCAGGCCCTGGAGATCGTGGACATGCTGGTCCGCTCCGGTGCCCTCGACCTCATCGTCATCGACTCCGTCGCAGCCCTCGTCCCGCGCGCGGAGATCGAGGGCGAGATGGGTGACAGCCACGTCGGTCTGCAGGCCCGTCTGATGAGCCAGGCCCTGCGGAAGATCACCAGTGCGCTCAACCAGTCCAAGACCACCGCGATCTTCATCAACCAGCTCCGCGAGAAGATCGGCGTGATGTTCGGCTCCCCGGAGACCACGACCGGTGGCCGCGCGCTGAAGTTCTACGCTTCGGTGCGGCTCGACATCCGTCGCATCGAGACCCTGAAGGACGGTACGGACGCGGTCGGCAACCGCACCCGCGTCAAGGTCGTCAAGAACAAGGTCGCGCCGCCCTTCAAGCAGGCCGAGTTCGACATCCTCTACGGGCAGGGCATCAGCCGCGAGGGCGGTCTGATCGACATGGGCGTGGAGAACGGCTTCGTCCGCAAGGCAGGCGCCTGGTACACGTACGAGGGCGACCAGCTCGGCCAGGGCAAGGAGAACGCGCGCAACTTCCTGAAGGACAACCCCGACCTGGCCAACGAGATCGAGAAGAAGATCAAGGAGAAGCTGGGCGTCGGCGTCCGGCCCCAGGAGCCGACCGCCGAGCCGGGTGCGGACGCCGCGGTGTCCGCTACCGCGGACGATGCCGCGAAGGTGCCGGCTCCGGCGGCTGCGAAGGCGACGAAGGCCAAGGCTCCGGCCGCCAAGAGCTGATCCTGTGACACGGCGAACCGACTGGGCCGAGTACGAGGACGCTCCACGAGGCTGGGGCGGAAAGGACGACGGGGGTTCTGCCGGGCCGGGCGGCGACGGAGACGGTGCGGACGGGGGACACGGCCGCTCGGTGTCGTCCGGCATGGGGTGGATCGGCGATGAGCCGACGGGCGGCGCGGACGGGGGATTCGGCCGCGCGACGTCGTACGGCGTCGAGGGGGCGGGCGGCGATGACCTGTCGTACGGCGCCGGTCGGTCCCACCGCGGCGGGACGTACGGCTATGGCGGGCCGAGCGGCGACGAGTCCGGTGACGGGGTGGCGCGTGGTTCGGGGGCGTTCGGCCGGAGCTCGCGTCGAGGTGGTCAAGCCCCGGGCGGTTCCCGTGGGCGTCGGCAGCGTCGGCGCGGCTTCGGGGAGTCGCCCGGTGAGGACGGAGGCGGCCCCTCCTTGTCGAGGGCCGAGAAGGGGGAGCCTCCGGCGGACCCGGTGGAGCAGGCGCGGGCGATCTGTCTGCGCCTGCTCACCGGGACCCCGCGCACGCGGAAGCAGCTCGCCGACGCCCTGCGCAAGCGGGAGATCCCGGACGACGCCGCCGAGGAGGTGCTGTCGCGGTTCGAGGAGGTCGGACTGATCAACGACAGCGCGTTCGCGGACGCCTGGGTGGAGTCCCGGCACCACGGCCGGGGGCTCGCCCGGCGGGCGCTCGCCCAGGAACTGCGGACCAAGGGCGTCGACTCCACGCTGATCGACGCGGCCGTCTCGCAGCTCGACTCCGAGCAGGAGGAGGCGACGGCCCGCGAGCTCGTCGACCGCAAGCTGCGCGCGACTCGCGGCCTCGACCGCGACAAACGACTGCGCCGCCTCGCCGGCATGCTCGCCCGCAAGGGCTACTCCGAGGGCATGGCCCTGCGGGTGGTCCGCCAGGCGCTGGAGGAGGAGGGCGAGGAGACGGAGTTCCTCGGCGACGAGGGATTCTGACACGGGGAGTTCTCAGGACCCTGAGCGGAAAGACGCCGGGTCGGATATGGGCGTCCAGCGCGAAGGGAAGCATCGCCGGCCAGGGCCGGGTCTCCCCGGCGGGCAGCAGGGAGAGCCGGCCGTCACCGGCACCGTCGCCCTGCTGCGCGACGCGGCCGTCACCGGCACCGTCGCCCTGCTGCGCGACGAAAACATCGGCAAGATCGCGAACGGCCGGGTGTGCCTGGTCACCAAACGGACCGGGGACACGGTCCCGCTCTACTGCCCGCCCGGCATCGGCTGACGTCCCGGCACTCCAGGAGCCGCCGTCCGGACGGCCCGGGCGGTGACCGGAAGCCCCGCCGCCCGCCAGGCCTGGAAACCGCCGACCAGATCCGTGGCCCGGCGCAGCCCCAGCCGGTGCAGGGTCCGCCGCCAGGCTGGGGGCAACCGTTCCTGAGGGCTGAGCAGGAGCGAGCCCATTCAGCCGCACGCCCGGAACGGTCTTGGGCGTTCCCCCACTGCCTCAAGGGCGTGGGAGGTACCCCCAGGTCCCCGGCGTACTCGACCCCGGGTGGCGGACCGATCCTGTGCGTGGTCCGGTCCCGGGAGGCACCTGCGGCTGGAGGCCGCTGATGGACGCCGCCCTGCGCGACCTGGCCATGGGGCTACGGCCAGAGGCGACGGGGAGGCCCTGAACCATCTCTCTGGTGGAGCAGGGGCCCCGCACTCCGCCAGAGGGGGTGCCCCCAGGCGCCGTACCCGGCGTCCCCAGGTCGCACGATCACGTCAACCCGATCGGCCCAGGGCCCCGCGCGACCGGACCAGCACACGATCGAGCTGACTCGGCCTCGTACGCACTCCCCGGCGAGCAG
The DNA here is from genome assembly GCF_030816965.1 of Streptomyces canus. NCBI lineage: Bacteria > Bacillati > Actinomycetota > Actinomycetes > Kitasatosporales > Streptomycetaceae > Streptomyces > Streptomyces canus. The sequence goes on from NZ_JAUSYQ010000002.1 coordinate 7,407,732, forward strand.
TTACCAACCCCTCGTCGCACACCACCACGACGCAGATCGTGGCCCGTGGCCCGTGGCCCGTGGCCTCGTAGGACCGACAGGCGGGGCGCTCACTGCCAGTCCTCCGGCCGCTCCACGTGCTCCAGCCGGAGGATCTGGCCCGTGCGGCTGTAGCGGCGGATCTGGGGGAGGGGCGGATAGTAGGCGTGCACGGAGATCGCGTGGACCTCGGTGGACTCGTTGAGGACCTCGTGGACGTGGTGCTGTCCGAACGAGCGGCCCTTGCCGGCCGGCAGCCGTCGCTCGCGGTCCACGTCCTCGGAGAGTTCGAGGGTCTTCCAGCCGTCGGCGGGCAGCCGGGCGGCGAGGGAGTTCTCCTTGAGCTCTCCGGCGGCGATGGTGAAGGCACCGACCGACTCGGCGTGGTCGTGCCAGCCGGTGCCGGTGCCGGGCGGCCAGCCGATCAGCCAGGCCTCGCTGCCGCCGGGCCCCTCCAGGCGCACCCAGGTGCGGCCCTCCGGGTCGAGGGGGAGCGAGTCGATCAGCTCGGTGTCGGCGGCGGTGCGCCGTACGAAGTCGAGGAGGTCGGCCTGGGTGGGGGGCGCGACGGAGGACACCGAGGGGAGGGCGGGGGAGACAGACACGGACACCGTCCTGAGAAGAGTTCGCGAGAGCGTGCCGTCGCACAGACACGGCACGCGGGGAAGTGACGAGGCGAATTCAGCAGGACGGGCGACACACGCAGCCCGCATAGCGGACGAGGTCCATATGGACCCTCCGCCACAGGCGCACACAGGTGTCGGTCACGATGCGGAGTACACCATGCGGGCCCGGAGCGTTTCAACTCACCGTCACTATGTGGACACACAGTGACGGTGAGCACGTCAACGCGAGCCGGCCCCCGCGCTCGCCTCGGCTTTCGCCGGCGGCCCGCCGAGCGCCGTCTCGGCCGCCGAGTACAGGTCGGCCGGGCGGACTCCGCTCAGCGCTGTGACGAGGTGACCGTCCGGCCGTACGAGAAGGACCGTGTGCGGGGCCGCACCCGGGTACTCCTCGGCGACCAGGAGCTCGGCGTGGTGCGGCAGCGCGGTCACCGACGCGGCCAGGCGGGGCATGATCCCGGCGGTCACCCAGTGCTTGCGCTCCCACACTCCGGTGCCCGGCGCGACCAGCACGACCAGCAGCGCGCCGCGGCCCAGGCGCTCACGCAGCCGTACGAACGAGCCGTCCTCGGCGGTGACCCGCACATCCGTGACCGCGGCCCCCGGCAGGGTGTCGACGGGCACCTCTCCTTCGAGGTGCCGGGGTGCGAGGGGCGAGTCGGCGTACGCCCCCGGCGCGCCGAGCGGGCCGCGCCCCAGGTGACCGTCCGTGAGCAAGGAGTCGTGGCCGCGGGCCGAGCCGGGGACGACCGAGCGCAGCCCCCCACCGCCACGGAGCAGCGGCAGCGCCTGGTCGGCGGCGCGCAGCCGTCCGGCGACAACCGCGCGCCGCTCGGTCTGATAGCTGTCGAGAAGCGCCTCGTGCGACCCGTGGTGCCAGGCCAGAGCAAGCTTCCAGGCGAGGTTGTCGGCGTCCTGGAGGCCCTCGTCGAGGCCCTGCGTGCCGAGCGCCCCGAGGCAGTGCGCCGCGTCCCCGGCGAGAAAGACCCGGCCGGCGCGCCAGCGGCGGGCCAGCCGGTGGTGCACGGTGTGGACTCCGGTGTCGAGGAGTTCGTACGGCGGTGTCGAGCCGCCCGTCCAGCCGGCCAGGGTCTCCCGGACACGGGCCACAAGGAGTTCGGGGGTGACCAGGTCCTTGCCCGGCGGCAGCAGCCAGTCAAGGCGCCACACGCCCTCGGGGAGCGGGCGGGCGGTGATCTCCCCGGCCGACGGGCCGGATGTCCGCCATGGTGGCATCCGGTGGAGCACCGCTCGGTCCTCCCAGGGGAGTTCCGCGCGCAGGGCGGCGACCGCGTGGCGCTCGACCGCCGTACGGCCCGGGAACCGAATGTCCTCGAGCTTGCGCACGGTGGAACGCGGGCCGTCGCAGCCGACCAGATAACTTCCGCGCCACCAGGTGCCCTTGGGGCCGCGGGTGTGGGCGGTGACGCCCGAGGGCTCCTGCTCGATCGTGTCGAGACGGCTGTCGGTGGTGAGCTTGACCAGCCGCTGCTCGGCCAGAGCGGCGCGCAGGGCGCCGGTCAGGACGTGCTGCGCGAGGTGCAGGGGGGCGTCTCCGGCCTCCCCGAAGTCGACCTCGCGCATCACCTGCTTGCGGCGCATCGACCGCCATCCGGCCCAGTGCACTCCGAGCTCGGTGACCGGTACTCCGGTCAGCCGCGACACGAGAGCGGCGGTGCCCTCGTGCAGTACGGCGGTCCGGGCCAGGCGGGGTTCGTCCTTGCCCGGACCCTCGTCGAGGACCACGGAGGGCACCTCCTGACGCGCCAGCGCCAGGGCGAGCGTGAGCCCGACGGGCCCCGCTCCGACGATGATCACCGGGTCCACGGCGCGGCGCCCCCTGCCCGCAGCGGAACGCCGGGAGATGTATGTGAACAGGAGGTCGGGGCAGGGTGCACGATCACAGAACGTATGCAACCCATTGCCGGTGCTTGCGTCAAGTGACGGAGGCAGTGGCGATCATGCCACTGCCTCCGTGTCGTCCGGGCGGACCGTTCAACCCACTTGACTGACTGTCAGAATCCGCCGCCGGTGTTCTCGCCGGTTCCGTAGGTGCCGCGCACCGCGGCGGGGTTGACCTCCACCGTGTCCTCACCGAGCACCGCGCCCGTGCTCTTCTTGCTGCGCCGCAGCCTCTTCTCCAGCCAGCTCGCGAAGCTGGTGAGGAGGAAGTTGACGATGATGTAGATGATGCCGACGACGATGAAGCTCGGGATGACGTTGGCGTAGTTGGCCGCCAGCGTGCTGCGCGAGTTGAGCAGCTCGGTGAAGCCCAGCATCACGCCGCCCAGCGCGGTGTCCTTCACGATGACGACCAGCTGGCTGACGATGGCCGGCAGCATCGCGGTGACGGCCTGCGGGAGCAGGATGCTGGACATCGTTTGGCCCTTGCGCAGACCGACCGCGTAGGCCGCCTCCGTCTGCCCCTTGGGCAGCGAGAGGATGCCGGCCCGGACGATCTCGGCGAGCACCGACGCGTTGTAGAGCACCAGGCCGGTGACGACGGCGTACAGCGGTCGCTGTTCGCTGCTGATGTCCGTGGAGCGGACGTAGAACTCGTTGGCGAACAGCATCAGCAGCAGGACCGGGATCGAACGGAAGAACTCGACCACCGTGCCGGCCACGCCCCGCACCCAGGCGTGGTCGGACATGCGGGCGATGCCGAAGACCGCACCCAGTGGGAGGGCGATCAGCATGGAGATCGCCGCGGCCTTGAGGGTGTCACCGAGGCCGGGCAGCAGGTACGTCGTCCAGGCCTCGCTGGTGGTGAAGGGCTCCCAGAGGTTCCACTCCAGCTGGTTCTTGTCGTCCATCTTCTGCCACACCCACCACAGGAGGAGGGCGAGGAGGACGGTGAAGACGATGGACAGGAGGATGTTGCGCCGTTTGGCGCGGGGTCCCGGAGTGTCGTAGAGGACCGAGCTCATCGCTTCACCGCCAGTCGCTTGGCGAGCCAGCCGAGGAGGAGGCCGGTCGGCAGGGTCAGTACCACGAAGCCGAACGCGAAGACCGCGCCGATGGCGAGCGTCTGGGCTTCGTTCTCGATCATCGTCTTCATGAGAGCGGCGGCTTCGGCCACACCGATCGCGGCCGCCACGGTGGTGTTCTTGGTCAGCGCGATCAGTACGTTGGCCAGTGGGCCGATGACCGAGCGGAAGGCCTGCGGGAGCACGATGAGACGCAGGGTCTGGCTGAAGTTCAGGCCGATCGCGCGAGCCGCCTCGGCCTGGCCGAGCGGCACCGTGTTGATGCCGGAGCGGATCGCCTCGCAGACGAACGAAGCGGTGTAGACGATGAAGCCGAGCACCGCCAGCCGGAAGCCCTGGACATCGAAGTTGTCCGCCGCGCCCATCGTCACACCGAAGATGTCGGCGAGGCCGAGCGAGGTGAAGACGATGATGACCGTCAGGGGGATGTTCCGGACGATGTTGACGTAGGCGGTGCCGAAGCCGCGCATCAACGGGACCGGGCTGACCCGCATCGCGGCCAGCAGGGTGCCCCAGATCAGGGAGCCGACAGCGGACAGGGCGGTGAGTTTCACCGTCATCCAGAACGCCCCGAGGACGTCATAACCTTCTAGAAAGTCGAACACGATCTCCCGCGCTTCCGGGTGTGTGGCGTGTGTGTGGCGTACGTGGACGGGCGCGGCGCGCCGCCGCCCTGATCGCGGCGGGCGGCGGCGCGCCGGTGCGTGCCTGCGTTACTTGACGATGACGCCGATCTTCGGGGCGGGCTCGTTCTTGTAGCCGGCCGGGCCGAAGTTCTTGTCGACCGCCTTCTGCCAGGAGCCGTCGCTGACCATCTTCTCGAGAGCGGTGTTCACCTTGTTCACGGTCGCGGTGTCGCCCTTCTTCACACCGATGCCGTAGTTCTCGTTGCTCAGCTTGAGGCCGGCGAGCTTGAACTGGCCCTTGTACTTGTCCTGGGCGGCGAAGCCCGCCAGGATCGAGTCGTCCGTGGTCAGCGCGTCGACGGCACCGCTCTGGAGGGCGGCGATGCACTCCGAGTAGCCGGCCTGCTGCTTCAGCTGGGCCTTCGGGGCGAAGTCGTCCTTGACGTTCTGCGCCGAGGTCGAGCCGGTCACGGAGCACAGCTTCTCGCCGTTGAGGTCCGTGGCCTCGCTGATCTTGGAGTCCTTCTTCACCAGCAGGTCCTGGTGGGCCAGCAGGTACGGGCCGGCGAAGTCCACCTTCTGCTTGCGCTCGTCGGTGATGGAGTAGGTGGCCGCGATGAGCTTCACGTCCTCACGGGCGAGGGCGTTCTCACGGTCGGCGCTCTTGGTCTCGACCCACTCGATCTGGTTCGCGTCGTAGCCGAGCTGCTTGGCCACGTACGTCGCCACGTCCACGTCGAAGCCGGAGAAGGAGCCGTCGGGCTCCTTCAGACCGAGGCCGGGCTGGTCGTACTTGATACCGATCTTGATCTTGCCGCCACCGCCGGAACCCGAGCCGGAGCTGTCGTCGTTGCTGTCGCCGCCGCAGGCGGTCGCGGACAGGGCGAGGGCGAGGACGGCGGCCGAGGCGGCGGTGACCTTGCGGAGCTTCATGGTGAACATCCTTTGGGTGGTGAAGAGATGAGGGCCGTCGGTGGTCGATCCGGGTGGCACGTCAGTGGTGCAGGATCTTCGACAGGAAGTCCTTGGCACGGTCGCTGCGCGGATTGCTGAAGAACTGGTCGGGCGCAGCCTCCTCGACGATCCGTCCGTCCGCCATGAAGACCACGCGGTTTGCAGCCGATCGTGCGAAACCCATTTCGTGCGTGACGACGATCATTGTCATGCCGTCGCGGGCGAGCTGCTGCATGACCTCCAGCACCTCGTTGATCATCTCAGGGTCGAGCGCCGACGTGGGCTCGTCGAAGAGCATGACCTTGGGGTCCATTGCCAGGGCGCGGGCGATGGCGACACGCTGCTGCTGACCGCCGGACAGCTGGGCGGGGTACTTGTCCGCCTGCGTGGCGACGCCGACCCGGTCGAGCAGGGCGCGCGCCTTCTCCTCGGCCTGCTTCTTGTCGGCCTTGCGGACCTTGATCTGGCCCAGCATCACGTTCTCGAGCACGGTCTTGTGCGCGAAGAGGTTGAAGGACTGGAAGACCATGCCGACGTCGGCGCGCAGCCGGGCCAGTTCCTTGCCCTCCTGGGGCAGCGGCTTGCCGTCGATGGCGATCGAACCCGTGTCGATCGTCTCCAGGCGGTTGATGGTGCGGCACAGGGTGGACTTCCCGGACCCGGAGGGTCCGATGACCACGACGACCTCGCCGCGGGCGATCGTCAGGTCGATGTCCTGGAGTACGTGCAACGCGCCGAAGTGCTTGTTGACGCTCTTCAGGACGACCAGTTCGCCGGTCGCGGCCACATCTTCCTTGGCCACCGATACTTCGGTCATCGCTCTCTGGCTCCGTCCTCCTCGGTTTCGGAGGACAGTAGTAACCCCACGCGACCAGCGTCATCAGTCTTGAGGGGAATCTGAGCATCACGATCCGATAGCAATCGGACACGTGTCGTAGCACTTGCGGCCAGTGCCCATATCGGCCGCGTAACGGAACCGCGCCGCAACCGGAACGCCCTTGACGCCGTCCTCATCCATCAGCATGACTGCTCGATGCGCACGCGTGTGTGCGTACGCACACTTGTACCTGTTCACTGCACATTCAGATAGTACGTCCGATGGACCAAAGGGGGCCGGGGTGAGACTTCTCCTCGTCGAGGACGACAACCACGTGGCCGCCGCGCTGTCCGCGGTGCTCGCCCGGCACGGTTTCGACGTCACGCACGCCCGCAGCGGCGAGGAGGCCCTCCAGGCGCTCGTCCCGGAGGTGGACGGCTTCGGTGTCGTGCTCCTGGACCTCGGACTGCCCGACCAGGACGGCTACGAGGTCTGCGGCAAGATCCGCAAGCGCACCAGCACTCCGGTGATCATGGTCACCGCTCGCTCCGACGTGCGCTCCCGCATCCACGGTCTCAACCTCGGCGCCGACGACTACGTGGTCAAGCCGTACGACACCGGGGAGTTGCTCGCCCGCATCCACGCCGTCAGCCGGCGCACCGTCCACGAGGACGCGCCGGGCGGCGGGGATGCCGCGCTGGTCCTCGGTGCCGTGCGCATCGAACTGCCGACCCGTCAGGTCACCGTCGACGGCACGGTCGTCCAGCTCACCCGCAAGGAGTTCGACCTCCTGGCGCTGCTCGCACAGCGGCCCGGTGTGGTCTTCCGGCGCGAGCAGATCATCAGCGAGGTCTGGCGCACCAGCTGGGAGGGGACCGGCCGCACGCTGGAGGTACATGTGGCGTCCCTGCGCGCGAAGCTGCGGATGCCGGCACTGATCGAGACGGTGCGGGGCGTGGGGTATCGGTTGGTGGCGCCGGGGGTGTGAGAGGGCGGGGCCCAGGGGTCTTCGTGGCGCCTCGGGCCGGGGCGCGAAGGCCTTGCGGGCCGGGCCGGGAGCAGGCCGGGTCGATCGCGGGAGCGAGGTGGCAGGGAATCCCGGGGCAGGGACTCGAAGGGTGTGACGAGTCTCCGGGCGCAGGTGTGCGGCCAGAGCTGTGCGAGGCTCGGGGGGAGGGAATCGGGTCGGCGAGGGACGGTGGTTGTGGGCGCGGGTGAGTACGGGGGCGCGGTTGCCCGCGTGGACGGTGGTGGCCGGGGGCGGCTCGGCGCGGGGGGCCGGGGCGGTCCGGGTGACGGTGTTCGGCCGTGCCGGGGCGCGGTACGGCCGAGGCTGGGCGCGGGCGGGAACCGGAAGCAGAACCTCCGCGTGTGCCGTGCGGCCGTGGTGCCCCACGGTGGTGCCCGGGTGCGTCGGAGCTCGCGGCTTCGGACCGCGGCGTAGGCGGGGCCCGTGCGTACACGTCTTCTTCCGCTGCTCATCGTCCTCATGGCCGCCGTGCTGATGGCCCTGGGCGTGCCGCTCGCCATCGGTGTTGCCTCCGCCCAGCAGCAGAAGGTCGTCGTCGACCGGATCGACGACACCGCGCACTTCGCCGCCCTCGCCCAGTTCGTCACCGACGCCTCCGACGAACGCCTGGAGACGCTGGAGAGTGAACTCGCCAGCTACTACAAGGTCTACGGCATTCGTGTCGGCGTTTTCTACGACGGTGATGTGCCCATGGCCACCGCGCCCCGCGGATGGTTCCTCCCCCGGGAGGGCGAGGTGCGCGACGCGTTCGGCGAGGCGCTGCTCAGCCGCCGAAGCCAGGACCCCAAGCAGGTCTGGCCCTGGCAGCGGGGCCGGCTCGTCGTCGCCTCGCCGGTGATCCGGGACGGCGACGTCATCGCGGTCGTCGTCACCGACTCGCCCACCGGGCCGATGCGTTCGCGGATCCTGCACGACTGGCTCGTCATCTTCGCGGGCGAACTCGCCGCCATGCTGCTGGCCGTCGGCGCCGCGCTGCGGCTGACCGGCTGGGTGCTCAGGCCCGTGCGGGTCCTCGACGCCACCACCCACGACATCGCCACCGGCCGGCTCAAGTCCCGGGTGGCGGTGGCCGGGGGGCCGCCCGAACTCAGGAGACTGGCCCGCTCGTTCAACGAGATGGCGGACAACGTCGAGGACGTGTTGGAGCAGCAGCGGGCGTTCGTCGCCGACGCGTCCCACCAGTTGAGGAATCCGCTCGCGGCCCTGCTGCTGCGTATCGAGCTGCTCGCCTTCGAACTCCCCGAGGGGAACACCGAGATCGCCTCCGTGCAGACGGAGGGCAAGAGGCTGGCCCAGGTCCTCGACGACCTCCTCGACCTCGCGCTCGCCGAGCACACCGAGGCGGACCTCAGGATCACCGACATCGGGGAGCTCACCGCCGAACGGGTTGCCGCCTGGACACCCACTGCCGAGGCCAAGGGCGTGCGGCTGGTGGGGAGTTGTCCGCCCACCACCGCCTGGGCCGACCCCGTCACGCTCTCCAGCGCCCTCGACGCGGTCATCGACAACGCGATCAAGTTCACGCCGAAGGACGAGACCGTCGAGGTCACGGTCGCCGCGGACGGGGACACTTCGACGGTCGTGGTCGCCGATCGCGGCCCCGGGCTCACCGATGAGGAACTCGCGCGTGTCGGCGACCGGTTCTGGCGCAGCGGGCGGCATCAGAACATCAAGGGGTCCGGTCTCGGGCTGTCCATCTCGCGGGCGCTGCTGGCTGCCGGTGGCGGGGCGATCTCGTACGGCCACCATGAGCCGCACGGGCTGGTGGTGACCGTCTCCGTGCCCCGTAGCGGCCCTACGGTTTGACCGAGCGGTAGTAGCGGCGGGCGCCCTCGTGGAGGGGGACCGGGTCGGTGTAGATCGCTGTGCGTACGTCCACCAGCTGGGCGGAGTGGACGTCGTGGCCGATGCCGTCCCTGCTCTTGATCACGGTCCGGGTGAGCCATTCGGTGAGCTCGGGGTCCATGTCCTTGCGGGTGATCAGCAGGTTGGAGACGGCCATCGTCGGGACGGTCGTGTTGTTCTGGACGGACGGGTACGCCGACGCCGGCATGTTGGTGGCGCGGTAGTAGCGGGTGGGCTCGCCCTCGGCGTGCAGCTTCGCCACGAGGGAGGGCTCGATCGGGATGAAGCGGAACGCGGAGCGTTCGGCCAGCTGCTTCAGACCGTCGGTGGGCAGGCCGCCGGACCAGAAGAACGCGTCCAGGCCGCGGCCGAGGAGTTTGGGGCCGGTGTCGATGCCCGCGGCCCTGGGCCGGATGTCCTTGTCCGGGTCGATGCCGGCGGCGTCGAGCACGCGGTCCGCTATCAGTCGTACGCCGGAGTTGGGGACGCCGATGGAGACGCGCTTGCCCTTCAGGTCGGCCACGGTGCGGATGTCCGAGTCGGCCGGGACGACGAGCTGTACGTAGTCGTCGTAGAGGCGGGCCACGCCGCGGAGCTGGTCGGCGCCGGGGTCGCCGTTCTGCTGGTAGGTCTCCACGGCGTCGGCCGCGGCGATGGCGAAGTCGGACTGTCCGGTCGCCACGAGTCTGACGTTCTCCTGGGAGCCCGCGCTGGTCTCCAGTTTCACCTTCAGGTCAGGCATGTCCTTGCGGATCTCCTTGCGGAGGAGGTCGCCGTACTTCTGGTAGACGCCTGCCTTTGTGCCCGTGCTGAAGGTGATCGTGCCGGCCGGGGGGTCCTCACCCAGCGGGAGCAGCCACCACAGGAGCAGGCCGAGGGCCACGATCGTGGCGGCCGCGGTCTGGAGCGCCTGGCGGCGGCTGAGGCGGGGGAACGGCTTGGGCATGCCGGTGATCCTGCCAGGGGGATGGAGGGCTGACCAGTGCCTCCGGCGGTTGGGCGGGGGTGCCTGCGGCGGCCTGTGCGGGTTGGGCGGGGAGTGCCTGCGGCGGCCTGTGTCGGCTCGGTGGGGGCGGGCGTTCTGCGCAGTTCCCCGCGCCCCTGAGTGCCTGCGGCGGCCCGTTTCGGTTCGGTGGGGGCGGGTGTAGCGCGTGCGGTGGGTGGGTCGGGGCCGGGTCCGGCAGTTGCTGTTGCTTCGGCTGTACTCGGCAACGGACGCCGGCCGCTGCGGGCGGACACCCCTCGCCCCGTCCCCGGCGCGCCGTACGCGGCCAACGGTCCGTCGGGGCGCGCGGTGCGGCGAACGGTCCGTCGTGGCGCGGGGAACTGCGCGACCAGCCCCCACCGGCTCGCAGCCGCCCGACAACCCCACCCGGCCCCCTTAGGCGCCGTCCCGCCCCACCGACGCCTCCGCCACCCGCGAACCGCTCTCCGTCGTCGTCGGGGACTCGCGGCGAGCCGTCAGTCGTGTCGCCAGGGGCTCCGTGTAGCGGGCCGTGAGGGGTCCGAGGATGACCAGGATGAGGACGTAGGCCGTGGCCAGGGGGCCCAGGGAGGGCTCTATGCCGGCCGAGACCGCCAGGCCCGCGATGACGATCGAGAACTCGCCGCGGGCCACCAGGGCGCCGCCCGTGCGCCAGCGGCCCTTGCGGGAGATCCCGGCACGGCGGGCCGCCCAGTAGCCGGTGGCGATCTTGGTTGCCGCGGTGACCAGGGCCAGGGCCAGGGCGGGGAGCAGGACCGGGGGGATGCTCGCCGGGTCCGTGTGGAGGCCGAAGAAGACGAAGAAGACCGCGGCGAAGAGGTCCCTCAGAGGGCTCAGGAGGGTGTGGGCGCCCTCTGCCACCTCGCCCGAGAGTGCGATGCCCACGAGGAACGCGCCCACGGCTGCCGAGACTTGCAGTTGCTGTGCCACGCCCGCCACCAGGATCGTCAGGCCCAGGACCACCAGCAGGAGCTTCTCCGGGTCGTCGCTCGAGACGAAGCGGGAGATGACGCGGCCGTAGCGGACCGCTACGAACAGGACCAGGCCCGCGGCTCCGAGTGCGATGGCCAGGGTCAGGCTTCCGGCCAGCAGGCCTGCTCCGGCGACGAGGGCGGTGACGATGGGCAGGTACACCGCCATCGCCAGGTCCTCCAGGACCAGGACGCTCAGGATGACCGGGGTCTCCCTGTTGCCGACCCTGCCCAGGTCGCCCAGGACCTTCGCTATGACGCCGGAGGAGGAGATCCAGGTGACGCCCGCCAGGACCACGGCCGCCACCGGCCCCCAGCCCAGCAGGAGAGCGGCTGCCGCTCCCGGGAGGGCGTTGAGGGCGCCGTCGACCAGGCCGGAGGGGTAGTGGGCCTTGAGGTTGGTGACCAGGTCGCCGGCCGTGTACTCCAGGCCGAGCATCAGGAGCAGGAGAATGACGCCTATCTCGGCGCCTATCGACACGAACTCCTCGCTCGCCCCCAGCGGGAGCAGGCCGCCCTCGCCGAAGGCCAGGCCGGCCAGGAGGTAGAGGGGGATGGGGGAGAGGCGGAAACGGGCGGCGAAACGGCCGAGGAGACCCAGGCCGAGGATGATCGAGCCGAACTCGATCAGCAGGACCGCGGAGTGCACGCGTTCACTCCCGCCCGAGGATCGCCGCGGCGGCGTCCACGCCCTCGCGGGTGCCCACGACGATGAGGATGTCGCCGCCCGCCAGGCGGAAGTCCGGTGCGGGGGACGGGATCGCCTCGGCCCGGCGCAGGGCCGCCACGACGGACGCGCCGGTGTCCGTGCGCATCTTCGTGTCGCCCAGGACCCGGCCGTTCCAGCGGGAGCCGGCCGCCACCTCGATGCGCTCCGCCACCAGGCCCAGGTCCGAGGTGTAGAGCAGGCTCGCGCTGTGGTGGGAGGGCTTCAGCGCGTCGATCAGGGCGCCCGCCTCGGAGCCGGTCAGGCGCAGCGACTGGGCGCAGGAGTCGGGGTCGTCGGCCCGGTACACGCTCACGGTGCGGGCACCGTCGCGGTGCGCCACCACGGAGAGATGGCGGTCCTCGCGGGTCATGAGGTCGTACTGGACCCCGATCCCCGGCAGCGGCGTCGCCCTCAGGCGTGGTGCAGACACGTTTCTTCCCCTTGTGGTTCGTGTGGTCACGGGTGCCGGGTTCGCATGCTGCCAGGTCCCCGTACGGTGGCGACATGGGTGACGTGACGGATATACGCGAGCGGCGGGGCCCGGCGAGACTGGCTCCTCGAGCGTCGTACGAGAGGGGCGAGGGCAGGACCGTGTCGCTGTTCTGGCGGATCTTCTCGCTCAACGCCGTGGGCCTCGTCGTCGCCGCCGCGCTGCTGCTGGGGCCGGTCACCGTGTCGACGCCCGTCCGGCAGGGGGAGGCCGTGGTCGTCCTCGGGGGGCTCGCTCTGCTGCTGGCCGCCAACGCTGTCGTGCTGCGGGTCGGGCTCGTCCCGCTCCAGCGGCTGGGGCGGGCCATGGCAGCCGCTGATCTGCTGCGCCCCGGGGTGCGTGCGCCCGTCTCCGGTCCTTCCGAGACGGCCGCGCTGATCACGACGTACAACACCATGCTCGACCGGCTGGAGGCCGAGCGGGCGACCGGCGCGGCCCACGCGCTCTCCGCGCAGGAGAGGGAGCGGCATCGCATCGCGCGTGAGCTGCACGACGAGGTCGGGCAGACGCTGACCGCCGTTCTGCTCCAGCTGAAGCGAGTCGCCGACCGGGCGCCGGAGGAGCTGCGGGAGGACGTGGGACAGGCGCAGGAGGCCACTCGGGCCGGTCTGGACGAGATCCGCCGGATCGCGCGCCGACTGCGGCCCGGGGTGCTGGAGGAGCTCGGGCTGCCGAGTGCGCTGCGCTCCCTGGCGGCCGAGTTCACCACGCACGGGCTGACCGTGCGCCATCACGTCGGGGGCGATCTGCCCCGGCTGACCGAGGAGTCGGAACTGGTCGTCTACCGCGTGGCCCAGGAGGGCCTGACCAACACCGCGCGGCACTCTGCCGCCGACCGGGCCGAGGTACGGCTCCAGCTGGTCGCCGGGGGTGTCGAGCTCCTCGTGCGCGACAACGGCAGCGGGCTGGGCGGGGCGGTCGAGGGAGCCGGGATACAGGGCATGCGGGAGCGGGCGCTGCTGGTGGGGGCGGTGTTCTCGGTGGCGCCGGGGCCCGGGCGGGGGACGGATGTGCGGTTGCGGATACCGGTCGCGGCGGGGGTGCGCTGATGTCCGGGCCGACCCGTGTGCTGCTCGCCGACGACCACACTCTCGTACGGCGGGGGGTGCGGCTGATTCTCGAGGGCGAGCCGGACCTCACGGTCGTGGCCGAGGCGGGCGACGGCGCGGAGGCGGTGGAGCTGGCACGCGCGCGTGAGGTCGATCTCGCCGTGCTGGACATCGCCATGCCACGGATGACCGGGCTCCAGGCGGCTCGCGAGCTGTCCCGGCGGCTGCCGGACCTGCGGATCCTGATCCTGACGATGTACGACAACGAGCAGTACTTCTTCGAGGCCCTCAAGGCCGGGGCGAGCGGATACGTCCTCAAGTCCGTCGCCGACCGCGATCTCGTCGAGGCGTGCCGGGCCGCCGTGCGCGACGAGTCCTTCGTCTACCCCGGGGCCGAGCGGGCCCTCGTCCGCTCCTACCTCGACCGGCTGCACCGCGGTGACGACCTTCCCGCGCGGGCCGTCACCGAGCGCGAGGAGGAGATCCTCAAGCTCGTCGCCGAGGGGCACACCACGAAGGAGATCGGCGAGCTGCTGTTCATCAGCGCGAAGACGGTCGAGCGGCATCGCGCGAATCTGCTGCACAAGCTGGGGATGCGGGACCGGCTGGAGCTGACCCGGTATGCGATACGGGCAGGGCTCATCGACCCTTGAGGCGGGTCTGCGGCTGTGTGGCCCGACGCCGCCGCACCACGTACGCACCCGCGAGCCCGGCCCCGCCGAGTGCCAGCGCCCCCCCGACCGCCCGCTCGAAGCCGGCCGGGCCCACGCTGCCACCGGACCCGCCCTGGACACCGAGCGTCGGAAGAGGCGTGGCCACGCTCACGGCCTCGGTGCCCCTTCGGGGCAGCACCTCACAGGCGATGCCGTCGTCCCGTCCCTGGTCCTCGTCGAGCCGGTCGGCGTCGGTGGGGTCGAGGTCGAACACCGCCTGCGCGTCCTCCTGGAAGCGGAAGTCGGCGCAGTCCAGGTCGCCTTCAGCGTGTGCGACGCCCGTCAGCGGTCCCGCGGTGGCCAGGACCGCCATCGCGGCGCCGGTGAGTGTGGTGCGTATTCCCATGGGTCGTGCCTTTCGGGTGGGGCCTGAACAGCCGTCACCGCGACCCTAGGGACGCGCCCCGGCGTCCGGCCCGTTGTGCTGGGCCGAACGGGCACGCGTCGTCACAGGAGTGCGTCCCAGTCCTCGTCGAAGTCCCCGGGGTTCAGGAAGAGCACGTCCGACGGCCGGTCCGGGCCCCGCAGGGACTGTTCCGTCCAGATGCACTTGCCCGTGGGGGTGTAGCGGGCGCCCCAGCGGGTGGAGAGGGCCGAGATGAGCTGCAGACCCCGGCCGCCCTCGTCGGTCTCCGTGGCCCGGCGGATGCGGGGCATGGTCTGGCTGCCGTCGTAGACCTCGCAGATCAGCTCGGTGGTGTGCAGAAGGCGCAGGCGGACGGGACCGCGGGCGTGCCGGACGACGTTGCCGACCAGTTCGCTGACCAGGAGCTCCGTGGTGGCGGACAGGGCGTCCAGCTCCCAGGCCGCGAGCTGTTCACGGACGTGGCGGCGGGCCTGGCTCGCCGCCTTCGGGTCCTCGGGCAGGGACCAGCCGGCCATCCGGTCGGCCGGCAGCGCGTGCAGGCGGGCGACCAGGAACGCCGCGTCGTCGGCCGCCTGCTGGTCCGTCGGCAGGAGGCCGGCCGTCAACGTGTCGCACAGGCGTTCAAGGTCTACGGCGGTCCCGTCGGCGTGGGCGGCGCCGAGCAGCCGCGCCAGCTCCGCCATGCCCTCGTCGATCTCCCGCTTCGCCGATTCCACCAGCCCGTCGGTGTACAGCACGAGCAGACTGCCCTCGGGCACCTCCAGCTCGGCCGTCTCGAACGGCGGCTTGGCGGCCCCCAGCGGGGGATCGGCGTCCGGTTCGGGGAAGTGCACGGTGCCGTCGGGCCGTACGAGAGCCGGCGGTGGATGGCCGGCCCGGGCGATGGAGCAGACCCGGGTCGTCGGGTCGTAGAGCGCGTACAGACAGGTGGCGTACGACGCCTCGCCCATGCCGCCGACGATGTCGTTGAGGTGGCCGAGGATCTCGCCGGGCGGCAGCTCCAGGTCGGCCAGGGTGTGCACCGCGGTGCGCAGCCGGCCCATGGTGGCCGCCTCCGGCAGACCGTGGCCCATCACGTCGCCGACGACCAGCGCGACCTGTCCGCCGGAGAGCGGGATGAGGTCGTACCAGTCGCCGCCCACGTCCGCGCCCGGTCCGGCCGGCAGGTAGCGCGCGGCCGCCGTGCACGCGGGGAGGTCGGGCAGCGCCTGGGGGAGCAGACTGCGCTGGAGTTCCCGGGACCGGGTGCGCTCGGCGTCGTAGAGGCGGGCCCGCTCCAGGGA